>CACXCS010000038.1 GCA_902766255.1 uncultured Bacteroidia bacterium
ACCACATCTGAAGTGGTACATTTGAATCCGTCACAGACGGTACATTAGAAAACGCTCTGGAAGGTACATTCATTGCGCTATTGTCACAAAATGGGCGAGTCTATTCATATTTTCAGTTTTGCAAATAGCACCACTAATAAAATAATAGCCAATGCCAATACAAGCATTACCATTGACTTTAATTCAACCGAATTAACAGATGCTGTCCAATCGATAATAGATGCCAATCCTTCACTAAGCGAGTATATGAAAAATGCACAAAAAAATGGTATTTGGGATTTAAAAAAACAAGAGAAGTATAAGCATAAGGGCTCTCTATTATTTGGTAAGTATGCGTCACCTCGTGATGCCGGCAATTTTGTGGCTGGATATTTTTCGGCGTCAAGAGGAGTGTTTTCACCTACTATAGACTTTGGATATGGGTTTTATAATTTATCCGGCAATAATACAACCAGAACTTGTATCAATGCTGCATTATTTGTAATGGCTCCTATACCGTTATCTTATAAAGGAGTAGCTTTTGTCTTGATCGGACAATTTGGAGAGAACAAAATATCTCGTTTATCTCAGAGGGCTGGGAAACAGTTTTATAAAAGCATTCATTAGTCAGTTGTCTCGCTAGGAGCCTAGTAATTTTGTTTCTGGCGAGGCAACTTTAAAAAGAAAAACATGACAAGAATAAGTATAATCCTGGCAATAGTTGCGACAATCATCTTATGTTCCTTCTGCTCTGAAGGACCGCGTTCTTTTCGTAGTGTTCAGAAATATCATTATGAATATGAATGTAAAGATGTTTTGGTTCGTAGATATGATCTGACTAATCATGTTATGCTGGAATTAGTTAGAGACGGGAAAGTTATCGACAAAGTTAAAGCGAGAATTAGTCAACGGGATAAGGGCTATAGTATTCTCTTTGATTTGTATTTCACAAATTATCATTCGGTTTATATTGTTCCTGAATATAATCCAGATCGAAGTGTTAACTATTTCCGTTTTAGACGATGCTGGATAAATACCTCGGTATTTAAAAGAAAAAAAGGTAGTTTTATTCTTGATTATTTCGGCTTTAGGGATAATATCACGGTATACGGCTTGTACGATTATCTTAGTTACCTATCCTTCATGAAAAGTCATGGTTTCTTTTATACTTTGGATATTGGTAGCACTGGAATGGATACACTCTATAACAGTTGGGGTCAAAACCCTCTTGCCGTGAAAATGAGAGTGGTGGATGAAAACGGTTCCATACTGTATTCTAACGGTATATAATACTTGAAGAACAATGAATAAAAAACAAATCATCATTCTGGATTTAGTAATATGCGCTCTTCTGGTTATAGGAGTATCTTTTTTTTACAACAAATCGGGACTGTTTTATTATTATCAATACGAGTATGAATATGGAAATATTACGGTTCGAAGATATGATAGAGATGAAGTCACTCTGGAACTGCTAAGGAATGGGAAAGTCGTTGACCGGGTGAAAGCTAAAGTTGATAATGAAAACTACTATAATCTTGATCTTGGCTTGTATTTTGACACTTCCGGGCAGGTGTTCATTACGGCTGAAAGTAGACTCGCAAGGTATTGGCGATGCCCACCATTGCCGTATCTGTATACTTATGTACTAAAGAGTGATAAGGACTGTTTCTTTCTTGGGTATCTGACTGATATGTCATTGACAAGCGCTGAACAAATATCTGAAAAACTCGAATATTTGCAGCGTCTGAAAGATGACGGGCGTTTCTATGCTTTGGATTATGCATACCCGAGTCTGGATACTTTATATAAATATGATGGAGCCAACCCTGTTGCAGTTAAGATGAAAGTCGTAGATAAAAAAGGTAATATCCTGTATTCGAACGGCAAATAAACACATTTAGTCGTCCCCGCCGGGGATTAGACGGCTAAGGAATCTAGCACTTAGGCGAGGTCATGGAAGGACGCTTGACGCAGACATGTAGGAATAAAGGTATTATCTGCATATGACATTAGCCTACACTATACTGCCCTAAAGCAGATCACTGTCCGAACAGAGTGCCCTCTTCGGGTTCCTTGACCAGGCCGAGGTGCTTATAGGAGAGTTCGGTGGCTATGCGGCCGCGCTGGGTACGGACTATGAATCCCTCTTTTATTAGGAATGGCTCATATACTTCCTCGAAGGTGCCCTGATCTTCACCAATGGCCGTGGCTATGGTATTGGCTCCCACAGGACCTCCTTTGAAGGTATTTATAATAGTCCTAAGTATCTTGTTATCAATTACATCCAGGCCGCGTGTGTCGATATTAAGCTTATCCAGCGCATACTTGGCTATGGAAAGGTTGATGTGTCCGTCTCCGACCACCTGGGCAAAGTCGCGCACGCGCCTCAGCAAGCCGTTGGCTATACGGGGGGTTCCGCGGCTGCGCAGGGCCACTTCCCTGGCGGCATCCTCGTCAATACCTATGTTAAGGATTGCTGCGCTGCGCTTAACTATCTTCACGAGCTGGGCAGTGTCGTAGTACTCCAAGCCGCTGTTTATCCCGAAGCGGGCACGAAGGGGAGCAGTAAGCAGACCGGCCCTGGTGGTGGCTCCTACCAGAGTAAAAGGATTAAGCGTGATACGGACAGATCTGGCACCTGGTCCCTTATCTATCATTATATCAATTACATAATCCTCCATTGCAGAATACAGATACTCCTCGACCTCAGGCGACAGACGGTGGATTTCGTCTATAAAAAGGACGTCTCCAGGCTCGAGGGAAGTAAGCAGGCCGGCCAGATCCCCGGGACGGTCCAGCACCGGACCGGAAGTAATCTTCATGTTCACCCCCATCTCGTTGGCGATGATATGGGCAAGGGTGGTCTTTCCAAGACCGGGAGGACCATGGAAAAGGGTATGATCCAGGGGCTCACCCCTCATCTTGGCAGCTCGTATGAAAACTTTGAGGTTTGATACTATTTCTGGCTGACCGGTAAAATCTTCCAGTTCCCTTGGGCGGATTATTCCGTCCAAATCCTTATCTTTGCCCTCGTTTGTATCGTGAGGATTGAAATCTGACATTTCGGTTCTTCCTTTACAATTACAAATATAGTTCTTTTAATTTATAATTTGATGTTGTTTTTTTACTTTGGTTGATTTGTTAAAAACTAATTTATAATACTGAATATCAATAAATTATAAATTATAAGATTGTTTAAAAACCTGTTACAGCAAGATTAAAAAACCTGTGAAAAACTCCTGAACCTTGTTTTAAAACCGAAATCAACATTACTTTAAACAGGGTTTTCAACAGGTTTATAAACATAGATGATTGAAATATTTTTCAGGGAAGTACTTTTTATCCTGGAACTACGGACCTGCGGTCCTATCCCTCCCACCGCAAGCGGCGGGCCCCTCCCGTTCACGAGGCCACGGGCGGCCACGGTTCCAGGATAAAAAGTACTTCCCTGAAAAGAAAAAATAAAAGATGTTAATTAACGAAAAGTCGACATCGCTCCTGGTAAGCAGATTATCTTCCCAAAAAGAGGTTTTCTGCCGTTCCCTGTTTCTGTCCGCCCGCTGGTTCGTCCTGTCACAGGCAGCACAAAAAGGCATCCACTTCATAATCCTTCCTAACCGCGAGGCTGCCGAGTACTGCTCATCCGACCTGTATTCAATAGTTGAAGGCGACTGCATATTCTTCCTGCCGTCTTCCGGTAAAAACATCGAGCGCAGCAACTATAAATCATCCCTCGGAGTTCAGCGTACCGCCGCTATCGAAAAGATTCTTGCCGGCACAGACTCCCGCCTGTTCATCGTAACCTACCCCGAGGCAATAGAAGAATATCTGCCTGCCTCCGCCCGTATCGAGGACTCTATCCTCACCATCAAAACCGGCGACACCATTAGTTTCGATACCCTCCGCAACTCCCTAATATCCAAGGGATTCGAAAAGGCCGACTTTGTATCCGCCCCCGGACAGTTTGCTATAAGAGGTTCGATAATAGACATTTTCTCCTATTCCCGCAACCACCCCTTCCGCCTTTCTTTCTGGGGCGACGAGATAGAGAAAATCCACCTGTTCGATTGTAACACCCAGCTCTCGATAGAAGAATGTCCCTCCGCTGACATAATATCCGATGTAATTTCTTCAGGCGACGACGAGGGCCAGTGCGTGCTGGACGTTCTTCCAAAAAATTCAACCATCTGGCTTGATTCCTCAGACATGTACAAGGACAAACCCTTCGTCCAGCTGACCCGCGACTTCAAACGAGTATTCATAGATACCCCGCTGTCACGCCAGGACGTAGATACTGTTGACTTTGAAATATCACCTCAGCCAGTTTTCAACAAGAACTTTGAACTACTGACCGAAGATCTCAGGGAAAAAATAGAAAGCGGTTATGAGGTATATATATATGGCGAAAAGGAATCCCAACTCAACCGTATATTATCAATCCTCTCCCAGAACGGCGGCCTTATACCCAACTTCGTAAAGGGAAAGAATATACATAACGGGTTCATAGACAGGCAGAACCGCATCTGCTGCTACACCGACCACGAAATATTCGACCGCTTCCATCGCGTGAGTATCAGGCGTAGCGTCGAAAAAACGGAACAACTTACCATAAACGACTTAAACTCCTTTAACATAGGAGATTATGTGGTACATATCGACCATGGTGTGGGTGTGTTCGGTGGTCTGGTACGTATGCGCGACGACTTCGGGCGTATAAAAGAAGTTGTAAAACTTACCTACCGCGACGGCGACGTAGTGTTCGTGTCGGTGCATGCCCTGCACAAAATATCCCGCTTCCGTTCCAAGGACGGCGACGTACCCAAGATAAACAAACTTGGATCCAAGACATGGATAACCCTGAAGAACAGCGCCAAGTCCAGGGTTAAAGATATAGCCAAGGACCTTATCCAGCTGTACGCAAAGCGCAAGGCGTCAAAGGCTTATGCCTTCTCTCCCGACACCTATCTGCAGGAAGAACTGGAATCGTCTTTTATGTATGAAGATACTCCCGACCAGGAACTTGCGTCCAAGGCAGTCAAGCGCGACATGGAAAACAACTGCCCCATGGACCGCCTGATTTGTGGTGACGTGGGTTTTGGAAAGACGGAAATAGCTATACGCGCGGCATTCAAAGCCGCCGTCGACGGCAAGCAGACGGCGGTTCTTGTACCCACCACCATCCTTGCCCTGCAGCACTACACCACATTTACCGAGCGTCTCAAGGACCTCCCGTGCACCATCGATTACGTAAGCCGCCTGCGCACCGCCAAAGAAATAAACGATATCAAAAAGCGCCTGGAAGCAGGCAAGATCGACATTCTTATAGGAACTCACAAGATACTGTCGGATGCATTTATTTTCAAGGACTTAGGCTTGCTTGTGATAGATGAGGAGCAGAAGTTCGGAGTTTCCGCCAAGGAAAAGCTCCGCCAGCTGCGCTCCTCCGTCGATACCCTCACGCTTACCGCCACACCTATACCCCGAACCCTTCAGTTCTCGCTGCTTGGAGCCAGGGACTTGAGTATAATCAACACCCCTCCGCCCAACCGTATTCCCATTCAAACCGAGATAATACTCTTCGACAAAGCTGAAATGAAGAGCATAATAGAGTACGAACTCAACCGTGGCGGACAGGTGTTCTTCCTGCATAACAAAGTAGAGGAACTCCCGGCCATACAGGAGATACTGCACCGTATGATTCCGGACATGAAGATTTGTGTGGCGCATGGCCAGATGGAATCCAAGGCGCTGGAAAACAGAATGTTGGAATTTATCAGGGGCGACTACGACCTGCTTCTATGCACCACCATAATCGAGAACGGCCTTGACATTCCAAATGCCAATACCATCATTATCAACCAGGCCCAGAACATAGGTTTGAGCGACCTGCACCAGTTGCGCGGCCGCGTGGGCAGGAGCAACCGCAAAGCTTTCTGCTACTTGATAGTTCCTCCCCTTACCACCCTCACAGACGACGCCCGCCGCCGTCTTAAGGCCATCGAGGAATTCAGCGATCTGGGCAGCGGCTTCAACATAGCCATGCAGGACCTCGACATCCGGGGAGCCGGCAACCTGCTGGGCGCCGAGCAAAGCGGCTTCATTATGGACATGGGTTTCGAAACATACCAGAAAATTCTTTCCGAAGCAATGGAAGAACTTGGTGTAGAATCCGGAATCGTACAGAAGAGCGGTCGCGGATCCTTCTCGACCGACTGCACCGTCGAAACCGACCAGCAGGCCCTGATTCCCGATGATTACATTGATATAACCGCCGAAAAGATAAGGATTTACAAACAGCTGGACTCCCTCGGTTCCGACAAGGAAATAGACCTGTTCAAGGTCCAGCTGGCCGACCGCTTCGGCAAACTCACCCCCGAGGTTGAAAACCTGTTCGAGGTGGTAAAAATCCGCAATGCGGGCGCTCGTCTTGGATTTGAAAAAGTGATAATCAAGAACGGCATGTTCATAGCCTTCTTCATTTCCAACCAGATGTCGCCTTATTTCCGTTCCGACACTTTCTCGCGCATACTCGAAAAAGTGAATGCCGGCACCTGCAACCTGGAACTCAAGCAAAGCGAAGGAAAGCTCAAACTGATAACCCGCAAAGTGGATTCTCTCCAAAAAGCGCGCTCTATTTTAAGCAAATTAGAATAAAAATCGTAACTTTGCGGTTTAGTGTTTCAGAGAACATGGCAAATCTGTTGGTCGAAATAGGCAACACCGCCGTAAAAGCAGCCTGGTCGGACGGCTCCGTGCTGGGCAAGACTTTCCGTTACCAGGGCGAGAAGGTTATGGACTTCATATCCTCCCTCACCGACAAGCAAATGCCCTTGGTAATGGCGGTTATTTCGGCAAGGGTAATATCTGAAGAGGAGCAGAAAACCCTCTCTGAGGCATCCCAGTACCTTATTTTACTCGATCCGGCTCATCCCGACGCCCTGTCGCCTTATGGCATTCCCGACTACCTCAGCTATGACAGGGCCGCATCGCTTGTAGCGGCAAGATACCTTTTCAAAGGCAAGTCATGCACTGTGTTCGACCTTGGAACCACCCTCACGGTGGATTATATGGATTCCCAGGGCTGGTATCTGGGAGGCAATATATCCCTTGGCTGCCGCACCCGTTTCAAGGCAATCAACCGCTATTCTAAAGCCCTTCCGCTGGTGGATATGCCCTCGGAATCAAAGTTCCCGGGAGATTCCCTGCAGTCGTCAATCGAGTCTGGTGTGATTTCAGGTATAATCTTTGAAATAGACGGATACATTCGGTCCAACCCCGAAAACATCGTGATTTTCACAGGCGGCGACGCAATTTATTTTGCCAAGAAGATGAAAAACTCCATCTTTGTCGTCTGCAATTTGGGTTTGATGGGGCTGGCTATCATTACTGATGACTATGTCAAGAAGAATATTCAGTAGTATCATACTGTCCGTCGCTTTACTGACGCTGTGCAGCCTGGGTGCAAAGGCCCAGACTTACGGCAGTTATACCCCGTATTCAATCTTTGCCGTGGGTGACCTGGCTACTCCCGGAACCGCTTATAACAAGTCCATGGGCGGAGTCGGAATCGCCGGCCGCAGCAACCGTTTCCTCAATCCTGTCAACCCTGCTTCCGTCACGGCACGCGACTCACTGGCCTTCATGGCCGATTTCTCGCTGCTTCAGGACAACAAAATCTTCCGTCAGGGGGATTCCCGTTCGGCATCCAATACCATGAACATGTCGGACTGCATCATAAGTTTTCCCATCTGGCGTTCTTCGGCAATGATGCTGGGCATCTCGCCCTACTCCGACACAGGCTATGACTATGGCTACATCTTCACCGACCCCAACATTATCGGCAATGTCGGCAATGTGGCCTACACGGCTTCGGGCAAAGGCAGTCTGTATCAGATATTTGCAGCCGCCGGCGTAACCTTCTGGCGCCGCCTTTCGATAGGTGCGGAATTCATCTACCACTTCGGCAAGATAGAAAAGACTTTTGCGGAAACCTTCAGCGACGGTTCGTACAACGGTGCATCCAACGGCCACATCCTTCAGGTAACCGCACCAGCCGGCAAGTTCGGACTGCAGTACGAGCAGCCCGTCGGGGCTCGCAGTTCCTTCGTTATCGGCGCCACTTACAAAACCGCTGCGCGCCTTAACGGTGATGTAACGAGCTACCGCTTCTCCAGCGGCTCCGTAGCTTCCGATACCCTTTATTTCAAGAAAGGAGCCCCCGACGTCAGCCTGGCGAGCGAAATAGGCGTGGGAATTTCCTACCGCTACGGCGACAAACTTATGTTCGAGGCGGACTACTCCAGGTCCGACTGGCGCAGTACCGGAGTGAGCACCCGCGAGGGCTTCACAGGCAATCTGCTGACAGGTCCCGGACGTTCTTCGTTTGCCGCTTCCGTGGCCGAATCCTGGCGCGCCGGCTTCGAATTCGTGCCCAGCCGCAACGATATCCGCTACTATTATCGAAGAATTGCATACCGTGCCGGAGCCTACTGGAAAAATGAGTATTACACATTGGATAACAATAAGATAAGTGCCTACGGAATAACCCTCGGAGCCACCCTTCCCGTGCTTCCCGGATACAACGGAATCACAGTTGGTATGGATTTTGGACAAAGGGGATCTTTGAAGGACAATATGATTCGCGAGACGTACGTAAACTTCTCCATCGGATTCAATTTGTTCGACATCTGGTTCCAAAAGCACCAGTACCAGTAACAATTAATAATGAGAGATATGAAAAAAGTATTTTTAGCGGCAGTAAGCCTGACAATGATCTTATCCGGTGCAAAAGTTTTTGCACAGCAGGACATGAGCAAGTACGGCCCCAACGCCGACGAGTGCGTCAAGTACCTTTCGTATTACACTGAGTATTACAAGCAGAAGAACTACGAAGATGCCACGCCCAACTGGCGCCAGGCGTACAAGATATGTCCTCCTTCCAGCAGCCAGAACCTTCTCATCCAGGGTTCCGACCTCATTTCGAGGGTTATCTCCAAGAACAGCAAGAACACCATCATGGTGGAGGGTCTTGTGGATACCCTTCTGACCCTGCAGGACCAGAGGGCGCAGTACTTCCCCAAGTATGCGGCCACCGCGCTCAACAACAAGGCCACCTATGCTGCCAAGTACATCAAGAACGACCCTAAGAGAGTCTACGACATCTACGAGGGCGTCATTGAGGCCCTTGGCAACCAGACCAAGGCATCGGTTCTGTTCAACGACTTCAAGGCGGCTGTCGACTTGTACGGCAACGGCGGGCTTGAAACCGAAGCGGTGCTCAACATCTACCAGAGGAACCTTGCCATGCTCGACACCATCGAGCCTTCGAGCGATGTTGAAAAGGCTCAGATAGGTGATTTCCGCACCAACATAGAGAACCTCTTCATCTCCAGCAAGGTCGCCAGCTGCGAAGACCTGCTCGCCCTGTTCGGACCCCGCTACGAGGCCAATCCCAACGACCTGCAGCTCGCAACCAGCATCGTCAAGATGCTCAGCCTTGCCGAGGACTGCAACGACAACGAGCTCTTCCTCAATGCCGTTACCACCATGTACACCCTCGAGCCTTCGGCCGATGCAGCATACTATCTGTATAAACTCCACGCCGCCCGCGGCAACGTGTCCAACGCAGTCAAGTATCTGCAGGAGGCCATCGACAAGGACGAGTCTGACGTCAAGACCGACGCCGGCTACCTCTATGAACTTGCAGTGTACTCCTTCAAGAACGGCCGTTCCTCATCTGCCTTCGAGGCGGCAAGCAAGGTTCCTTCCATGGACCAGAGCCTGGCCGGCAAGGCGTACTTGCTCATAGGAACAATCTGGGGCTCAACCAGTTGCGGTGGTGACGAAATCGCCCGCAGGGCTCCTTACTGGGTAGCTTGCGACTACATGAGCAGGGCCAAGGCGGCCGATCCTTCCCTCGAGGCGGAGGCTAACCGTTACATCGGCCAGTACAGCCGCTACTTCCCTCAGGCAGCCGAGGCGTTCATGTACGATGTGACCAACGGCCAGTCATACACCGTCGTCTGCGGCGGAATGAGGGCCACCACCACGGTTCGTACCGTCAAATAGTCTTGGGCCGAAAGTCCGATATTACACTGATGCTGGCAGGCGTTCTTACGCTTGCCAGTATTGTCGTTTCCTGCAAGAGCAAACTGGCCCAGGCCGATATGCTGGACCTTAGCACCACCCCCGTTCAGACGCTCACCGACATGTTCTCCGTGCAGACGCAAAACGGTAAGGTGGAGATGCGCATCGAGGCGCCCCTGATGGAGACCTACGAAAACGATACCGTCAAGCTTGACCTGTTCCCCCAGGGCCTGTCGGTGTATTCCTATACCGAAGAAGGCCTTCTGGAGAGCCTTGTATTCTCCGACAAGGCCAGCCACCGGGTAGACAAGAAAGGGCTTCAGGACGATATCTGGTCGGCATTCGGCAACGTGCTTATACACAATGTTATAAAGCGGGAAACGATGGAAACCGACACCATCTACTGGGACCAGGTACACAAGGAAATCTGGACCGACTGTTATGTCAAAATGTATTCTCCCGATGGTTTTCTGCAGGGTTACGGCATGCGTTCCGATGACCATGCCCGCAATGCCATCCTGCACAAAACCTTCAACGGTTACGGCGTAACAGTGCAGGATTCCACCCTTGTTGTGATTGATTCTGTGAATTTTATTGGTGCTTTCCCAAAAAATTTGTAATTTCGCGGCTCATTTAGAATACTAAAATAATAAATAACAATGGCGGTTCTTCAAAAAATTCGCGTAAAATTTGGCCTGGCTATTTCAATTATCATCGCCCTGGCCCTACTCTCGTTTATCATTGATCCCAATACCCTGGGCTCTGCCCTTCAGTCAATGTCTTCCAAGTATGACGTCGGCCAGATAGCGGGCAAGCGTGTTTCTTACACCGATTTCCAGGAGAATGTGGACAAATTCACCACAATCCATCAGATAGCATCCGGTTCTTCCGTCCAGAACGAGCAGACCCAGACCCAGATCCGCAACGCCGCATGGCAGGATTTTCTTGACAGGTACATGCTTGTAAAGAACGCCAGGAACGCCGGTGTGCGCGTAGGCGAGGATGAGGTCGTGGATCTTACCACCGGCAACAACATCTCTCCCGTGCTGGCCCAGAATCCCGCTTTCCAGGATCCTGAAACCGGCGCCTATTCCCCCGACGCCCTCCGCAACTTCGTTCAGGAAGTGAACTCCGGCCTTGATGAGACCGGCCGCGGCAAACTGTTCTGGAACTATCTCCAGAATACCGTCCTCACCCAGAAGTACTACGACAAGTACGGCGCTCTTTTCACCAACGCCAACGTGTTGCCCAAGGTTTTCGCCGACAAGGCTGTAGCCGAGGCCAACACCACCGCAACCGTGGATTATGTGTCCGTTCCCCTCAACTATGCCGACACCACCATCAAGGTGTCCAGCGCTGAAATCAACGCTTACTACAAGCTCCACAAAGAGGAATACAAGCAGACCGCCGGCCGTGACATCGAGTACGTGGTGTATGAGGTAACTCCCTCTGCATCGGACATCGAGGCCACCAACGACGATATCGAATCCCGCCTGGCCGAGTTTGGCTCCACTGCCAACATGAAGGCCTTCCTTCTCAGGAATTCCGAGGCTGCTTATTCCGAGTACTGGTACAGCCGTAACGAGCTGGCCAACAACCTCTCGTCCGACATCGCCGACTTCGTTTTCGGCGGCTCCGACGGCGTATCTCCCGTTTTCAAGAGCGGAGAGGTGTTCCGTGCAGTAAAGACCATCGGCTCCGCCATGGTCCCCGACTCCGTATATGTCAAGCACATCCTGCTTCAGGGTGCCGACGCCAAGAGCAAGGCCGACAGCCTTTGCGGCGTTGTGGCCAAGGGCGGCAATTTCGCCAACCTTGCAGCCCTGTACTCCGTTGACAAGAATTCCGCCGACGGCGGCGAGATGGGTTCCCTGGGCTGGTTCACCCAGACCTACACCATCCCCGGCTTCGAGGGCGTTGTCACAGCCGACCTCAACAAGCCCTTCGTGCTCAACACCCAGTACGGTTCCCACGTAGTGATGGTTACCAAGCGCACCAAGCCCGTTGCCAAAAAGCAGGTTGCAGTGCTCGAGAAGACCGCCCTGCCCAGCCAGGAGACCTTCAACGAGTTCTACGCCAAGGCCAACCGCTTCGCTACCATCGCCGGCGGCACCTATGACGGTTACAAGAGGGCAGTGGACTCCACCGGAGTTTACTCTCACCCCATGAACAACGTTACCGAGGCCACCGCCAACTACGGTTCTATCAGCCAGGCCAAGGAAATCACCCGCTGGGTATATGACAACAAGCCCGGCAAGGCTTCCAACATTATCACTGTCAACAACAACTACTTCTTCGTGGTTGCCGTCAAGGCCGCCCGCGAGGAGGGTTACCGCAATGTCAAGGATGTTGCTCCCGGTATCCACGAGATTCTTCGCAACCGCAAGCTCGTCGACCTTACCGTCAAGGAGGTTGCCGACAAGATGGCCGGACTCGAGACCCTTGAGCAGATTGCCGAGGCCTGCAACGGCACCGTCAACAATGCCACCGACGTGGCTTTCGGCGGCACAGGCATGCCTTCTGTCGAGCCCGCTCTGGTTGGTGCCGTCGCCGCGGCTCCCGAGGGCCAGATTTGCGGCCCCGTGGCCGGAAGGGCTACTGTGTACGTGTTCAAGGTGAGCGACCGTCAGACCGGTTCGTTCTTCACTGAGGAGGACGCCAGGAACAACGAGCAGCAGAAAGTACAGTACTCCGCCCAGATGATCGTTCCCGTCATGATGGAGTATGACGAGGTCAAAGACAACCGCGCCCGCTTCTTCTAGCAGTCGCATATAGCAAACACCTGAAAGGGTTGGGCCGCTTTGGTTCAGCCCTTTTTCAGTATATGACCCTGAGCACGACGGGGTAGTGGTCGCTGATGCCGCCGAGCCAGCGGGGGCCGGAGAAGGCCCGGCGGGGTTTGGTGCCGCCGAATGACCTGTCCGGCTCTGTCAGGCACGGGGCCGCGAAAACCGTTTCTTGTATTTCCATCGGACCGGCGGCAAAATAACCGTCAATCTTCTCCCACGCGCCGTTGTACTTGATGGTTCCCTGGGCGCCGCGTACTCCCCACACATCATCGTTGAAATCGCCCACGGACAGGATTCGGCATGTTCCGGTCGCCGCCAGCGAGTCCATCACCGCCGTCATTCTGCGCATGGCAATATTCCTCCTGCCGTCCGAATCCGATCCTACTTTGGACGGATGATGGTTGACGAGAATGGCCAGAGAGTCGAATTCAGCAAGCAAGATGTCGCGGGTGCGCATAAGTGCTCCGCTGCTGTCGTTGAGGTGTTTAGGTGAGGACTTGAGCAGCTTCAGGGAACTTCGGCGATACAGTAGGGCGCAGTCGATTCCGCGGTGGTCCGGCGATTCATAATGAACGATGGAGTAGTTCAGCTTACGAAGAGGAGTAAACTGCAACAGCCGCTCCAGCACGAAGCGGTCTCCCACTTCCATCAATGCCACGGCATCCGGCACGCGCCCCTCCTGCTCTGATATCAGCAACAGGGTTTTGGCAATCCCGTTACACTTGGAATAAAAGCGCCCGGCAGTGTGCCGGCCGGTCGTGTCATTACGGTAATCCAGAAAATTCTCGACGTTCCAACTCACCACAAGAAGACTGTCCCGCGGTCCTGAAACTGCCGCCAGCAGCGGCATCAAAAGATACAGAAAGCTTTTCATATCGTTTAAATTTTGTTGCTAAGATATTCTGGTCTGCAGACTACGGCCTTCGGCCTATCCCTCCCATTGCAAGCAATGGGCCCCTCCCACTCACGGCTGCGTGGGCGCAGACGGTCTGCAGACCAGAATATCTTAGCGACAAAAATAAAACTATTGCAACTGAAATGCAAGTGCTTGGATTTGCAACACCCACCAATTATTGCTACCTTAGCGAAAAATAGTAAAAGATGTCTCTTAAATGTGGAATAGTGGGCCTTCCGAACGTGGGAAAATCCACGCTTTTCAACTGCGTGAGCAGCGGCAAAGCCCAGAGCGCAAACTTCCCCTTCTGCACCATCGAGCCCAACCTGGGCTCCACCAACGTACCCGACAGGCGCCTTGAAGTACTGACGGAAATATGCCACCCCCAGCGCACCATCCCCGCCACGGTCGACATAGTCGATATTGCGGGCCTTGTAAAGGGCGCAAGCCGAGGAGAAGGCCTTGGTAATCAATTTCTTGCCAACATCCGCGAGTGCGACGCCATACTTCACGTCCTGCGCTGCTTCGACGACGGAAACGTAGTCCATGTCGACGGTTCGGTCGACCCTGTGCGCGACAAGGAAGTAGTAGATACCGAACTCCAGATCAAGGATCTCGAAACCGTCGAGTCCCGCCTTTCCAAGTGCGTAAAGGCCGCCCAGGCCGGCGACAAAGAGTCCCGCAAGCTGGCCGATCTCCTGACCCGCTACAAAGCCGCCCTCGAGCAAGGCCGTTCCTGCCGCAGCGTCCCCCTCTTGAACGACGAGGAGGCCCAGCTCTCCCACGACCTCTTTCTCCTCACCAACAAGCCCGTGCTGTACGTGTGCAACGTTGATGACGCCTCGGCCGTGAACGGCAACGCCTATGTAGACGCCGTACGCGAGGCTGTCAAGGACGAGAATGCCGGCATCCTCATAATCTCCGCCCGCACCGAATCCGAAATAGCCGAAATGGACGATTACGAGGACCGCCGGATGTTCCTGGAAGAAATGGGCCTGGAGGAGTCCGGAGTCGTGAGGCTGGTGCAGGGAGCATACAAACTTCTGGGTCTCAGGACCTTCTTCACCGCCGGCGCCGATGAGTGCCGCGCCTGGACCATCCACGCCGGAGATAAAGCCCCCAAGGCCGCCGGCGTAATCCACACCGACTTTGAAAAGGGCTTCATCCGCGCCGAGGTCATAAAGTACGACGATTTCGTGAACTACAAGACCGAGGCCGCCGTACGCGCTGCAGGCAAAATGGGCATCGAAGGCAAGGACTACGTAGTCCAGGATGGCGATATCATGCATTTCTTATTTAACGTATAAAACTGATAATCAACATGAAGGACATTATCCACAGCAAATTCACCGACTTGTTTGGCGAGGGTGGCGTATTCTATGCCTCAGCAGGCCGTATCAACCTTATAGGCGAGCATACCGACTACAACGGCGGCTATGTATTCCCAGGCGCCATCGACAAAGGCATAATGACGGAAATTAAACTCAACGGCACATCCAAGGTAAGGCTCTTCGCCATCGACCGTGACGAATATGCCGAGTTCTCCCTTGACGAGGATATCCTGCCCGGCCAGCACTGGCCCCGCTACATCTACGGCGTGTGCCGCGAAACCGCCAAGCGCGGCGGCAAGGTGGCCGGATTCGATGCCGTCTTTGCCGGCGACGTGCCCCTTGGAGCCGGCCTCAGCTCTTCCGCCGCCCTGGAAAGCTGCTTCGCCTATGCCATCAACGACCTGATGGACAATGGCCTTGACCTCTTCACCCTGGCCCGCATCGGTCAGAGCACCGAGCACAACTATTGCGGCGTAAAGTGCGGAATCATGGACCAGTTTGCCTCCTGCTTTGGCAAGGCGGGCCAGCTTATCCGCCTGAACTGCAAAACTTTGGAGTATCAGTATTTCCCCTTCAATCCCGTGGGTTATAAGCTCGTCCTGCTTGACACCTGCGTAAAGCACATGCTCGCCGACAGTGCCTACAACAAAAGGCGCGAGTCATGCGAGCGCGCCGCCGCCGCCATCAAGCAGAACCACCCCGAGGTGGACTTCCTGTCCGACAGCAAGCGCGTATGGCTCGACGAGGTGAGGGGCAAGATTACCGAGGAGGACTTCATCCGCGCCGAATACGTGATAGGTGAGGTCCAGCGGGTGCTTGACGTATGCGACGCCCTCGAAAGGGGAGATTACGAAACCGTTGGCGAGCTTATGTATCAGACGCACTTCGGCCTGAGCCGCCTGTACGAAGTCAGCTGTCCCGAGCTCGATTTCCTTGCCCGGCTGGCCCGCAAGATGGATGTCACCGGCTCCCGCGTCATGGGCGGCGGCTTCGGCGGCTGCACCATCAACCTTGTAAAGGACGAGCTTTACGACCAGTTTGTAGCGGCAGCCTCGGCCAAGTTCCGCGAGGAATTCGGTCACGACCTCAAAGTTTACGACGTGGTCATCTCCGACGGCGCCCGTAAACTCTAGACAGTATGCTCCGGCGCATAGTCAGTTTTGCGCTTGGCCTCATGCTGGCCCTGCCGGCCGCCGCCCAGTTTTATTCGCTGGGCAGCGAGCCGGCGGGCAATTCATGGCGTCACATTGTAACCCAAGATTACGACGTCATATACCCTTCCGGCCTCGACTCTCTGGCGCAGGTTTATGCCAAAACTCTGGAGGCCGTCAAATATCCGGTAAGCGTAACTGCCGGATATAAGCCTAACCAGTTGTACCGCAAGCCCATGCCCGTGGTGCTCCACCCCTGGACCGCCCACTCCAACGGCATGGTTGCCTGGACGCCGAGGCGTGTCGAACTGCTGACCACACCGCCGGCTTACGCTCCTCTGGCTCAGCCCTGGGAGGATCATCTGATATCTCATGAGTCGCGCCATATCTCGCAGATGCAGTACGTGCACGCCAGGCCGTACCGCGTGGCCGAATGGCTGCTGGGCGAGCTTACCGCCGGCGCGCTGTCGGCTCTTTACGCCGGCCCGTCTTTCTTTGAAGGAGACGCCGTGGCCGCCGAAACCGAACTCGGCCCCGCCGGCCGTGGCCGCAACGCCGAGTTCCTGGAGTACTACAGGGTGGCGTTCGCCGAGGGCGACACCCGCAATTTCTGGCGTTGGAGATACGGCTCGCTGCTGCATTATACCCCTAATTACTACACGGTTGGCTATATTGCAAATGCCGGCATGCGAAGTGTTTACGGCGTGCCAGACTTTACCGCGCGCTTCTATGCCAACCTGTTCCGCCGCAAGTGGCCCCTGCCGCTGTTCAATATGCAGCGTACGATAAAGGACGTGTCGGGCAAAAGCCTGAACGGCGCCTTTGCTGTAATTACGGACACGCTTTCCCAGCGCTGGAACCGCGACCGTACAGCCCGTGCTCCGTTTATGGAATCCCGCCCTCTGACCTCGTCCGGGCGGCATTTCACAGGCTTCAGCGGCAGCTGTTTTCTGGACGGCAGTTTGTACAGCATAAGACAAGGCTCGACAAGGTCGGCACAACTGGTGCGCATTGACAGCAGCGGACGGGTGAAGGCCCTTTCCTCCTTCTCGTCCAACACCTCTTCCCTTAAGCCGGACCAGAATCTCGGCCGCCTCTATTGGAGCGAGCACGTGCCCCATGTGCGCTACGACCTTAAAGCTTATTCCGATATCTGGTACGCCGGGGCGGACGGCCGCCATCATCGCCTCAGCACGGGGAAAAGATGGTATAACCCGTCGCCGAGTCCCGACGGAGAGCTTGTATCGGTAAGCGAATATCCCTGGCAGGGCGGATCCCTGCTGGTTACGGTAAACGCCCGGGACGGCTCTGTCGCCGCCAGTTACAAAGCACCCGACGGCATGCAGGTGGTGGAGAGCGAATGGATAGGCAATGATCTGTATATCAGTGCGATAACCAAAGACGGCCAGGGGATTTACAAGCTCTGCGACGGACGCTTCGAACGCATCCTGAACTGCGGCCCGGTGACCGTCAAGGATCTGTTCAGGCAAGCGGGGAAGTTGTATTTTACCGCTGACCTTAGCGGAGTAGACGAGCTTTACGCGCTTGACACTGCCACCGGCCAGGTGCAGCGGATGACATCTTCGCCGCAAGGCGGAACATCCTACAGTTTCGCCCCTGACGGAAGTCTGTTTTTTTCGGAACTTTCTACCGGAGGACGCAATGTGATGCTGACGCAGGCCGGCTCCCTGCCTGCCCCGGCGCAAGCCGATTTCGGCAGTCTCCACAATTACGAATTTGCCGGGGATTTAGGATATACCGAGGTTCCGCCAATCTCTGATTCCTTGCTCGTCAGTGCCCCTTACAGCCGTCTTGGGCATCTGTTCCGCTTTCATTCCTGGGTGCCGCTCTACATCAATTACGACGCCATCGAGGACCTGAGTTTCAGTTCGCTTACAAGCACTGCGGGCCTTGGGGCTACGGCTTTCTACCAGAATCATCTGGGCACCATGACGGGAGTGTTGGCATACGGGGCCAGACCCGGCAAAGAGCGCTGGACCCACACGGGCGAGATGCGCTTTACCTACACCGGATTGTTCCCGGTAATCGAGGCTGACTTGAGCGTAAGTAACGCAGCACCAAATCTTTACTTCATCTCAACCGAGTACTCCGACTTTATCCGGAGCATTATGCTCACAAAAGAGGAGATGACGCTTCAGCCCTCGTTCAACGCTTCTCTTACGGCTTATATTCCCCTGCAGTTCTCGTCTGGAGGCTGGCGCAGGGGAGTGGTGCCGCAGCTGCGCTGGGCGATGTCAAACAGCCTGATCACGCACGGAGGCTTTGCACCAATGAACCGTTTGTCGGTAAGTGCCCGGGCCTATTCCGTGCTGTCCATTCCCTCGTCACGCATATATCCCGCTTTCGGCGGCGGACTCGAGGCCGGATGGAGCGGCCGCCCGTGGGCGCAGAACATATTGTCGTCCAACGCTTATGTGTACGGATATTTCTATCTGCCCGGAATTCTTGACACTCACGGAATGCGCATAAGCGCCATAGCCCAGACTCCCGTGTCCGACGGCATGTTCAGCGAGCGCTATGCCGTGGTCATGCCCCGGGGTATGGGCAACTACACCGACTTGGCCACCCGCATGTCAAGCTGCAGGCTCCAGAGCCGTCTTTCGCTCGATTATGCCTTCCCCTTTGCTCCTGTCGACTGCTCCTGGCTGTCGCCGGTGGCTTATTTAAGGAACTTTGAATGCACCCTTCACGGGGATGTATCCCATTTCAGGGATGGTGACTGGAAACGGACTATAGGAAGCGTGGGGCTTGATCTTTGTGCCGTTCTGGGCAATCTTCTATGGATCCCCGAGGATACCCGCGTGGGCGTTAGTTATTATTACAATCTGGGCGTGCCGGAAGAGAAGAGTCCGCATTTTGTCGACGCCGTTTTCAGTGTAAGTTTCTGATTTTTTCCTAACTTTGAACGGATATGAAAAGAAGTCTTCTGTTGAGTCTTTGTCTGCTGGGCATTGCCCTGGCCTGCGGGCCGCGGGGCGGTGGTTCCGGTGATCCCGGCTCAAGCAGGCCCGGCAGTTCGACCCGGCCGGGGACTCCCGCCACCGAAGCGCCCGAGCCCGCAGCCAGCCACTCTTTCCCCACCGTGTCCATTCCCAGCGTCTACGCCGACGATTCCGACTCCAGAACCGACTATGTGCTTGAACATTACTGGGATGCGTTCCTTGCAGGCAAGGGAGCCACGACCCCTGTAAGCATACTTGGAGTGTTCGACGAGGACGTCGAGCAGGCCCTTGCCAACTATATACAAGTCCTTTCCAACGTCAAGGCCGCCGCCACTCCGGACGATAAGGCCCCCCTAATCCGTGCCCGCAAGAGCGTGAGCCGTCTCTTCGACAAACTGGAGGCGGTACAGAAGAAGGATACATCCGCCAATACCTACCTCCGCCTTACCGAGATGGTGTCCCGTTATCTGTACGACCCCAATTCCCCCCTCCGCGACGAGGACCTCTATCTCCCGTTCGTCGAGGCAATGGAGTCGAGCCCGTATACCCGCAGCGACATGCGCAATGCCTACCGCCACGAGATCCAGATGTGCCGGACCAACCCCTTCGGCAGCAAAGTCCCCGACATCCGCTTCAAGGACGTGCAAGGGCACAAGGGCAGCCTGTATGCCATCAATGCCGACTACACCATGCTCTTTTTCAGCAACCCCGGCTGCGAATCCTGCAAGGGTATAATCCAGGCGGTCATGTCCCGAGGCTATATCGAGTCCAAGATATCTGCCGGCAAGCTGGCCATCGTTAATGTGTACATCGACGAGGAAGTTGACAAGTGGCGGGACTACTCCATTAATTATCCGTCGTGCTGGGTAAACGGCTACGACTATACATTCTCCCTGCGGGACAGCGGCCAGTACGATATTAGGGCGATTCCGTCGCTGTACCTGCTGGACGGCCAGAAACGTGTAATTATGAAGGACGCTCCCACCGAAAGGGTGCTGGCCTTCTTTGATAAAATATGAAACAGTATCTCGACCTTCTGCGGCATATCCGCGAGCATGGAGTAATCAAGCAGGACCGCACTGGAGTCGGCACCCAGAGCGTGTTCGGCTACCAGATGCGCTTCGACCTCTCCGAGGGCTTCCCCCTGCTCACAACCAAAAAAGTGCACCTTCGTTCCATCATCCACGAACTGCTGTGGTTCATAGCCGGCGACACCAACATAGGCTACCTGCACGACAACAAAGTCACCATCTGGGACGAGTGGGCCGACGAAAACGGCGACCTGGGGCCCGTCTATGGCCACCAGTGGCGCAGCTGGGAGGCGGCCGACGGGCGCAGCATCGACCAGCTGTCGCAGGTTATCGACCTTATCAAGAACAATCCCGACTCCCGCCGCATGCTTGTATGTGCCTGGAATCCTGGCGATATCGACAAGATGGCCCTGCCGCCCTGCCATTGCCTTTTCCAGTTCTATGTGGCTGAGGGCAAGCTCAGCTGCCAGCTGTACCAGCGCAGCGCCGACACCTTCCTTGGCGTGCCATTCAACATCGCCTCTTACGCCCTGCTCACCATGATGCTTGCCCAAGTATGTGGCCTGCAGCCCGGAGAGTTTATCCACACCACGGGCGATACCCACATATATCTCAACCACTTCGACCAGGTGGCTGAGCAGCTCTCACGCGAGCCCAGGCCGCTGCCGGTCATGAAACTCAACCCGGCCGTCAAGAGTCTCTTCGATTTCCGTTACGAAGATTTCACCCTCGAGGGCTACGATCCCTGGCCTGCCATCAAAGCCCCGGTCGCTGTATGAAGTATATTATTAGGCACGGGAAGAGTGTTTCCCATGCCGCCGAGACCAAAAAACCATATTCAAAGATGCTTAAATGCCTGATCGTCGCTATTGCCGACAATAACGGAATCGGAGTAAAGGGCCAGCTGCCGTGGCACATTTCCGAAGACCTGAAGTACTTCAAGGAAGTTACTTCGGGGTATCCTGTCATAATGGGCCGCACCACCTATTTCTCGCTGCCTTTCCGGCCCCTCAAAGGCCGCAAGAACATAGTGCTGAACCTTGGCGGGGAGCCCATACCGGAGGCGTGCTGCGTGTATTCATTCGATGAGGCCTTCGACGAGGCGCAGGCCGCCGGGTGCGACAAATGCTTCGTAATGGGCGGCGCGTCGGTGTACCGGGCCGCCATGCCGCTGATGGACAGGCTCTACATCACCCATGTGCATACGGTGGTTGAGGATGCCGACGTATTCTTCCCTCAAATCGACCCCGCAGTATGGCGCAAGGTGAGCGTTTCACCCACCCGCACCGACCCCGAAACCGGCTTTACCTTCGAATTTGTAGTGTACGAAAAGATTCAGAAGAACTAGCTTCTTTCAGCGCCCATTGTCTCAGATTCCTGTTGCAGGGGTTTTAATCGGGAGCAGAAAGGCCGTTTTTGCATATTTTCGTCCGTCTCTTCGAAATGCCAGAAGGTAAATACGGGGTTTATACTGGATTCATTGTATATCGTTTGACCATTAATCTTTGTCCACGGTGAACGGTACCAAGGACTACAAGATTTACGGAAACTGCTGGATGTTCAAGATCCGCTCACTCAAAATCTTAAACTAAATTTTTTAGCATCAGTAGTAGTTTATACATTTTTTTGTATTATTGTGGTAGACCATATAAACGATAACCGAATGAAAAAGTTTTTTATTATTTTTTTGCCTTTTATAACATGTTTTTGTACAAGGCATAATGCTGACATTATTTCAGCAGACTCCCAAGCCTTTAGTTTAGGAATTTCGAGAGAATCTATTACTCTTTCAGAAGACGATGCTCTTCAAGTGGCTTTACAGTTTAATAATAAGAAAGAAACAAAGACAGTCAAAAGGGTCAAGAACGTTATTCCTTTTAGACAATCTTCAGACTAAACGTTATTATATGTTGTTAATTTTAATGAGGGCTGTACAGTTGTTTCGGCAACAAAAAAGTTCTTGCCAATTTTAGCAAATATTGAGAAGGGCAATATTGAAGGTATCACTAATACTGGAGTTGATATTTTCCTACAGCAGTATATGGATACACATGTTCTATCCAATCACATAACCCGAGCGTCTTTAAAAACTTGTTAGAAAATTCGAAACCAATATATTGCAGAGGTAAAAATGTTAATACCAATATCGGACATGCTTGGGTGTGTGATGGTTATTATGATTATCAAACGCACACTATTTTTGTATTGTATACCTTGGCTTTTTATAATGGTGCAGCAGTCCAATTTGAACTCAATGATTCTTATTCTTCCGATTATTATTCTTCTCCATTGTTCCACATTAATTGGGGCCAGCATGGTTATTATAATGGTAATTTCTATGATGGTTATCTGTGTTTCACAAATGGCTCGAATGAGCAGAGGAACTATTCGTCCAACGATAGACAAGAATTGATAATAAGTAAACCTGCAATATGAAAAAACTTATATTACTTTTCGCTACACTCTTTTTGTTTGGATGTGTTCAAAAAGACGGCGTTATGAAGCCGGGGAACGGAATATTGAAAATATTGGATAATGAAGAATTTGTGGAAGCGAATCAGTTTACAATAACCCTTCCTGTAAAAGGTGGTGTCTTTTATTATTCCTTGGAATACGAGGGAAATACTGCAAACGCCTTTTTTAAAAACGCCACCGACATCAGTGGACAACGTTTGGCGATGGATGTTTATTCATTTGCTTTGCTGGACGATGCCCAGATACTTCCCGGGAATAATCGTTGGAATGTTGGAAGAGTAAGGCAAACGCTTGAACTTTCCGCAGCACCAAATGACAGCAAGGCAACGCGGCACGCTTATGTTATTATTGCAGCTACAGGTGGTGAGGCTAAAATAGAGTTAATTCAACCGGCTCTATCCCATTAAGAAATATTTAATTTTTTTCATAAATACTAAAATATTCATAAAAGAAATATTTTTTCAATTTTTTTCCGATATTTGGAAGGTTAACAGTTAGTTAGTAGATGGCACCTTCCAAAAGGGAGCAGTTCGGCAGTTCCTTCTCCTTCATAATGGCAGTGGCCGGGTCCGCAATCGGGCTCGGCAATATCTGGCGTTTTCCATACATGGTCGGCGAGCACGGCGGCGGCGCATTCATCGTGGCGTACATAATATGCTGCCTGTTCCTGGCCGTGCCTTGTTTTGTGTGCGAGGCGGTTATAGGCCGGCGCGGGCGCAGTGACGTATACGGTTCCCTGGAGCGGCTGGCGCCCAAGAGCAAATGGAAGTGGCTGGGCGGAGTGTCGGTATTCGCGGCATTCGTCATCGTATCTTTTTACTGCGTTGTCGGTGGATGGTCGCTGGATTTCTTGGTCCGATCGCTCAGCGGACGCCTGTCACATGGGGACCCCGACGGAGCTTCGATACTGTTCAAAAGGATGTCGTCTGGCACCCTCGAGCCGCTTTCAATGTATGTTACCTTTCTTCTGGCTACGGCTTTAATCGTAATCGGAGGAATCAAGAAAGGCATCGAGCGATTCACCAAAATCACCACGCCCCTGCTGTTCTTCCTGATGGTGGCAATGGTGATTTACTCCGTGTCGCTGCCCGGGGCATCGGCGGGCGTGGAATATCTTGTCCGCTCCGATTTTTCCAAGATGGATGCCGCCGGCTGGGCCTGCGCCCTTGGTCAGGCCTTCTTCAGCATGTCGCTGGGAATCGGCGCGGTGCTGGTGTACTCATCGTTCATGAAGAAGGAAGACAGCATACTCAAAGGCGGTCTGTGGACTGCGGCTTCGGATACCTTCTTTGCCATCATATCCGGCTTTGCCATCATGCCTGCAGTGTTTGCTGCCGGATTCGAACCGTCCGCCGGCCCGTCTCTGGTTTACGAAACTCTGCCGTTCATCTTTGCCAAGATGGGCATCGAAGCGCCCGTTCTGAGCTGGATAATGACGATGGTTTTCTTCCTGGCGATACTGTCTGCGGCGCTCACTTCATCGATATCGATGTTCGAGGTGTGCATAGAGTACCTTGTGCACAGGTTCGGAATCAAGCGCTGGCAGGCCGCCGTTGCTTTTCTGGTCCCCATCCTGATGCTCGGAGTGCCGTGCGTATTGTCCTTCGGCCCGCTCTCGGAGTTCAAAATTTTCGGGCTCACGGTGTTTGACCTTTGCGACTTTGTCTGCTCCAACGTACTCATGACACTCGGTGCCCTGGCCTTTGCCATCTTCGTCGGCTGGCGCATGAAACGTGCTGACGTCTTCGACGAATTCACCAACGGCGGCACCCTCGGCTTCAGTGCCAAAGTCTTCCGCCCCCTGTACTTCTTCGTCCGCTGGTTAGTGCCCCCCATCATCATTATTATCTTCATCAGCAATCTGCTTTAATGGCCGCGGGCCCTTGTGTGGCAGAGTGGTCTCGGCAGGAGCCACAGCCGTGTATCCGCCCCTTGCGCATCCCCCCGCCTGGCTTCATTGCTGCTTCTGCCACGGATTAATGGCTTTTGTATTCAGAGTTGGGTGTTGGGGGGCACGATCAGGATGTTGGAAAAAAGAGATTGATCGAGGGAAAGAGGGTGTTTTTGAAAATAAGCGTTACAAAAAATGGGCGAACGGATAGTTGTGTGTATCTTGCGGGCATTAACTAAATACAACTATGAAACCTAACAGAACTACTCTTTTTCTTTCTCAGGAGGCCTTCGAGCGGCTTAAGGCCAGATACCCGAAACTTAACGAACCATGGCAGGGCGCCGATGTGGAGGAACTTAAGGCGATGGCGGCAGACAAAGTACCGCTCGCCGCGATGTCCGAGCAGTTGGGCCGGACTCCTAACAGCCTGAGAATCAAGCTGAAATCCCTTGGCCTTTATGAGCCTGCAGCGAGCCCGAAGCTGTGGACGGAAGAGGAAGAAAAGCAGTTTGTGGAAATGTACAAACAGGACGTTTCGTTCGAAGATATGGCTGCACACTTCGGCCGCAGTGTTCGCGCGCTGGTGTCCCGGCTCGTTTTGCTGAGGATGAAGCTTTTTCCCACTGACAGTGCAGGGCAAGAAGGTGAAAATGCTGATTCTTTCGGGTTGAGTGATAATGAAATAGCAGGAAAAGCGGACTAGTCGCCAATGTCGTCCAAAACAGAAAAACTCCTTAATATGCAAAAGATATGCAGACTCGGAAGCAGCAGATAGGGAGCCGGGGAGAGGAAGAGGCAAGCTTGTTCCTTGAGGGCGAAGGCCATAGGATTATCAGCCGGAACTGGCGGGCAGGGCATTTGGAGGTTGATATTATATCCCTGAAAGACAAAACTTTACACTTTGTTGAGGTAAAAACTCGCAGCGGCAATGCCTCGGTTGCGCCGGAAACCAAAGTAGATGAAGAAAAGCGCCGTCATATGGTTAAGGCGGCCAATGCTTTTCTCAACTCCAGGGTAAGGGCGCGGCTCCCTGCTGATCTTGAAGTTCAATTTGACGTTTTGACCGTTGTCTTTGAGCGTCCTGCGCCCAGAATAACATACTATCCCCACGCCTTTTTACCGATTTATTATTGATGAAAACCTGGACGGAAGCACCTTTGGTAAAGGGATTTTTAAAAAAATGCGTATCTTTGAAAGATTAACATCATAATAATAAGATATGAGCAAGAGCAAATTGTTACACACCGAGGACTGGCTGGCAGTGTGGATCGGATTCATTATCATTGCCGTAGGGCTGGTGGCTGTGCTTACCGGAGCGTTTGATTTTTCGGCACTTAAGTTCAAGACCTGGACCTGGGGAGAGAACCTCACCGGAGCCGCCGCTGCCAAGGTCGTGCCTTTGGGCGAGCAGCTGGCATCCGGGGCTTTCTGGCTCAAAGGCCTGTTGACGCTCTGTGTGCTCGGCGTGCTGTTTGCCGTCGGAGCCAAGCTCACGGGCGAGAAGTTCAGCAAATTCCTCCCCGCTTTCATCGGAGTTTTCATCCTTTCTGTCATTGTGCGCCTTATCAGCGCCGAGTTCACGCTCAACCGCTATCTTGAGTGGGCTTTCTGGGCTCTTATCGTCGGCATGCTGATTTCCAATACGATAGGCACGCCCAAATGGCTCAAACCCGCCGTCCGCACCGAGTTCTACATCAAGACGGGCCTCGTGATCATGGGCTTTTCGGTGCTGTTCTCCAACATTGCCAAGTTCGGCCTTTACGGGCTCGGAATTGCATGGGTGGTTACGCCCATCGTTATTTTGTTCATGTGGTGGTTCGGCACCAAGGTGCTCAAGATCGACAACAAGCCACTGGTCATAACCATGGCTTCCGCCACCAGCGTGTGCGGTACTTCGGCCGCCATCGCTTCCGGAGCCGCTTCCGGCTGCAAGAAGGACGACCTCACCATGACCATCTCCATCTCCATCATATTCACCGTGCTCATGATGGTGCTTGAACCCATCATCATCAAGGCTTGCGGCATGACTCCCATCATGGGCGGTGCGCTCATAGGCGGCACCGTGGACAGCACTGGCGCTGTTGCCGTTGCCGGTTCCGTGCTCGGCGGCGAGGCCGAAAAGGCCGCAGTCCTGGTCAAGATGATACAGAACATCCTGATAGGCTTTATAGCCTTCTTCGTCGCTCTGTTCTTCGCTACCAGCGTCAACCGCAAGGAAGGCCAGAAAGTGGGCGCGGGCGAAATCTGGACACGCTTCCCCAAGTTCATCATAGGTTTCTTCGTGGCCTCCCTTGTGGCCTCGTTCATAGTTCTTCCCCTGGCCGGCGCCGATCAGGTGAAGGCCGTCAACGGCGTGCTTGACCAGTACAAGAACTGGTGCTTCGTGCTGGCATTCGTCAGTATCGGACTGGATACCAATTTCCGCGATATTGCCCGCCAGATGAAGGGCGGCAAGCCCCTGTGGCTCTACATCGTTGGCCAGACCTTCAACATTGTCCTGACCTTCGCGATGGTGTGGTTCCTGCTCTCCGGAGCCGTATTCCCCATTCCCACGCTTGACTGATGAAAGGTCGGGCAGAACTTTCTTCTGCCGGACGGCACTGGTCTGCCGGCAGCATCGCTGCGCTCGTGGTCGGGGCCCTGGCACTGGCGGCTGCGGTGTACATTATGCTTGGCGGCCTGGGTCTCAACCCCGACCTGGACTTCGGTGCCGGGGCTTACTATTACGCCGACATCCCGGATTACCAGAAGACCCTGGACTGGGATACCTACACAGCAAAACTTCCTTTCTGGGTGTACCTTCTGCTGTTCCTGGGCTGGGGTGCCCTTATGTGGCGCCTTTGGAAGCGCCTGGACCGCAACTGATATATGCAGATTTAGTTGCTTCGGAACCAGCCCGGCCGGAGCCGCCCGGCTAAAGAATCAGCAAATTCCGCTGCCGGCCTTTGCCTGCGGCGTGCCGGGGTGGTCTATTGAGGGGCGGGCGGGGTGCAAAAAGGCCGTATTATGCGTCCGGGACGCCCGTCCACCCACCA
The DNA here is from genome assembly GCA_902766255.1 of uncultured Bacteroidia bacterium. Taxonomy (GTDB): domain Bacteria; phylum Bacteroidota; class Bacteroidia; order Bacteroidales; family UBA932; genus Cryptobacteroides. Next base: position 27,630 of record CACXCS010000038.1, read on the forward strand.
CCCCGGCACGTGCCAAGGGTTAAGGTCGAGGCGCCGGTGAACTCTGTCCGGGGACCGTCTGCGCCCACGCAGCCGTGAGTGGGAGGGGCCCGCCGCATGGCGGTGGGAGGGATAGGCCGAAGGCCGTAGTCCCCGGACAGAGTTCACCGGCGCCTCGACTGTCATGGACCGTACGCGCCAAGCCCTTTAAAACCTTTTAAACATTGAACTTATGAGACTTTATTTGATTACTACCGACCACATGGAACGGAAGGTGTGGTTCAGGGAAACGGCCGATTACAAGGCCGGAATGAATTATGTTGCCGTAACGGCGTTTAGAACAAAAGTCATGATTGTGGCTTTCATACTTATGTCCAATCATGTCCATTTTCTGATTCTGGGAACTTGCCAAGACGCCCAATGTTTCATCAGACTTTTCAAACAACTGTATGGGACCTACTATTGCCGAAAATATGACACCTCGCGTTTCATGAGACGCAATAAAGTGGATATCAGGGAGATACTCTTGACGGACGAGGCCCCTGAACGAGCTATAGCCTATGTTCAGATGAATAGTGTCGCGGCCAGAATATGCCTTGATGCCAGCGGATATCGCTGGGGAACCGGCAGCTGCTTTTTCAATGACTTCCGTCCGAAATGGCAACAGCTGGGTGACATGTCGCTCCGCGCCCAGCGCAGACTGCTGAAAACACATGTGACGTTACCGCAGAATTGGCTCCTGAGCGATGACGGCTATGTGCTTCCTGAGTCTTATGTGAATATTGAATACGTCGAAAACCTTTTCAGAACGCCACCGCGTATGCGTTATTTCCTCCTGAACTCCTCAAAAGCAAAACTCGTTGCAGAGTCGACGGCGCCCTCATTTCAAGATTCTGTTGTCCTGTCTGCAGCCAAAGATTTATGCAGAACGCTATTTCATAAGTCATGCCCAGAAGAGCTCCCGGCTCCCGAGAAGGCAGAGCTCATAAGACAGTTGAATCGCCGTTTAAGTGCTGATATACATCAACTTAGCAGAGTTGTCGGACTGCAGTATCAGGAAATCTCCAACATCCTTTCAAGCTTCTGAGCATACTCTTCCTGAACGGCCTTTTTGCTCCCCGCCCGCCCCACCAAAGACCACCCCGGCACAGTTTGCCATTTTCACCAAAAAACAGTATATTTGAAAACTATACCAACGAACACGAAAATGGCAAAAACCCTGGAAGATACCCCGCTTCTCAAGCAGTACTTCGCCACCAAGGCCCAGTACCCCGAGGCCCTGCTCCTCTACCGCGTGGGGGACTTCTATGAATGTTATTCCGACGATGCCGTAACCCTGAGCAAAGTTCTGGGAATGGTGCTTACACGCCGCTCCAACGGCGAAAAGGGCGACACCCAGATGGCCGGCTTCCCTCACCATGCCCTGGATACTTACCTCCCGAAACTGGTTCGCGCCGGCTTCAAGGTAGCTATCTGCGACCAGTTGGAGGACCCGAAGCTTGCCCAGAACAAGCTGGTCAAGCGCGGCGTCACCGAGATTCTCACCCCCGGCGTCGCCTTTGGTGAGACCATGCTTGAAAGCCGCGAGCACAACTGGCTTGCCGGCCTCACCTTCGACGGCCCCGAGTGCGGTGCCGCCTTCCTGGACGCATCAACCGGTACTTTCAAAGTGGCTCAGGGCAGTGCTGATTACATCTCCACCCTGCTCTACAGCTTCCGCCCCAAGGAACTGATAGTCCAGCGCGAAATATACCGTGCAGCCAGGGAAAAGTACCCTGACTTCTACATAACAGCCCTGGATGAATGGGCCTTCGTGCTGGACGCCGCCACCGAAAAGCTTACCCGCCAGCTGGGCACCCCCAGCCTGAAAGGCTTCGCCGTCGACCGCTATCCCCTGGCCGTCTGCAGCGCCGGCGCCCTGGTATTCTACCTCGAGCAGACACATCACACGGGCCTTAAGAACATCTGCAGCATAAGCCGCATCGACGAGGGCGCCTTCGTCTGGATGGACCGCTTCACCATCCGCAATCTCGAGATTTTCCAGAGCAATGCCGGCTCCGAGGGCACCAGCCTCGTGGACGTCCTTGACCGTTGCTCTTCCCCTATGGGCTCCCGCCTTCTTCGGGAATGGCTCTCGCTGCCCATCATGGATATACAGGCACTGGAGGCCCGCTACGATATAGTCCAGTTCTTCTACGACAACGAGGAGGCCCTCCAGGAAATCCGCTCCCGAATTTCAGATGTAGGGGATCTCGACCGCATAACGGCCCGCGCGGCCACCGGCAAAATAAACCCGCGGGAGATGATGCAGCTGGCCCGCTCGCTGCGGCAGATGACCCCCGTACGCACCCTCTGCGAAGGCACCGGCATAGCCGCTCTTGACAAGCTTTTCAAAGGCATGCGCAACACCGACCCTCTGCTGGAGCGCATCAGCTCCACCATGGCCGAAAATCCCGCCATCCAGATAGGCAAGGGCGATGTCATAGCTCCCGGCGTAAGCAAGGAACTGGACGAGCTCCGTTCCATTTCACGCGGTGGCAAGGACTACCTCCTGCAGATGCAGCAGAGGGAGATAGAGCGCACCGGCATCAGTTCCCTGAAGATAGGCTACAACAACGTATTCGGCTATTATATCGAGGTCCGCAATTCGTTCCGCGACCAGGTTCCTCCCGAGTGGATACGCAAGCAGACCCTGGTATCCGCCGAACGTTACATAACCGAAGAGCTCAAGGAATACGAGCATCGCATACTCACCGCCGAGGATTCCATCTACACCCTTGAATCCTCCCTATACGCAGCCCTGGTGGCCGATATCCAGAAACGTATCAAGGATATACAGGCCAACAGCCGCATCGTTGCCACCCTGGACGTACTGCAGGGCTACGCCATCCAGGCCATCGACAGGAATTACTGCCGCCCGGTGATGGATAAGTCCCTCTCGTTCGACATCAAGGCGGGACGCCACCCTGTCATCGAAACCATGATGGGCCCGGGCGCGGAGTATGTCCCCAATGACATTTCCATGGACAGCCGTAAAGAGCAGATAATGGTTCTCACCGGCCCCAACATGTCCGGAAAGTCCGCGCTCCTGCGGCAGACGGCCCTTATTGTACTCATGGCCCAGGCTGGCTCGTGGGTGCCTGCCGCAGCCGCACGCATCGGTGTTTTCGACAAGATATTCACCCGCGTGGGCGCCACCGACAATATCTCCCGCGGCGAGTCCACCTTCATGGTAGAGATGCTGGAAACGGCCATGATCATGCACAATCTTTCCGAACGCTCACTGGTGCTCATGGACGAGATAGGCCGCGGTACCTCCACCTACGACGGCATGTCCATCGCCCGGGCCCTGATAGAGTACGTACACGAGCGCGGGCACGGGGCCAAAACCCTCTTTGCCACTCACTATCACGAGCTTAACGACCTCGAAAACCACTTTGCACGTGTGCACGACTGGCACATAGCAGTCAAGGAAGAAGGCCGTGACGTGATTTTCCTCCACAAGCTCGAGAGGGGAGGTGTGGCCCACAGTTTCGGTATACATGTGGCGCGACTCGCCGGAATGCCCCAGGAGGTTATACACTCGGCCGAGCGCACCCTCCGTGATCTTGAACGCCGCGAGAAGAATGCCGAGGCCCTGAGCCGCGACACCCACGATGACGGCAGCGTGCAGCTGTCCTTCTTCCAGCTCGACGACCCAACCCTGAGCTCGCTCAAAGAGCAGCTCGAGGCCGCCGACCTCGACAATATGACTCCGCTCCAGGCCTTCGACCTTCTGCGCAAGCTAAAGGACGAGGTTGGTGCCGACAATTGATACAAGATGAAACGATTCCTCTCAATATGCACAGCCCTGCTGCTCTGCGGCACAGCTGCCATCGCCCAGGGCGGTTTCGACCCCGCTCTTATGGAGGCCCTGAAGCAGGACCCCACCCGTTCCGCCAGCAATCACAGGCCTTACGAGAGCGGCGACCGGTATGACACTCCGCCGCCAGCAGGCTTCAAACCCTTCTATATCAGTCATTACGCCCGTCATGGCAGCCGTCACAGCTGGGGCGGCAGCTACTATGAATTGATTATCGATGCCCTGCAAAAAGGGGACAGTCTCGGCATACTTACCCCCGAAGGCCGTGCCGTACTTGACCAAACCATAAAAGTCAATGAGGCCTGGAACGGAATGGACGGCCGCCTGTCGCAAAGAGGCGTAAGCGAGCACTCCGCCATGGCGCGCCGCATGATCAAGCGCTTTCCCGCCGTGTTCCGTGGCAAGCCCAGGGTACGTGCTGTTTCCAGCACCGTACAACGCTGCATTATCAGCATGAACGCCTTTACCACCGCCGTCAGCTCCGAGCGTCCCAAAACAGAGTGGTACCTCGACACCGGCGAGCGGATCATGGACTACATAAGCGAAACCGGCCATTCTGCAAAGGGCTGCCGGGAGCGTACCAACGCCATATTGGACCATATCTTCGACGCTCCCTGCGACAGCACTCTCCTGCTGGGACGCCTCTTTACCGACCCTGCTGCCGGCCGTACGCTCATACCCTCGCTAAGCCGCTTTCATAAGGCGCTGTTCCGAACCGCGGGAATCAGCGGCTGCTGGGACATCGAGGACCACATCTTCGGCGTGCTACAGCCCGAGTACATTTACAGATACTATTCTTACGACTGCCATTACATAGTATCGCGCTACGGCAACTGCACCGAATGCGGAACCGCGCGTTTTGATTCCTTGTCGCTGCTGGTCAACGACATAGTATCCAAGGCCGACGAGGCTATAGCAGGCGGAAAATACTGCGCCGACCTGCGTTTCGGACACGATTATCCGCTGATGACCCTGGTATCCTTCCTTGGGGTTGAGGGGCCTGGCAGCAAACTTGACTTTGATCAGGTGGACTCCCGCTGGCTTGGGTGGAAAGAGCTGTGCATGGGCTCCAACCTGCAGATGATATTCTACCGCAACCGTGCAGGCAAGGTGCTGGTAAAGTTCCTCTACCAGGAGCAGGAACGCAGGCTCCGCAATCTTGACAGTTTCAAGGGCCCCTATTATGACTGGGATACGGTCAAAGCGCACATTCGAGGTTACAAACGATGAAGAAGGTCCTGATAATCAGCTACTATTGGCCTCCGACCGGGGGCAGCGGCGTACAGCGCTGGGTGAAATTCGTAAAGTACCTGGGACAGTACGGCTGGGAGCCCATAGTATATACCCCCGAAAACCCCGAGCAACTGGCTGTCGACCAGAGTCTTCTGACCGACATCCCTTCGGGGACGGTGGTTATAAGGCGCCCTATACGTGAGCCGTATGCCATCTATCACAAATTCTTCGGTGCTTCGGATAAAGGGGCGGGGGTAAATCCTCTCAACCAGCAGAAGAAGACCTTCAAGCAGCGCCTGGTAGTAACGGCTCGCGGCAATCTGTTCGTTCCCGACCCTCGCGCCGGATGGATAGCCCCCAGCGTCCGGTTCCTGACCAAGTACCTGAAAGACAATCCGGTAGATACAGTAGTCACCACCGGTCCTCCCCATTCCATGCACCTCATCGGCTTGCGGCTTAAGCGCCGTACCGGAGTGCGCTGGATAGCCGATTTCCGCGATCCATGGACCGAGATGCACTACTTCAAGCACATGGGATTGTTTCCCTGGACGGCCGCCCGTCACCGCAGTCTGGAGCAGAAAGTGCTCGACGAGGCCGACGCCGTGATAGCCGTATCCGCCCCAGTTAGGGACGATTTCCAGGCCCGCACCGTTACCAAGGTACACCTGATAACCAACGGCTTCGACACCGATGACTTCGAGCCGGTTCCGCAGCCACTGCCCCGCAACTTGTTTACTCTGGTACACACTGGCTTGTTTGCCTCTGACGGCAACCCGCTGCGCCTGTGGGACGTGCTGTCGCGCAAGTGCTCCTCGGACCGCACGTTCAAAGAGCAGCTGCGCATACGCCTTGCCGGCAAGACCGACACCGAAATCCTTGAAGCCCTGAGGCTCCGGGGCCTTGAGGATAACGTCGAGGATCTGGGCTATCTGCCTCATTATAAGACAAATGCGCTGCAGCAGTCGGCCAATGTTCTGCTGCTGCCGCTCCGCGACGAGCCCGAGTATGCCAAAGCGCTGCCGGGCAAGATTTTCGAATATCTTGCGGCCCGCCGGCCCGTGCTGGGCATAGGTCAGGAGGGTGGCGCGGCGGCGCGACTGCTGGCTGATACCGGGTCTGGAGTCATGTACGGATGGGACCGTACCGAGCCCGTGGCTAATTTTATCGACAATGCATGGGAACGCCACCTGGCGGCGGAAGATGTTCCCCTTTCAGGCGATGTCTCCGAGTATTCCCGCCAGGCGCTGACCGAAAAACTCTCCAAGGTGCTATGAGTTCGGTAGTTGACAGTATTGGCGTTAAGTGCTCTCGCTGCGGTGCCTCATACCAGGCGGCTGTGTACCGCCTGATCGACGCCGCTGCGCAGCCCGAGCTTCTGTCCAGGGTCAAGGACGGCAGCCTGTTCCTTAGGGAGTGCCCTGTATGCGGACAGCGCGAACTTATTTCCAGCCCGGTGATTTACAAAGACTTGCACCTGCTGGTATGTCTGTCCGGCAGGCCTCTCTCGGTCGAGGGCCTCGACGGCATGAAGGGCCGCCTTGTAGGCGATGTAGGCTCGCTCATCGAGAAGGTCAAGATCTTCGATGCCGGCCTTGACGATATCCCGATGGAACTGTGCAAGTTCGTTACCCGCCAGGAGATGGCAAAGGACGTCGACCTGAAATTCCTGCGCCTTGAGGGTGCGGACCACGATATAATCTTCACCTACCCCGAGTCCGGCGCCATGCAGATGCTGAGCGTGGGCTTCAACGTGTACGAGGACTGCTGCGCCATAGCGTCCCGTAACCCCGACCTGTCGGCCGAGGGCCTTGCCAGGGTCGACCGGGATTGGGTGGAACAATTTATCAGATAGCGACTTATGAAGAAGAATCTGCTGATATGCTTAGGAATAGTGCTGGGATTTCTGGTGCTGTCCTACGCCTTTGTGCCCGAGGTCCTCGGAGGCAAGATAGTCAACCAGAGCGACATTTCGGGATGGCAGGGCATGTCCCACGAAAAACTTGAATGGGAAAAAGCTCATCCCGGGCAGAACGCCGCATGGACGGGTTCGATGTTCAGCGGAATGCCCACCACAACCATCCAGAGTTCCACCAAGGGTGACTGGACCCAGAAGATCTACGATTTTCTGCTGCTCGGCAAGCGTCCCGCCACCTATCTGTTCATATCGCTGCTGGGAGCATTCCTGATGTTGCTGGCTTTCGGCCTGCATCCCGCGGTTGCGGCCGCCGGCGCCATTGCAGTTACGTTCTGCTCATACAACATTCAGATAATCCAGGTGGGCCACAATACCAAGATGCAGGCCCTCGCCTTCCTGCCCTGGGTCATGGCCGCTGTCGTGTTTACTTACAAGCGTGCTTGCACAGCGTGTAAGACAGATTGGCCGGGAATCATCCTCGGAGCGTCTCTTTTCGGGCTTGCAGTATCGTTCCAGGTCAAGGCGAACCACCCGCAGATATCGTACTATCTGGCGCTGATGATACTCATCTATGTCGTCGTCCTGTTTATATCGAACCTGCGGCATAAAAAGCCGCTGAAAAGCTTCTGGATAGCATCTGCGCTGCTTTTGGCAATGGGTGTTGCCGGAATAGGCACCAACGCCATCAAGCTGCTGCCCACCTTCGAATACACTCCTTATTCCATGCGCGGAGGCACCACGGCATCTGCCGGAGACGGGGTCCGCAAGGGTTTGGACATCGACTATGCCACCGCCTGGTCATATGGGTGGGAAGAACTGCCCAACCTTGCCATACCCAACTACAACGGCGGGGCATCTGCCGGCGAGCTTGGCATGAATTCCGAAACCGTCCAGCTGCTGCGCCGGGCGGGCCAGGGCAATCTGCAGCAAGTTCGCAAGCACCTGCCTCTGTACTGGGGTCCGCAGCCTTTCACCGCCGGGCCTATGTATATGGGAGCGGTAACCATCTTCCTCTTCATCCTTGGACTGATGTACTGGAGAGGGAAGGAGAAATGGTGGGCTGTAGCAGCATCGTTGCTGGCGGTGCTTCTGGCGCTTGGGAGCCACCTGATGTGGTTCACGCGCCTGTTTTTCGTCATTGCTCCGCTGTACAACAAGTTCCGGACTGTGTCCATGGCGCTGGTGGTGCTGCAGTTCACCCTTCCGGTGCTGGGCTTCCTTGCACTAGACTCGTACCTTAAAAGCGGTACCGACGTCAAGCAGAAGCGGCGCAGGATTTTGACCGCAGGGGGAGTAACGGCGGGTCTTTTGCTGCTTCTGGCGTTGCTGCAGAGCATGTTCGGAAGCTTTACCGGCGCCGCAGACGCAGGCCAGCCGGACATTCTTACGGACGCCCTCGCCGCCGACCGCCACTCCTTGCTGTGGCGTGATACCTTGCGCTCCATATTGCTGATAGCAGGAGCCGTCGTGCTGCTGATCTGGGGCTGCACGCGTGGGAACGGCCGCACGGAAGAGTCTCCAAAGCTTGGAGGCCGGACGCTGGCGGCGGTGGTTCTGGTAGGCGTGCTGGTGCTGGCAGACCTGTTCATGCTCGACAAGCGGTACCTTAACTCTGAGCACTTTACGACGCCCCGTGACTTCAGCCGTCAGTTCGACAAGCGTCCCGTGGATGAGATGATCCTGACCGACGCCGACCCTTCATACCGGGTGCTCGACCTTACTGTCAATGTGTTCAACGACTCTCATCCTTCCTACTGGCACAAGAACATCGGCGGTTATTCTCCCGCCAAGCTCCAGCGTTATCAGGAGTATATTGACCGGCAGATTTCGGGCGATCTGAGCGCCCTGGCCAAGGCCATCTCTGGCGCGGCTACGGTGTCAGAGGCCGAGGCGGCGCTCCCGTACCTCGAGAGCCTTGCTTCGCTTAATTGCAGATACATTATCGTGGGTGAGGACAATCCTCCGCTCCGTTATCCCTACGCCCGCGGCAACGCCTGGTTTGTGGATAACGGTTCGCAAAACACGATTTGTTTAACATCTTACGCTCCTGACAGGCTGGAATATAATTACAGCAGCGCTGCTGGCGGCAAGGCAGTGTTCAGCGAGGTGTATTATCCCGCAGGATGGGTGGCCAGGCTCGAGGACGGCGTGGAGTTGCCTGTGGAGCTTTATGGAGGCGGTTCCGACGACATGGGAACTGTTGCCGGCGGCCTTCTTCGCAGCATCGACCTGCCAGCCGGCTCTCACACTTTGGTGATGAGCTTCGAGCCTGAGTCGTACCGCCGTGGCGAAGCCCTGTCGCGTGCCTGTTCGATATTGCTTATATTATTGGTGCTAGGCGCATGCGTAATCAAGGTCCTGCCCAGGAAGAGCACCCAGGATTCGGTTTAAACATAAACTGTTATGTCAGATAACGATTGGAAATCCCGTCTGGGCGTGGTGTACTCAACCAACCCTGACTTTAAATACGAGACGGCTCCCGAGCCGGAACAGGAAACGCTCCCTCCGGCGCGGCAGAGGCTGATAGTGCGTATCGACCGCCGACAGCGGGCTGGCAAGCAAGTGACTCTGGTAGAGGGGTTTGTGGGCACTGCCGCCGACCTTGCCGCATTGGCCAAGACACTGAAGACCAAATGCGGAGTGGGCGGTACGGCCAAGGAGGGAGAAATCACCATTCAGGGCGACCTGCGCGACAAAGTCACCGCCCTGTTGCAGTCCATGGGATATAACGCAAAACGGGGAAACTGATGCCGGATCTTTTTAGGGCTGGAGAATTGAACATGAGCACCGAGCCTCTGGCTGCGGCGGGAGGCCCGATGGAGTGGGCCGACTGCGCCGTGAACCATTGGGCTGTAGTGATCTGCGTGATCGTGCTGGTTCTCGGCCTTTTCGACCTCATCCGTCTGTTCCCCGGTCTTTTTCGCTGCCTGCCGTTATGGAAGGGTAATCTGGACCTTGAGCACAGCGTGAGCATGGCACGGACCCGCAATTACATTGCGCTTGCGGCCGGGTTGGCGTTCTGTATCATGGCTGACCGGTGGGGGCTTGTGGCGCCGTCATTTAAACTGATGCTGGCTCCTGAGTGGCACTTGCCGGTAACCATTGGCCTCCTTGGCGGAACAGTGTTGCTTCGCAGGCTGGCCTATCTTGCCTCGCGGTTCAGGTCGCGCACAAGTGAGTATTCTAGCACCCTGCGGCATACATTATACAACTATCTGATACTATTGACGGCTTTAATGCTGGCCAGCGTTGTGCTGATGGTGGCTCTGCGTTTGCAAGATATTGTGGTTCAGACCGTTCTGTATGTAGAAGGTGCAGTGTTTTATTTGATTCATCTGGTACGTACGAGTCAAATTTTTGGCTCCCGGTATGGTAGTTTGGCAACAATTTTGTATCTTTGCGCCCTTGAAATTTTGCCTGTTGGCATTTTGATTTTTGTGTGCACAATATGAAGATACTCATATCCCAGAAACCGCCTACCAACCGAAACGCTTATAACACCCTGGAAGAGAAATACGGAATCACCCTCGACTTCAAGCCGTTCTTTATCATAGAGCCCGTTACAGTCAAGGAGTTCCGCAGCCAGCGTATCAATCTTCCCGATTATACTGCGATCGTTTTTTCTTCCCGACATGCTATCGACGCCTACTTCAAGATGTGCGAAGAGATGCGTTTCAAGGTTCCCGAAACCATGAAATATTTCTGCACCACCGAGCTCGTTGCCCTGTATCTGCAAAAGCACGTGGTGTACCGCAAGCGCAAGATATTCTTCGGTGACGGCACGCCCCAGTCGGTCGTGGCGCAGATCGGCCCCAAGCACAAAGGAGAAAAGTTCCTTATAACCACCTCGGCCGAGGCTAACACAGGGCCCATTTCGACTCTGTTTTCCGATGCCGGGTTGGACTTTACCGTCTCGGTTCTGGTGAAGTCCGTAATGCAGGATCTGTCAGGTATCAACCTCGCTGATTACGGGGTCCTGGTGATGTATAACCCTTGTGATCTCAAGTCGCTGTATGCCAGTTTCCCCGATTTTCAGCAGGGTGACCTGGCCATTATCAGTTACGGCAAGGGTATTGCTGCGGCACTTAAAAAAGAAGGCCTCAAGGTAGCGGTGGAGGGCCCTTCGGAAGAAATTCAGTCCGCAGCTAAAGCGATAGACGTTTTTTTCGCCAACAGATAGGCACGCAATGGCAGCCACTTTGTCCAAGATGGAGCGACTGTCCGGCAGGACGGCCATAGGCGTCCTTATGGGCAGAGGCAGATGGAGTCAGACCCTCCATCTAAGGTGCTGCTGTCTGATGGACAATGGGTTGGAAGTGAGCCGCCTGATGGTATCGGTGCCTAAAAAGTATTTCAAGCGTGCCGTACGCCGCAATCTGCTTAAGCGCCGCATGCGTGAGGCTTACCGCCTCAACAAAGAGCTTGCAGGCCCTGCCGGCTGCGATATCCTTTTTGTATATAATTCACCCGAGATTCTGCCGTACGCCGATATTTGCGAGGAAGTGACCGCCTTGATGCGCAGGATAGGGGAGCAAAGAACTGCAAAATGACATTCGGACAGATTGTAAAGCGGGTGCTGTCGGCGCCGTTCATCCTGCTGATTCACTTCTACAGGTTGTGCATTTCCCCGCTCAAACCTCCAAGCTGCCGTTTCACTCCCACATGTTCGCAATATGCACTGGAGGCCTTCCGCAAGTACGGCCCTTTCAAGGGCGGATGGCTTTCGCTCAAGCGCATACTCCGCTGCCACCCCTGGGGCGGATCCGGCTATGACCCAGTGCCATAGCTCCCCGCCTTCCCCTTCCCCTTCGCGTTCCTCCCTCCTTCGCTCCGCTTTCGCAGGGCGCTAATCGCATGACTATCAACACATTGCTCCTCCCATCTGTGGGAAATTTTCCCACAGACGAGATAGCTAACGTGCTGATTATGAGTGGGATGCTTGCAGCGAAGGAAAGCGGGACTGCGGAACGGGGGAAGCGGGGAAGACGGAAGATGCGGGCGGTCAGGGGCGCTCGACGGTCATTTCGCAGCGGGCGCAGTCAAAGTGCAGGGCGAGGCGCCGGCCGTTGTTCAGAAGGAACAGCGGGCCCGAAGCCGTAGCCCCCTGGAACCGTGGGCACATCCCCAATTCGTACCGGATGCAGTACTTTGTGCGCATAAGAGGATGGGAAATCTTTTTCCCCCCGGCTTCCGAAGCAGCACCTCCTGCTGGAAACGTCGCTACGCGACCCCTCCCGCTGCGCTCCGCTTGCGGGCCCCTCCCTCTTATGTTGCCGAGGGTGGCACAGTTTCCAGCAGGAGGTGCTGCTTCGGAAGACGAGGGGGTGAAGTGGGGGATATCCTCAGCCAGGAGACGGCGCATGGAGTTGATGGTGGAGGCGCTCAGGAGCGGCAAAGGGCCGGGAGCTTCAAGGGAGCGCACGCGGAAGAGGAACTCTCCGCTGCGCTTGGAGAGCTGTTCGCGAAGCATGGCCTCGCTCCGCTCGCGGTTGTCCGCGCGCTCCACGTCGGCCTTGAAACTGCTCACCGCGGTGCGCCCGTCTTCGGTGGTGGCGCGGAGCTCCACCACAAAACTGCCGCTGATCTTAACATCCACATCCACAAGCACTTCGCGCTTTGGCGAGCTGGCGTCGATAACGCGCTCGAAAGCGGCGCTGATGTTGCGCCAGAGCTTTACGCCGGGACGCAGGCCGTCAAGCTTCTTGCACCATATCTGCATACCATCACAGCGATCGGCACGGAAACCGGTCACGCCGCCGCGCCCGGGGAAGGCGAAACCGTCGCCGTTTGACAGTATGATTCCCGGCCGGGCAGGCTTCAATGATAGTAGAAGACCAGCTCCGGAGGGCTTGACAGCCAGGACGATACCGATGTACTCACCGCCGGCATTGTCCATCGCCGACCAGCGTCCTCTCTTTCCGTCAAGCCACCAAGAAGTGTAGCCGCGATTGAACGTTCGGTCCGAGTCGGGGGCGAAACCTCCGCTGACATGGCCAAAAGATGCCCTGCAGTAGCGTTCGGGATACTTTTGAACCAAGGCGTCGAGTGCCATGCTGTACTCGCGTACTACATTTTTGACATACGAGGCGTTTTTAAGGCGTCCCTCGATTTTGAACGAGCAAACGCCTGCCCCGGCAAGGTCCTCCAGGCGGTCCAGCAGCTTGAAGTCGCGCATCGACAGCAGGGCCTTGTTGCGCACCAGCACCTTGCCGGAGGCGTCCGTAAGGTCGTACAGTGAGCGGCAGGCCTGAATACACTCGCCGCGGTCGGCGCTGCGCCCGTCGAGGTACTCCGACAGACGGCACTCGCCGCTGTAGCACACGCAAAGCGCCCCATGCACGAAGAACTCCAGCTCGCAATCCACCGCAGCGCGGATTTTTTTCACATCTTCGAGCGAGAGCCCACGTTCCAGAATGAGTCGCGAGCACCAGATGGCTTCCAGTTCCTTCGCCCTTTCCGGCGTGAGGATGGAGCACTGGGTGGAGGCATGCATAGGAACCGTGATGTCGCTGAATTCCCTCAGGCGCTCCTCCCGGATGATGAAAGCATCTACTCCTGCATCCTGGGCCTCCAGCATCATGCCATGAACGGCGGTCCATTCATCGGGGTAGATTAAAGTGTTGACCGTGAGGTAAATACGCACTCCAAAACGATGGGCGTAGGCGCACAGCTCACGTATGTCTTCGATGCTGTTGCCGGCGGCCTTGCGGTTGCCCCAGGCCGGACCGGCAATGTAAACGGCGTCGGCACCGCAGTCAATGGCCGCGATGCCGACAGCTTTGTCTTTTGCCGGAGATAGGAGCTCCAGCGGCAGCATTATTTCAGAGCGTTGAGGGCCTTCTGGGCGTCGGCTCCGTACTTAGGATCGTTGACGGCCTTGGCGAAGAACTCCTTGGCTTTGGGGTTGTTCTTGGCCTGCTGATACAGTGCACCGACGGTGTAGGCGATCTGGCCGGCATTCTTGGCGTTGGGAGAGGCCTCAAGGTACTGCTCGAAGTACTTGATGGCCTCGGCATTCTTGCCTGACAGCTGAGATGCCTGGCCTGCTACCTGGAGGGCCTGGGGATTGTTGATAAGCTCGAAGCTGGCGTTGGCGTCCTTGACGGCGTCTGCATACTTCTTGGCTTTGAGCTCATCCACGGAGCGCTTGAGGTAGAACTTGCCCATCTGTGAGTTGGCGTTTTTCTCCTGGCCGTTGGCGGCAGCGAGCTTGTAGGCCTCGATGGCCTCCTCGCCCTTGCCGGAATTCTCGAGGCACTGGCCGTAGCGGAGGGCTGCGATACCGTTGGCGGGCTGGAGCTCAAGCACTTTGGCATAGGTCTCGGCGGCAGCTGCAAACTCCTTGGCATTGAGCAGGTTGCCTGCCTTCTTCATATAGACCTGGGGGATGAGGTCTCCGGCTTTTTCGGCGGTTTCATCGTCGCCGTATTCCCTTGCTATGGCGACGGCTTCACCGAACTTGGCGATGGCCTCGTCGAGTTTTTCCTCCTTGAGGAGCTGCTTGGCGATGGCGTTGACTGTTTTAGGGATGATATCCTTGCAGGTGGCAACAAGTTCAATACCTTCTTCGCCGCAGGCCTCGGCCATCTTGAGGGCTTCCTGGAAGCCGGCGAGGGCCGTTTCGTAATTACCGGCACCAAGTGATTCGTTGGCCAGTTTGGCGGTTTCCGTAGCGTCAGCCATGCTTTGTGCCGACACCATAGCGGCTGCGGCAAACAGGGCCGCGAGAGACACTAAAATCTTTTTCATACCTTCTTACTAAGTTAACGAAATGCAAAATTAGCAAAAATTATTACATTTTGCGTGCCAAACTTTTTATCTTTGTATGAAGAACGGCCGGAGAACATCCGGCAGCAACTAACATTAAACGACATGACCGATCAAAAATTCAGGGTCGAAAGCGACCTTCTCGGCGAGCTTCAGGTGCCGGCCGACGCCTATTACGGAGTGCAAACCCAGCGGGCTCTTCAGAACTACCGGATCTCCACCACCAAAATGTACCACTATCCCGAGTATGTTATAGCGATAGCATACGTAAAGATGGCTGCGGCAGAGGCCAACGCCGAGCTGGGCGTGCTGGACCGCGGCATCGCGGACGCCATAATCTCCGCATGCCGCGAGATCGTGGACGGCAAGCTGCACGAGAATTTCCCCGTGGACATGATGCAGGGCGGCGCCGGAACCTCGGTCAACATGAACGCCAATGAGGTCATCGCCAACCGCGCCCTTGAATTGATGGGTCACAAAAAAGGGGAGTACCAGTTCTGCTCCCCCAACGACCACGTCAACTGTGCCCAGTCCACCAACGATGCATATCCCACCGCCTTCCGCTATACTTTCGTGCGCATGAACAAGCACCTGGTAGCATCACTTGTCAAGCTCATCGAGGCCTTCCGCGCCAAGGGTGAAGAGTTCAAGGATGTGCTCAAGATGGGCCGCACCCAGCTGCAGGATGCAGTGCCGATGACCTCCGGCCAGGAGTTCCACGCCTTTGCCTCAAACCTTGAGGAGGAGATTGCCAATCTTGAGCGTAACGTGGTGCTGCTCAAAGAGATAAACATGGGCGGAACGGCCATCGGAACAGGCCTCAATGCGGTTCCCGGATTTGCCGAACTGTGCACTGCCAAACTTTCAGAATTTACGGGCGAGCACTTTATCAAAGCTCCCGACCTGGTTGAAGCCACCCCCGACACGGGCGCTTACGTGAGCTACTCAGCCGCCCTCAAGCGTCTGGCGATCAAACTGTCCAAGATATGCAACGACCTGCGCCTCATGGCTTCCGGCCCGCGCTGCGGCCTTGGCGAGATAAACCTTCCGCCCATGGCTCCCGGCTCGTCCATCATGCCCGGCAAGGTCAATCCTGTCATCCCCGAGGTTACCAACCAAGTGTGCTTCAAGGTAATAGGCAACGATACAACGGTTTCGTTCGCCGCCGAGGCCGGCCAGCTGCAGCTCAATGTCATGGAGCCGGTCATCGCTGAGTCGGTGCTGGAGAGCGTAACCTGGCTCCGCAATGCTATCGATACCCTGCGTACCCGCTGCATCGAGGGCATCACCGTAAATGCCGCCCACTGCTACGACATGGTCAAGAACTCTATCGGCATTGTTACTGCCCTGAATCCTTATATAGGGTACAAAGCATCCACCAAGGTGGCCAAGGAGGCTCTCGCATCGGGCCGCAGCGTCTACGACCTGGTGCTGGAGTACGGCTTCATGACCAAAGACAAGCTTGACGAGGCCCTCGACCCCGCCGCTATGACAAGCTCGCACGAGTTTATCAAGTAGTTCCTAGAAGAAGTAGCATACGTCAACAGATGCCCTCAGCCCCATGTTGAAGGGCAGGTATTCGCTGTTGACCGTAAGTGTCCGCATGTTCAGGCTGGTATCGAACAGGGTAAGATCGGCGCGCGGCTGCACGATAAGGCGTCCGGGCCCCAGATCCCAGAAGAAAGAGTGTGTGTACAGCAGACCGAAATCCCAGCCGAATTTATACCCTGTGCGGACCGAGTCGATGGGAATATCGTAATAGCGCTTCTCCACTTTGGTGTCCAGGAAATATAAGCTGGCATACGGAACGGGTACGTATTTGGCCCAGGAGCCTAAAGAGTTGGCCAGCATAGTGTTGAGCATGGAGGTTTCCTTTCCCCCGTATGCCAGATCCCAGATGTCATAGTCGGCAAAGGCCTCTACCAGTCCCTTAATACCGACAATGCTGATTTTCCGCCTGGCGTAATAAGAGGTGACATAAGGATCGTCATTGTCGTGGAAAATGTAGGCCGTCTCGTTGAATCCCATGCCGAGCATAACGCGGAGGTCAAGCTCTCGGTAACTCATGTTCTTTGCGTTGCCGGTAGCATAAGTTCCTGTGGGAAGGTACATTAACGTAAACGGATGAATATCCGCCAGGGCGTGAAGGTTGTAGAAGTTGATATGTGTAAGGAAATAGCGCCCGGCGTAAATATCTCCATTCCAGGAGGTAGAATGAAAATTGTAAGCAAGTGTAAGGGTTCCGACGGGGAGGCCGATGTCCAGCTTGAAATTCAACTTGGAATCCGGCTTTATGAATTCGAAATGCTGCAGGCTTGTGTCGGTGCTGAGGGGGAACCTCATTTCGCCCCTGGTTTGTACGCCTATCCTGATCAGTGAAAGCAGGTCCTTGGGGCTTTTAATGCCCTTGAGCCATCCGAAGGGGCCTGCAGAGGCGGAAGACATGAAGAATTCGGAATTCGAAAGGGTGGATGTTTCCGTGGTTTCGGCGGCAAGGTCTGTTTGTCCGTCATACTCGCGGGCGGAGGCAATACTGGCAGAGCATAGAAGCGACAGGCCCAGGAAAAGGATATGATGTGTTTTCATAGCTGAATTACTTTGTGGTGAAACTCTTCTCGAGACTGTAGTAAGTTTTGCCTGCCTTGTCGATGCAATATCCTCTTACATAATAAGTTGTCTTAGAGTGGAGATAATCCAGGTCCATGTCGAACTTCTTATCATCGGATATAGACGGAAAGGGAGCCATGGAATTGGAGTGCGGCTCGGTAGTAACGGCGATTCCGCGTCCGATTATTGGCTCGTCAGTAAGAATTGTGACGGAAATCGTGGCCCCGGAAGAGCTGATGTTAGTTGGATTGGCAATACTGACCTTCAGGTCAAAGACGCCCTCGTCCTCATACATCTTGTCGAACATGAATGTGTCCTTGCAGGAACTTGCGCAAAACGCAGCAAGGAACAGCAGCAGAATAGTTTTTCTCATACGGATAATCAGTTATGTGCCGTAAATATAAGAAAAATGCGTGAAACAGCATAGAGGATGCACTATGCCCCGGCTGGAAAAGCAGTGTTGGATATAAGTAATTAATTATTATCTTTGTAAATAAGCTGTTATTGACATCATAGCGCTTTAGCCACATATGAAACACATCAAAACACTTCTTTTTGCTGCGGCTGCCATAGCCGCCGTCTGTTGTGCATGTAATTCCGCGCCCGAGGGCTCCGACCCCAGGGTGGAAAAACTCCTCCGCAAGATGACGCTGGAAGAAAAAGTCGGCCAGACCGTTCTCTTTACCAGCGACTGGTCGGTTACCGGCCCCTCCATGCGCCAGGGCTACATCGATGATATCCGGGCCGGCCGCTGCGGCAACATTTTCAATGCCTACACAGCCGGATACACCCGCAAGCTCCAGGAGATTGCAGTCAACGAAACCCGCCTGGGCATCCCGCTTCTATTCGGCTACGATGTGATTCATGGCTTCCGCACTATCTTCCCAATCAACCTGGGCATGGCGTGTACATGGGATCCCGAGGCCATAGAGCGCAGTGCGCAGACAGCGGCCCGCGAGGCTGCGGCCGCGGGTCTGCACTGGACATATTCGCCCATGTGCGACATAACTGTAGAGCCTCGCTGGGGCCGCATCTCCGAGGGCTCCGGCGAAGACCCCTACCTGGGAAGCGCCATTGCGGCGGCCATGACCAGGGGATATCAAGGAACCGATCTGGCAGCCGATAATACCCTGCTTGCCTGCGTCAAGCACTATGCTGCATACGGTGCCCCGCAGGCCGGGCGCGATTATAACACCGTTGACATGTCGGAGCGCTGGCTCAGGGAGTTCTATCTTCCTCCCTACAAGGCTGCCGTCGATGCAGGAGCGCTCAGCGTGATGGCCTCGTTCAACGAGCTGGACGGCATACCGGCCACCGCCAACGCCCATCTCATGCAGGACATCCTCCGCGACGAGTGGGGATTCCGCGGCTTCGTCGTGACTGACTACACCGGTATCAATGAAATGGTCTGCCATGGCTATGCCGCCGATGAGAAGGACGCCGGCCGCCTTGCCATGAACGCCGGCATCGACATGGACATGCAGAGCGCCTCGTTCTTCAACTACATGGTTGACCTGGTCCGGAGCGGCGCCGTAAAGGAAAGCACCCTGGACGAGGCGGTACGCCGCATCCTAAACGTCAAGGCCGCCCTTGGCCTGTTTGACGACCCTTACAAATATTGCTCGCCCGAGCGTGAGACGTCTGAAACCCTGACCGAAGCCAACAAGGCCGAGGCACGTGCTGTTGCCGCCCAGAGCATGGTCCTGCTCAAGAACGACGGTGTGCTTCCGCTCCGCAAGGGTGCACGCACCGCTGTCATAGGCGCCCTGGCCGCATCCAAGGATGACCTTCTTGGCTCCTGGAGGGGAGCAGGGGAAGTACAGTCCGTTCCTGCCAGCATCGCCGACGCCATCCGCGAGGTAACCCCTGCGGTGTACGCCGAGGGCTGCAAGGAGACCGGCGAGGACCGCAGCGGCTTCGGGGCTGCCCTGGCTGCCGCCCGTGGAGCCGAGCAGATAGTGCTGGTCATCGGCGAGGACTGTCAGTGGACAGGCGAGGCCGCAAGCCGCACCAGCATCAATATTCCCGGCGTGCAGAGCGAACTTCTCGAAAAGCTCGCAGCCACCGGCAAGCCGCTTGCCGTGGTGCTGCTTAACGGCCGTCCGCTCGACCTCACGGCAGAATCAGCCGCCGCAGGCGCCCTGCTCGAGGCCTGGTATCCCGGTACCATGGGTGGTTACGCAGTGGCCGATGTGCTCTTCGGCGATGTGAACCCCTCCGGCAAGCTCTGCGTCACTTTCCCCCGCAACCTTGGTCAGGTGCCCATCTACCATTACGCCAAAAATACCGGCCGTCCCTACGTCCATCCGGAAGCCAAGTACGAGTCGCGCTACCTCGACTCTCCCAACGAGCCTTTGTACGCCTTTGGGCATGGCCTGAGCTATACCACTTTCAGCTACTCCGACATTAGCCTTTCGGGGAGCAGCTTCTCCGCCGGCGGCACCGTTGAGGCCAGCGTAACGGTTACAAATACAGGCGATAAAGAGGGAACGGAAACCGTACAGATGTATATCCGTGACCTGGTGGGCAGCGTGACGCGCCCCGTCAAGCAGCTCAAGGGCTTCAAGCGTGTTACGCTGGCTCCCGGAGAGTCGGCCGAAGTGAGTTTCTGCATTGACCCCGAAACCATTTCTTTCTGGCGCGCCGACATGACCTGGGGCCCCGAAGCCGGGGACTTCAAGCTCTTCATCGGCGGCAGTTCCGACGTAGTAAAAGAAGCATCCTTCAGCTATGAAGATTAAGTTGTTACTGCTGCCGGCGGCAATTCTGCTATTGGCCTCATGCGGGCCCAGACCGGCAAATCAACTCTCGGAAGAGGCCCTGCTGGACACGGTGGAGCGGTATACCATCAAGTATTTCACGGACTTCGCCGACCAGGCCACCGGCCTTGCACGTGAACGGAACAACGACCGCAACGGCAACATAGTGACCATAGGCGGCTCCGGCTTCGGAATGATGGCGGTGATTGCCGGTGCTGAGCGCGGCTATTACCCGCAGGCCGAAGGCATAGAGCGCGTTGGAAAGATGGTGGGGAGCCTGGAGCGGCTCGAGCGCTTCCACGGCGCCTGGGCCCACTGGTACGATGCCGATTCCGGCAATCCTTTCAGTTTCAGCCAGTTCGATGACGGCGGAGACCTGGTGGAGACCGCCTTCATGGTACAGGGCCTGCTGGCTGCCCGCCAGTGGCTCGCCGGCAAGGACGAGGCTCTATCCGCCCGTTGCGACAAACTCTGGAAGGAGGTGGAGTGGGACTGGTACACCCAGGGTACCGATTCCCTGTACTGGCACTGGTCCAAGAACTACGGCTGGAAGATGAACCATCGCATCAAAGGCTATGATGAGACGCTGATAACTTACATTCTTGCAGCATCTTCGCCTACTCACCCCATACGCCCTGAGGTTTATGAGGCCTGCTATAAAAAGTCCGGTTACTACTACAACGGCAAAGAGTACTACGGCATCACACTGCCGCTCGGGATGGAACTCGGAGGCCCGTTGTTCTTCTGCCATTATTCGTACCTTGGGCTTGATCCCAGGGGACTGAAGGACGACAGGACCGACTACTTTGAGCGCAACAAGGCACACACCCTCATCCATCGCGCCTACGCCCTGGACAATCCCAGGGGGCACAAGGGGTATGGCGCTGATCTTTGGGGCTTTACGTCATCTGACGACCCGGACGTCGGCTATAGCTCACACCACCCGGGAACCCCTGACGAGAACGGAACCGTTTCGCCTACTGCTGCAATCAGCTCAATAGTTTACACTCCCGAGGAATCCATGCAGGTCATGCGCTACCTGTATTATCAGACGGATATGTTCGGCCCCATGGGCTTTTACGATGCCTACAACCCCTCGCGCGAGCCTGCGGTGTTGGACCACTATCTGGCCATCGACCAGGGTCCCGAGGCGGTTATGATAGAAAACTACCGCAGCGGCCTGCTGTGGAAGCTGTTCATGAGCTCTCCCGAGATACTTCCCGGCCTTGACAAGCTGGGCTTCAAATATGACTAACCAATTTAATATGAAAAGATTATTACTACTATTCAGCTCTTTGCTGATAAGCCTTGCGGCAGCAGCCCAGGCCTATCAGATCCAGGGTGTCGTACAGGACGAGCTGGGCCCGGTGATAGGCGCCACCGTCATGGAGGCTGGCACGTCCAACGGCACGTCCACCGGCCTTGACGGAGAGTTCCTGCTTACCGTTTCCAGTGCGGATGCATTAATCGACATCAGCTGTATGGGTTATGCCTCGCAGACATTCAAGGCATCGGCCCTGCCCGCCACTATCAACCTGTCCGAGGACCAGACCTTCCTCGAGGAGGTCGTTGTGGTTGGTTACGGAACCCAGAAGGCCAAGGACCTCACCGCTCCCATCGCCAACATCAAGGGAGACGAGCTGGCCAAGCAGGTATCGGCCAACCCCATGTCGGCCCTCCAGGGTTTGACAAGCGGTGTGCAGATAATCCAGAGCGGCGCTCCCGGCGCGGGCCCTTCCGTCAAAATCCGAGGTATAGGTTCCATCGGGGACTATGCCAATCCGCTGTATGTAGTTGATGGAGTGTTCGTTGACAACATCGATTTCCTGTCCGGCAACGATATTGAATCGCTGACGGTGCTCAAGGATGCCTCGGCCGCCGCCATTTACGGTGTGCGTGCCGCGAACGGTGTTATTCTGGTCACCACCCGCAAGGGGGCATACGGCCGCGTTAATGTCGCCTACGACGGTTATGCGGGCCTTCAGGTGCCCACCAACATCATGAAGCTGGCCAATACCAAGCAGTATGTGGAACTGATGAACCAGGCCAATGCAAACATGATGGGCTACACACCTAAAAGCGCAAGCGACTATCCCGCAAGCACCGACTGGTATGCCGAGCTGGTCAAGCCCGCGCTGACCCACAGCCACGCCATCGACCTGTCCGGAGCCACGGAAGCCACCAACTACTCGGTGGGTCTGAGCTATTTCTACCAGGACGGTATCATGAAGTACTGCACCAACGATTACAACCGACTGAATTTCCGCGCCAGACTGGACCAGAAGGCCACCAAGTGGCTAAACGTGGGCGTCAACAACGTGCTCTCCAACTACAGGCGCAACAATCCCAATTCGGACGCCTACTTCCAGGCTTTCATCAATCCTCCGGTGTACGGAATATACAACGAGGCCAATACTGCTGCATACCCTGAGCCTTTCGACTCGCCACAGCTCTACGGTTACGGCAACAGCTACGGCAACCCGGTGGCCAATGCTTTTTATTATAATGACGCAACTTCCGGCATCAAGGATGTATTCTCGGCCTATGCCGAGTTCCTCATACTGCCCGACAAGCTCAAGTTCAAGACATCCTACAACCTGGACTTCGAGTTCTACGACGGCCAGTCTTACAGTCCCGAGAATTTTGTAGGAGGCTCCCAGGGCACATCCAACAGCAGCCTTTCCAAGACTTTCGGCTACGGCACCTACCAGATTCTGGATAACATTCTTACCTATAACGACAGCAAGGGCCTGAACTCCTGGTCGGTGATGCTTGGCCAGTCCACCCGCTGGCAGTTCAACTCATCACTCAAAGGCACGGCCTATTCGGTGCCCGACTTCGACGCTGCGTCACGCTACCTCAATAACGGATCGTACAAGAACCGCAATTCTTCCGACGGAGCCTCGCGCTACCATGGCCTGTCAGCATTCACCCGTGCCACGTGGAATCACGCCGACAAGTACCTGGCAACCTTTACGTTCCGAGCCGACGGCAGCTCCAAGTATCAGCAGAAGTGGGGCTTCTTCCCGTCCGTGGGTATAGGCTGGAACATCTCCAACGAGCCTTTCATGAAGGGGGTCAAGGCGTTTGACTACCTTAAGTTCCGTGCGAGCTGGGGTATGCTCGGCAACGACAATGTGCCGGCAAACGATATCAGCATAGTCGGAGCATCCGGCATCGGCAGCTCCGCCGTGTTCGGTGACAACGTGGTTGACGGAGTAGGCGCCCAGACGGTTTACCAGAATTACCTCAAATGGGAGGTTGTAAACGAGCTCAACGTGGGCTTCGACATGGCCTTCCTGAAGAACCGCCTGACCGCCGAAATCGACTACTACAACCGCGTCACCAACAATGTGGTGTTCCATGCTCCCATTGCAACCGGCGGTGGTGTGGCCACCCTTCTTGCCAACAACGGCAAGGTGCTCAACCATGGTGTAGAGTTGGTGGTCAATTGGGCCGACCAGGCCGGCGACCTGTCTTACAACGTGGGCTTCAACGCTACCACCATTGCCAACAAGGTTCTGGAACTCAACGGCCGCGACGAGATACCCGGCGCCGAAATCAACGGCAGCTACAGCACCTCCACGAGGGTCGGATATCCTATCGGCTCATTCTGGGGCTATAAGATAGACAGCGTGTACGGCTCAGAGAAGGACGCCCTGCTCGACCCTGTAGCGCAGGCCATCAAGGATGCCGGCTTCTTCAAGTACTCGGATACCGACGACGACCTTCAGATAACCGAGAAGGACCGCACATTCCTGGGCTCCCCGATTCCCTGGCTCATCCTTGGCCTGAATGCCTCGGTGAACTGGCGCGGCTGGGACGCTTCCATCTTGCTTAACGCACAGGTAGGCAACAAGATACTGAACCGAAAGAGGATGTACCGCAGCATATTCTCCGACGCAAACTACGACCTTGACTTCTACCAGCATGCATGGAGGCCCGACGCCAAGAGCGCCACTTACCCCTCGGCCGAGGCCATGAACACCAGCTTCGTACAGAGGGCCAACAGCTTCTTTGTGGAGGACGGCTCGTTCTTCCGCATCCAGAACGTTCAGGTGGGCTACACTTTCAAGACCATCCCCGGAGTCAAGAGCCTGAGGGCTTATGTTGCGGCCCAGAGGCCCCTGTCGCTGTTCCGCTACAACGGATTCACTACCGAGATAGGCGGCTCTCCCATCGAGAGCGGCATCGACAGCAGCGTCTATCCTATGCAGGCGATTTTTACAATCGGAGCCAATATCAACTTCTAAAGCAGTTCGGTCATGAAAAAGATAATACTTGCCGCAATATCCATCTGCCTGGTTTGTTCCTGCAGTGATTTCCTGAATATCCGCACCGAGGGCACCATGCCCACCAGCGGAACCGATTACACCAAGAGCGAGGCCATCTTCCAGAGCGTCAGCGCCGCTTATGCCACCATGCGCCTGTCAGAGGGCCGTGCTTTCTCGTATGTGTCTGTGCTTGAAATACCTTCCGACGACGCCGACAAGGGCAGTATCGAATCCGACAGCCCGGCCGCAGGCGAAATGGACAAGTTCACCTTCGATCCCACCAACAGTCTGATCAACGATATGTGGATCCATTTCTTCGACATGGTATCCGCAGCCAATCATGCCGTCGAGGAGCTGGCCGAGTTCAAGAAGAACATGAACACCGACGCCGACCGCGCCTACTGCGACCAGTGCGCCGGCGAGGCCAAATTCATACGTGCCTATGCTTATTTCAACCTTGTCCGGCTGTTCGGGACCGTGCCCGTCGTAGACCGTACCATGAGCGCCTCGGAGCTGGCGTCCAATCCCGCCAAGAGCGAGGAAGAACTGTATAAATTCATCTATGGTGACCTGGACGCTGCCATAGGAGTGCTGCCGGTATCTTACTCCAAGTCCTATCCCGGGCGCATAGGGGTTTACACCGCCCGTGCACTCAAGGCCATCGTCGCCCTGTACCGAAAAGACTGGGCGGAGGCCGCCACGCAGTGCGACCTGATCATGGCGTCAAAGAAGTTCCACCTGCTTCCCGACTTTCGCAGTGTATTCTCGATGGACAACGAAAACAGCGCGGAATCGCTGTTCGAAATTCAGGCTTCTTCGCTGGGACAGACATCTGGTGACGCTCCTTTGTGCTACTACGCCTTTATACAGGGGCCCCGCAACAACTCGCCCTCGAATATGCAGGGATGGGGATTCAAGGTGCCCAGCCAGGCCCTGGTCGATTTCCTTGAAGGCCGTGGCGACGAGCAGCGCCTGGCAGCAACCATCCTGAGGCGCGGCACTACCACTCCCGAGGGGGACGTCATTTCAGAAAAGTGCCCCAATCCTTATTACAATGGCAAGGTATACACTCCGTCGGAATATAACAACTGGTCTTTCAACGGATACGGTTTTGATTACAACATGCGCATTATCCGCTATTCCGAGATCCTGCTCAGCTTTGCCGAGGCAAAGCTTCAGGGTGCAGGCACGGGCACGTCTTCGGGATACGATGCCCAGACAGCACTGGATGAAGTACGCGCCCGTGCCGGCCTCGCTTCTGTGCCGGCAACGCTCCAGGCAGTGTATGACGAGAGACGCGCCGAACTTGCCATGGAAGAATGCCGGTTCTTTGACCTTGTGCGCACCGGGCAGGCCGCAACGGTTCTCGGCCCCAAGGGATTCAAGACCGGCAAGAACGAGCATTTCCCCATACCTTCCTCGCAGAGGCAGCTTAATACGCTGCTTCCGCAGTCTCCAGGCTATACTTATTAGTATTTTTTACTATATTTGTAAACTTTAGCAAACAGAAAAATCTATTAACCAGTTTTTTATGAAAAAAATTCTTTTAACCATCACTGCCATGGCTGCAATGATTGTCGTGGCTTGCAATCCTGAAAACCAGAAGAAGAACGATCCCGCCGGCGGAGTGGATGTAGGAACCGACGCTCTGGTAGCATATTTCCCCTTTGACGGCGATGCAGTGTGCAAGAAGACCGCCCTCACTCCCAAAACCGCAACTGTAGACTTCGTGGCCGGCCGCCGCAACAAGTGCCTCCAGGGCAAGGACGGCGCTTATGTGCTGTGGGAGCTGCCTGCTGACAGCCCTCTCAAGAGCATGAAGGCCATTACCGTTTCCCTGTGGCTCAAGCAGGCCCCCATTCCCGCCGAGGAGACTCCCGTGCCCATGTTCCTCGAAATCGGTCGCGCAGAAGACCATTTCTGGGGCAACTTCGCCATATCCATTGACCGTATCGGCACCAAGGATGAACCCTCGGACCTGCTGGCTATCAAGACCGCAACCCGCATTCCTTGGGAAAGCGCCTATGGCAACCTCTGGAAGACAGACCTCGAGGGTAAGTACGGCATCACCGGCAATCGCTGGAACCATCTTATCTTCATCTATGACAACAGCGCATCCGAGTACCATGTGTATTTGAACGGTGCCGATGTTACTCCCGAGGATGCAGTC
The DNA here is from genome assembly GCA_902766255.1 of uncultured Bacteroidia bacterium. Classification (GTDB taxonomy): domain Bacteria; phylum Bacteroidota; class Bacteroidia; order Bacteroidales; family UBA932; genus Cryptobacteroides. Next base: position 54,196 of record CACXCS010000038.1, read on the forward strand.
AAGTGCAACAATGCTGCAGGCAATCCTCTCGGCAACCTTGCTATAGCCGATTCCGACAACCTTGTTGTCGGCGCCTGGCTGCCCAAGGTTCTTGACGGAGCTCAGGACGAGTGGATGGGCTGGTTCAAGGGACAGATGGACGAACTCCGTATCTTTGACCGCGCTCTCTCGGCAACCGAGGCCAAGGCCCTGTACACCGCCGAGGTGTCCGCAATGACCGAATAATCAATCTTTCAGCATAAGGCCGGCCATTCCCATGACCGGCCTTTATTGTTATGAAACGCCTGTATTTCCTGGCCTTGCTCGCCCTGTGCTCCTGCACTTCCGGAGGGGGCGGCGACTCCGCTCCCAAGACCGCGCTCATTACTTCTGCAACTCTGGGTGATGTTACCCTGAGGCATGGCAAGCAGGTGGGTGATGCGCCTGCAGGACAGGTGGAGATAGTACTGACATTCTCTCGCGAGGTCAACCCCCGGGAAAGCGCTGATGTATATTTCAGCGGCGGCGAGCTTGAATTCTCTCGCGGAGCCGACAAATTCTCTCTGGTGGTACGCCCCTCAGCCCCGCTGGATTATTTTACGGCGTACACTTTGAGCCTTCCGGTAGGCAAGGCCTTCGGAGTGAAGCTGGTGGAGGATTATGTGTTCAAGTTTACCACGGTTTACGACCCTTCGCCCAAGTTTCCCGATCTTCCTGACGATGACTTGCTCACGCTCGTTCAGAAGCAGACTTTCAAGTATTTCTGGGATTATGCACACCCTGTAAGCGGGCTTTCGCGCGAGCGGCTGGGGTCGGGTGAAACAGTGACCGCCGGCGGCTCCGGCTTTGGGATTATGTGCCTTCCTGTGGGTGTGGAAAGGGGATTCGTTACCCGCTCGCAGGCGGCGGAAAGGCTGAGGACCATAGTGAAGTTCCTGGGAGGCAAGGCCCAGCGTTTCCATGGGGCTTTTCCGCACTGGTTCAACGGCAGTACCGGCGAGGTGATTCCGTTCAGCAGCCGCGACAACGGCGCCGACCTTGTGGAGACGGCGTTCCTGCTGGAGGGTCTGCTTGCCGCGGCCGGCTACTTTGACCGTCCCGAGGAGGCGGATATACGCAGCGGAATAGATGCTATATGGCGCGCAGTTGAGTGGGACTGGTTCACCAGGGGCGGACAGGACGTGCTGTACTGGCACTGGTCACCGACAGGGGATTGGGCCATGAACATGCAGATAAACGGCTGGAACGAGGCGTTCATGGTGTATTACCTTGCCCGCCTGTCTCCTACGCACCCGGTTGGCGAGTCAGTGTACCGCAACGGCTGGGCTCGCGGAGGATCCATACGCAACGGTCGCAAGTTCTATGACATTACACTGCCGCTCGGGCCCGATTACGGCGGTCCCATGTTCTTTGCGCATTATTCCTTCATGGGCTTGAATCCCTGGGGGCTGGGCGACGAGTTCGCCGAGTCATATTGGGACCAGAATGAGGCCCACGCCCGAATCAACTGCGCATATTGCGAGGCAAATCCCCAGGGGCATGCGGGCTATAGCGCCCAGTGCTGGGGACTTACGGCCAGCGATGTGCCCGGGGGCTACGCGGCCAGTTCTCCGACCAACGACAGGGGCACTATCGCCCCGACCGCAGCGCTCGCCTCCATGCCATATACTCCTACGGAGAGTATGCAGGCCTTGCGCACTTTCTACTATGTTTACGGCGACCGCTTGTGGGGTGAATATGGCTTCTACGACGCCTTCTGCCTCGACTCGGCATGGTTCGCCAAGTCGTATATAGCCATCGACCAGGGGCCTATCGTGGTTATGATAGAAAACTATCGTACCGGCCTGCTGTGGGAGTGCTTCCGTAAATATTTCGACTCATGACAGAACTGTTCGACATGGCGCGCCCGCCCATCCGCACGCGGTGGTTCCTGCGCCCTTTAACTTATCTGCTCAGCCTGCCCGACGTGCTGGCCCACAAGACAATGATCCACTATGAGGGAACCAAGGATCTTAAAGGGCCGTATCTGATTCTGAGCAACCACAATGCGTTCATGGACTTCAAGGTGCTCACCAAGGCTATTTATCCCCGCAGGGCCAACTACGTGGTGGCGATTGACGGATTCATCGGCCGCGAGTGGCTGCTGCGCAACGTGGGGTGCATCTGCAAGCGCAAATTTACCAGCGACTCCACCCTGGTCAGGCAGTTGGTAAAGGTGGTGGAGAACGGTGACGTGGCCGTCGTGTACCCCGAGGCCCGTTATTCCCTGTGCGGTACTACTGCAGTGCTTCCCGAGTCGCTAGGCAAGCTGTGCAGGCTGCTCGGGGTACCTGTGGCGGTGCTGATCTGCCATGGGCATCATGTCAATTCGCCTTTCTGGAACCTGCGTTCCCGCGGCATCAAGCCTACCGAGGCAGATTTCAAACTGCTCTTTACGCCCGGGGACCTGAAGACCCTGACGGTGGATGAAATCAACGCCCGCCTGGTGCAGGCATTCCAGTACGACGATTTTGCGTGGCTGCGGCAGAAGGGCCTGCAGATGCATTACGACAAGCGCGCAGAAGGTCTGCAGAGGGTGCTGTATCAGTGCCCCTCCTGCGGTACCGAATATGAGATGTCCAGCCAGGGTAACGAGCTGATCTGCAAGCACTGCGGCAAACGCTGGACCATGCATCCCGATGGCGTGCTGGAGGCTCTGGACGGCGCTCCGACTGAGTTCCCGCACGTTCCGGACTGGTATGAGTGGGAAAGGTTGCAGGTGCGCGCCGAGGTTGAGGCGGGGACGTACGACAGCGGGGAACTGCCTGTTGATGTGCGCTCACTGCCCAACGCCCGCCGTTTCATCGCCCTGGGGAGCGGGGTCATGAGGCACAATATGGACGGGTTCAAGGTGCACGTGCGCGGCCTGCTGGGCAAGGAGTATGACATGGAGCTGCCCGTGCCCTCGCTGTACTCCTGCCATATTGAGTACAACTATCTTGACAAGTGGGGGGATTGCGTCGACCTCAACACTCTGACGGACACCTGGTACACCTATCCCAAGAGCGACCGGTGCTCAGTCACCAAAATGGCGCTTGCTACGGAGGAACTGTATTTTGCGTACCGCCGCAAAATAGGCAAACCCTGCAAGCCGGGCCTGGCTTAATCGAAATTCCGGGATGCGAAGGGCAGCGAAAGCCTGAGGCCCAGGTGCCAGTATTCCCAGTTGTGGATGCCGTTGCGCACACGCAGCTCGCTGTGTATGCCGGCGGCTTTCATTTTGAAGTGGAATTCGGTCGAGAGATGCAGCAGGAAATCATCGTCGCCGCAGTCGATGAACCACGCTACCGTACGCAGTTGCTCCCGGGTGGCCTCGGTGGCGTTGTCTAAAAAGTCCAGGGCAGAGTGTTCCCGTACGGCCTGCGATACCAGATACAGCTTGTCCTTGCTGACGTCATCTCCTTCTACCTCGCGCCCCTTGTCGTCAAGCCAGGGGCTCAGGGCATAGCAGCTCGAGAACATATCTGGATGCCGCTGGCAGTACACTACGGAGCCGCCGCCCCCCATGGAAAGGCCCATGATGGCCCGCCGCCCCTTGCTTCCGCCGCAGGAATACTTGGATTCAACGGCAGGAATGAGCTCGCTGAAGAAGAAATCCTCGTAGCTCCAGCCTGGCATGTTGAAATAGCCGTTCCAGGTATTGTGCACGTCCGGGCCGCCTGCATTGGGCATTATGATTACCATCGGGGTCGCCTCGCCGGTGCCGGTCAACTCGTCGACGACGGTTTTCATGCCGCCCCTGTCGCGCCACGCCGTGTAATCGTCGCTCAGTCCGTGAAGCAGGTACACTACAGGGTAGCTGCGTCCGGCAGGGTTGAAGTCGTCCGGCAGGTATGCATTGAACTTGACGGAAATGCCGAGTACGCGGCTCCACAGGCTGTCGGTCACGATTTTTCCAGCCTTTGCGGGCAGGAAGAACATTGCGAGCAGGATGACCAAAGATATCTTTTTCATAACGAATGATTATTAGCAAGCATTCGCAAATATACGATATTCTTTTTTGTTATCCTGCCTGAAAAAGGGTAACTTGCGGCTGAAAAATCATATCTTTGTAAGCTGATATGGACAAGGAACGCAAAATAAAGCCCTGGGTGACAGATTTGGTGGTTTCCATAATAGCTACCACCATTTCCATCGTACTCACTTTCGGTACCACCATGCTGATTGACCGCAACCGCCAGATAAAGGAGCGCAGGCTTACGGCATTGATGGTGATGAGTAATATCGAAACTTTTGCCCGCAGTATGGAATCCAAGGCGGAGGAGTTGGCACGCAAGGATTCGGTAGCCCAATGGCTGCTGAGTCTGCCGGTGTCGGATATCGAGCGTATCAGCCCGTCGGTATTCAACCAGCCCCTTATCGAGGTGTTCTATTTGTCTGAATTTCATTATGATAAGACTGCCGAGGCAATATTCAGCAGCAATCTCGATACGTGGAAGAATCTCGGTAACTTCCAGTTTATCGATAATGTTGGATCGATATTCTCCAGCATGCACTGGATTGAGGATTACTGGAACCGCCAGGTTGAACTCCAGACCGAAGAATACAACCAGGTGCGCAAGTCGCCGGACGATTATCCGGGCGCAACATTCCCTGCCAAGTATCTGAGTAACTGGCAAATACGCCTCAAGTTATCGAGAATTCACTCTATGCGGGAGTGGTTCGAATACAACGTGGCCCAGTTCCGTCAGTCCAACCGCAAGAACATGATGCTGATCGGCATTACCGAGCAGGAAGTCATGGACTTCACCGATGAGCGCATGACCGAATTCGATACCGGCGAGGAACCGGTCAAAATGTCCGACTTCACCATCCCCGCGCCCAAAAAAGACAGCCTCCGCGCCACACTTCCCTATGCAATCCAGGTGGACAGCCTGCTGCGAAAAGCCGGACAATAGACATCTGCTGGTATTATTGGGGTATAATTGTTAAAAATATATTTATATTTGCACCGTAGTGTATATTTATGTTTTTAACAATGAAGGGCTTATATATCAAACCTTCAACGAAGGTTATTGTTGTCAGGGCTAGCAGATCGTACCTGATTGAATTCGATCCCAACGTTTCTACCAGCGAGCAATTGAGCATCCGTCCCGGCGGATCTGCCATGAATGCAGATCTCGACGTGTAGGTAACAGCGCCTGTGCAATCAAAGTATTTCAACGTAGCAGGGCACATTTTCAAAGTGTGTCTTGAGGGTTCTTTATCCTTTTCAGAGCTTTCTGCTGAACAGCGCCGGGTTGCCCTGCGTTTGGGCGGCGGCGAAGATATAGGCATACGACCAGTCAGCGCAGGAGACTCAGACACGTGGCAGAACAATTACCGGCTGATTCAAGGTTCCGGGGACAAGCCCTTCAGTTTTTTTCCATACGCCCCCTTTGAATGTGCGGAAAGTCCATCTGAGATGACGTTTACCATGCGGTCAGGGACCTTTGCTGAGCGTGCAAGGTGGACATGGCGCTTCAGGAGTTTGTTCCAGGGAGGAGAGGTTTCCTTCTTCGACAGGGGAGAGCAGGTTATGATGGTATTTGGCAGAGGTCAGACGGCAACCGGCAGGGAAGATGTCTTTGTTCTTGACAAAGACTTCAGTAATGCCACGTATTATGCTGTACCTGACAAGGATACCTTTTCCGCGATGCGCAGGGTGGATATGGCATTGATGCAGCAGTATCTGTTTATTTCCAGCGGCGCCGGTACCCTCCTGACACATGCTTCCGCCGTTTTTTACAAGCATGGGGCAGTCCTGTTCTGCGCAAGGCAGGGGACCGGAAAAAGCACTCACAGCAGGTTGTGGCTGGAGCATGTTCCCGGATGCGGGCTGATTAACGACGATCATCCGGTGCTTCGCCGGGAAAGTTCCGGCTGGATGGTCTACGGGTCTCCATGGAGCGGCAAAACACATTGCTACCGCAACATATCAGTACCTCTTGCCGCCGTTGTCTATTTGGACAGGGGCAGCACCAATATCCTCGAACCCCTCGATCCCGTGCTCGCCTTTGCCGAGGCCAGAAATTCGCTCCGGGACTGGACCTGGCTTCAGGACGTCGTGGAGCACCAGCTCGACTCTCTTGCACAGCTCACGTCCGAAAGTCCCTTTTTCCGCCTCACCTGCCGTCCGGATTACGATGCGGTAGACAAGTGCCTGGCCGTATTGGATTAGCCACGGCTGACGCCGTGCCTTTTCCCTTGGTCTCCGAGAGCAATACCCATCAGGGTGCGTGGTTGCACCCCGCTTTTTGTATGCCTGGACACCCTTACGAAAGCAGGCTTTCGACGGGCGTCAAGGCATACAAAAACGCCGCACATTCGTGCGGCGCCCTGATGGCTGTTGCATAGCGCGGAGAGAAAGGGCCTTGAACTGACATCTCCTGCCGAATTCTCGGCATCGGCTCTGCCCTTCACCCGCTCGACTCTTGACCTTACG
>CACXCS010000039.1 GCA_902766255.1 uncultured Bacteroidia bacterium
ACGTCGGTTTAGCAAACCGGTGGTTTCAGCCACTCACCCACCTCTCCAATCTCACCACGCTTTGTCAAACGGGACTGCAAATATAAGGATTTTTTCGAATAATGTGCAAGATTATCTGCCATTTGCTAAAAAAGCTGCCTGAATAGGTCCGATACGGCGGTAACCCTCTTGATTCATGTGCAGTTTGTCGGGGAGGTAGAACTCCTCACAGTTGTATATATCCACGTCCTGGATTGAAAACTGGTCCAGGACAGGAACCCCGTGGTAGCGGCAGCATTGAATCTGGGCGTTGACGTAGTCGGCGAAGCTTTTGCCGGTTGCGTTGACATCTGCCGAGAAGGGATTGTAGCCGGAATCCCGTCGGAAGAAGCGTAGGGAAGTGAAAAAGTAAATCCGGGCACTGGGGTTCTTCTCACGCAGCTTCTTGATGCAGTAGTTGATGCCTCCGCACTGGGTGGCCAACTTAGAGGAGTCATAGCCATCGTACTCGCTATAGTCCTGCCAGCTGCCGCACTCGCGTCCACCATTGAAGTCATTGGTAGAAGCCCAGAGTACGTACACATCGTAAACATCGGCGGTATCTACTTGACGCTGAAGCGAATAGCCCTGTTCGCAGGAGAATCCGGCCCCGCCCACCCCGTATGTGGTCACCTGGGCGTTAAGCAGGTCAGCCCAGATTTGCTTTGCCACATCGGACTCTTTGTTGACCGACAGCGAGCCCCCGAACACCGCGATGCTCTTGCCGTAGTTGGGACTTGACCGGTAAGTACTGTCCGCCGGGCGCTCACATGACGGAAGCAGAGTGTTCGCGGCAGGATCTGGCCTGCGGCCGGGCGCTGCCGGAAACATGAGCAGCAGCGCAAACAAAACAGCAAAAAGATGACTGACCATAGCTGAAGATTTTTACAAAAATAGCATATTTTCCCAATTACCCGGCAAAGGCAAGTGTGGCCACGCTGATACGGACGGAATCTCCAACAACCTTATAAACAGCCGAATAGCAGGCGGCAAGAGTGGCTCCGGTAGTGAACACATCATCTATAATCAGTATCCCTGCGCCAGCCTTGAGCCCGGAGAGCAAGCCGGGGCGGATCTCAAAAGCCTTGGCTACGTTGGCCAGTCGCTCTTCTGCCAACAGTCGCGTCTGTGAGCCGGTGCGGCGTACCCTGCGGAGCAGGCGCGGCTCGAAGCGGGCTCCCAGTGCCGCCGCCACCTCACGGCCGATCACCTCGGCTTGGTTATATCCCCTTTTCCAGCGCCGCGTCCAGTGCAGAGGTACGCAGCACACCAGCTCCGGAGTCCAGCCGGCGGCTGCCAGCCTCTCGCCCAGCTGGCGGGCCATGCGCCGCCCGCATCCAAAGTTGCGTCTGTATTTGAGAGCCCTGGTAATATTGCTGTAATCGCCTGAATAATAGAATAATGCTGCTGCATGAACATAAGCCGGAGCCTCGACCAGGGCGTTAAACCGATCGGCCATGGGGTTTCGCGGGAGATCCCAAAACAGCGTAAGCGGAAGCTCTGACCTGCATCCCACACAAAGGTCCTGCTCGCAATCCAGCAGCTGTCTGCCGCACACTACGCACACCCTGGGCATAAGCAGATCGGCCAGGGCGCGGAGAAGTTTTTTCAGAGTCAGGGAGTTCAGGCGAGGGTCCATGCCGTCTAACTCGACACGCCGCCGCAGCAGCTGATTACCTCGCCGTTAACATAAGTAGACAGGTCGCTGGCAAGGAACAGAGCCACTCCGGCAACCTCCTCTTTGGTGCCCCAGCGATGCATGGGGATATTGTTGAGCCAGAACTCCTTGACCTTGTCGTTAAGGCGGTCCACCATCTCGGAGTCAATCATTCCAGGGGTTATGCAGTTGGACCTTATACCCCTGGGTCCGAGCTCTTTGCATGCCGATTTTGCCAGTCCCACCATGCCCGATTTGGATGCGGAATAATTACACTGTCCCGCATTGCCGTGAGTGCCCGAGCAGGAGCTGATGAAGATCAGGCTGCCGCTTCGCTGGCGCATCATTCCGGGGGTTACCGCATGCACATAATTGAAGGCGCTTTTGAGGTTGTTGTTGATCACAAAGTCCCAGCTGTCCTCGGTCATGCGTATCATCAGGTTGTCGTCGACCAGTCCGGCGTTGTTCACCAGAATGTCAATCTTGCCGAACTCGGCAATAACCTTCTGCACCACTTCGTGTGCGGCATTGAACGATGAGGCGTCCGACTCATAGCCCCTGACCGGCCCAAGTTCTCCGAGTTCTTCAAGAAGCCCTTCAGGCAGATGCCTGCAAGTGAATGCCACCGAGGCCCCTTCACGCAGGAACCTGCGCACTATGGCCTGCCCTATGCCTCTGGATCCTCCAGTCACCAGGGCTGTTTTTCCATCCAAAAGTCCCATATCTATCTGTCGTTTGCCATTGCTTGTTCAACCTCGTCGGGAGAGATGGGCAGGCGCTTGCTGCCCAGACGGCGGGCACCTTCGGGAGTCACCAGCACGTCATCCTCCAGGCGTATGCCTCCGAATTCGAGGTATTCTTCAAGTTTGGAGTAGTTCACGCGGCCCTTGTCGGTACCCTCGCGCTTCCACAGGGCGATGAGGTCGGGGATGAAGTAGATGCCAGGCTCGTCAGTGATTACGTTGCCTGGAACGAGCTTCCGTGCCATCCGCAGGCTTCCGAGCCCCAGCTGCGCCGAGCGTTTCTGACCGGGATCGTATCCTACCAGATCCTCGCCCAGGTCTTCCATATCGTGAACGTCCAAGCCCATGTTGTGCCCGAGACCGTGAGGCATGAACAGGCCTCCGATTCCGTCGGAAACCATCTCGTCAAGGTCCCCGTTTACCAGGCCGAGCTGCCCGAGCCGGTCGAGCATGTGGCGCACTGCGGCCAGGTGGCAATCGCGGTATGCGACTCCGGGTGCGGTCATGTTGAACGCAAGCTCATTGCACTCATACACAATCTGATAGATATCTCTCTGACGGGGAGTGAACTTGCCTCCGGTGGGATATGTGCGGGTGTGGTCGGAGGCGTAATGCTCATTGCTCTCGGCACCGGCGTCGATGAGCAGCAGTTTGCCTGGCTCGATGGCGTTGGCGTGTGAATGGCAGTGGAAGATTTCGCCGTGCTGGGTAAGGATGGTCGCGAACGACACGCCCCATCCTCCGGCCAGGGTGCTGCCTTCCATGTCTCCCACAATTTCCTGCTCGATGCGGCCTATGCGTATGCCCTTGCGTCCTATCGTGTGCATATTATAGCCCAGGGCGGCGGCGCTGTCCAGAAGGGCGATCTCCTCATCGTCCTTGACAAGGCGCATCTGCACCACGGCCCGGACCAGCGGCTCCGATGCCAGGGCGCAGCCTTTCTTGCCAGCGCTGAACACCTGCTCCGGAGCCACGCCCAGCAAAGAACTGAGCATCACTGCATTGTACCAGCGCGATACGGGCAGCCAGTGAACCTTGCGCCCCTGTGCCAGCGCAGCTTTGACGGCATCGCAGAAGCCGGCATAAGTGCCGGATTTGCCCGCCCCTGCGCCCTGTGCCAGCGACGCAACGGTAGGCATGGGTCCCATCCAGATGATGTCGTCAATGCCGAAGTCGTCGGCGTACACGGTGTCCACGCCCGACTCCAAGTCCATGATTGCGGCAAAGCGGGGCTCGTCTATACCCCAGTAATACAGCCAGTTGCTGTCCTGACGCCATTTGTAGCAGTTGTCGGCGTACTGGGCCGCAGATTCTACGTTGCCTATAAAGATGACGATTCCTTTCTCGTCGCCAAGCAACCCGCGCAGGCGGGCGCGTCTTTGTGCATATCGATTCATGATATCATTTGTATTTTTCCAGTTCAGGTCCTGACAGGCCGGCCAGGAATGCCTTGAGCGTATTTTCCTCCCGGGGGCATATAACCAGCACGTCGTCGGTGTCCAGCACCATATAATCCTTGAGTCCGTTGACAGCCACCAGTTTGTCTTTCTTGCTCGAGAAGATCAAGTTCCCAGAGCTCCCTTTTACTATGCCGTCTCCGTAGATTTTGACCGCATTGCCTCCGTCATTCTGGAAGTACTCGTAAAGCGAGTCCCAGTTGCCCAGGTCGTTCCAATCGAAGAAAGACGGAATGGCCATGACAATCTCCGACTTTTCCATCACTGCGTAGTCGATGGAGGTCCGGGGCATGTCGGCATAGATGCGCTGAAGATACTCGCGTTCGTTTGCGGTGCACACGAAATTCTCCCACCCGTTCCACTGAGCGGTGATTTCGGGCGCGTAACGATCCAGCTCGCGGGCGATCACGGATGCTTGCCAGATGAATATTCCCGCATTCCACAGGAACTCTCCGCTGTCAACGAACACTTGGGCGAGTTCCTTGCCTGGCTTTTCGGTGAAAGTCTTCACCTTCAGGGGTTTACCAACCGTCATCGGGCCGTCGGTCTGGATGTATCCGAAGTTGGTGTCGGCGCGGCGGGGGAGTACTCCCAGGGTAAGCAGGACGTCGTGCGCGGCCGCATAGTCGAGCCCGGTAAGTACCGTTTCTGCAAACAATTCTCCGTCTCCAATCACATGGTCGGCAGGGGCTACCAGCACTACCGCCCTGGGGTCTCTTTTCAGCAGGGTATAAGTTGCGTAGGTGATGCAGGAAGCTGTATTGCGGTTGTACGGCTCCAGAAGCAGGTTGTTGAGCTCCAGTTCCGGTAGACTTTCAATCACCAGGTTCCTGAACCTCTCCAGCGAAACTACCACGATGTTCTGCTGCGGAACCACCTTGAGCGCCCGTTCATAGGCCAGCCGCAGGAAACTCTTCCCCGATTTGGAGAAGTCCTGAAACTGCTTGGGCCTGCTGCTGCGGCTGATGGGCCAGAAGCGGACCCCCAGTCCTCCGGCCATGATAACGCAGTAATAGTGAGGATCTTTCATTCCAGTGTTACCAATGTTACACCCGAACCTCCGATACGTACATCCTCGTCTTTGACCGAGGATACGCCGGGAACTGTCCGCAGATACTTTTGTATTTCTTCATGCAATACGCCTGTCCCCTTGCCGTGGATGATGCGTACAGAGCCTATATTCAACATGATAGCATCGTCAATATAGTGCATCACGATGTCCAGCGCATCGGCCAGGCGGGCGCCGCGGATGTCCAGTTCAGGCGAGAAATTGAGCTTGCGGGAGCTGATCGATACATCGATTCGTTCCTGCGGCGGCCGGAACATTTTGCGGGACTGCTCGCGGAACTCGTTTGAAGAGATCCTTTCCAGACCGTCGGCTTTCATGGTGCTGGTGATGTTGCCCACGGATATGGTGACGGACTTGCCGTTTACGCGGGTTACTTCGCCCACGAGCCCGTTGCTTTTGACCTTTACTTTTTCCCCGACTTTTAAAGCTTCTATCTTGGGCTTGGCCTCGGGGGCCTCGGCCTTTTTGCCTCGTCTTTGCTCCAGTTTGCTAAGTTTGCGGTCGATGTATTCATCCCGCTTTTGCTGCTGCTTGGACTTGCTCTCCTGAAGGGCTCCTATGAAGCCCTGCAGCTCGGCGCGGGCCGCTTTGGTCTGCTCTTTGTCGGCCTGGGATTCCTTGATTACGCGTATTGTCTTTTCTACCTGGGCACCAGCGCCTTTTACTATCTGTTCGGCCTCTTTGCGTGCCTGCTCGAGTATGTCCTTGCGCTCGCGCTTGATATCTTCCAGCTCCTGCTGGTACTTTTCGGTCAGGCCTTCGAGGGTCTTGTCGGTGTGCTTGATTTTCTGGAGTTTCTCGTCCAGCTGGCGGCGGTTGCGGGCAATCTTCCGGAGGTTCCTCTCCATGCCTACGAGTTCGCTTCCGGCACGCTCCTCGGCGTCTTTGACTATGGGTTCGGGCAGGCGCATCTTGCGTGCCAGCTCAAAAGCGAAGGAGTTGCCCGGCAGGCCTGTTTCCAGCGCGAACATAGGGGCGATCTTGGATGAATCGTACAGCATTGCGCCGTTGATCACGCGGGTGTCGGCCCCGGCTGCATACAGCTTGAGGTTGGTGTAGTGGGTGGTTATCACTCCCCACACGCCGCGACGGTCGATTTCGGCCAGGATGGCCTCGGCAATTGCGCCTCCGGCTGCGGGCTCGGTTCCGGCTCCGAACTCGTCTATCAGCACAAGGGTGTGCTCGTCGGCCTCGGACAGCATCTCGCGCATGTCGGCGAGGAAGGAACTGTAGGTGCTGAGGTCGTTTTCCAGTGACTGGTCATCCCCGATGCTTACTGCAATGCGCTTGAACACAGGCAGTTCTGAACTCTCGGAAGTGGGAATGAGCATGCCCCACTGGAACATGTACTGCAGCAGGCCGGCCGTCTTGAGGCATACCGACTTTCCGCCGGCATTGGGGCCTGATATCAGGAGAATGCGCTTGGCGGGCGTCAGGGTGATGGTGAGCGGTACGATGCTCTTGTTTTCCCGTTTGAGGGCGCGCTCCAGCAGGGGATGACGCGCTTTCCTCAGATGGACTCCGCCGTCGTCGGATATCACGGGCATGCCGGCTATGAAATCCAGGGCCGTCTGGGCTTTGGCCATCAGGAAGTCGATTTCGCCCACGAAGGCGGCGCCAAGCAGCAGGTCAGGTACGTACGGACGCAGAAATGCGGTAAACTCGCGGAGGATGCGGGCTATCTCGCGGGTCTCGGCAAAGTGGAGCTCGCTTATATCGTTCTCAAGTTCAAGGATTTCTGCGGGCTCGACGTAGCTGGTCTTGCCGGTGGCGGACTCGTCGTACACGAATCCGGTGAGCTTGCGTTTGGAGGCGGTGCTCACTGGAATGAGATACTTGCCGTCGCGCATGGACACGGAGGCGTCGGAGTCGGCGATTCCGGCCTCCTGTGCCTGCCGGAGTATGGCTGTGGCACGGCGGGAGATGGCGGCCTCCTTCTCGCGCAGGCTCTTGCGTATGCTGAACAGTTCTTCCGAGGCGGAATCCTTAATGTCGCCGTAGCGGTCCAGAATGAGTTCGATGCGGCGGAGGATTTCCGGGAAATTGGCGATGGGGCTGCTTAAAGCCTTGAGGTTGGGATAGATGCCGTCTTTGATGCTTCGGAAGAAGTGGGTGATGCGGCGTATCGTATCCAGCAGGGTCTTTAGCTTGGCCAGGCCCAAGGCGTCGATGCTGCTGCCCTCTTTTGCAAGGGGATTCAGGAGTGGCAGACCGTCTATGTACCCTGAGGTGGGAAAGCTGTCTTCGAACATCATGATCATGCGCATCTCGTCGGTAAGGGCGAGGCGCTTGCGGATGGTGGCGGGGGAGGTGGAAAATTGCTCCTGCGCCACCCTGTCGGCGGCGTAGTCGGTGCGGCACTTGTCCGCGATTATTTCCCTCACTTTGTCGAAGCCCAGCTTGGCTTCGAGCCTTTCATTGGTCATTGTTCTGAAGCTTTAGCTTGAGGGTGGCGGAAGTTTCCACCGGAGTAATCTCCCTGCCACGTACGAAACTGATATGGCCGTTTTCTTCCGACACCACTATTACGTCGGCGTCACACTGCTCGGCAAGGCCTACTGCGGCCCTGTGGCGCATTCCGTACGAGGCTGGAAGGTCAAGCCTGTCGGTAAGCGGGAGAGTGCAGCGTGCTGCAATTATGCGGTTGTCGCCTATGACCATGGCCCCGTCGTGCAGGGGGGAATTCTTGAAGAAGATGTTCATTATCAGGCGCTCGCTCACTCGTGCATCCACGCTGTCGCCGGTGGATATTATGCTTTGCAGGTTGTCCCTGCGGCGGATTACGATGAGGGCGCCGGTGTAGTGGGAGGACATTTGCTCCACTGCAGATACTATCTGCGACACAGTGTCGGTGTCCAGACCCTCGGCCTTATGGCGCCGGAGCAGCCTGCGGAATAAAGTGTTGTTGCCGGCCGTCTGGCCTATATTGTTGAGGAAGCGGCGGATTTCGGGCTGGAAGATGATTATGATTGCCAGGGCTCCGACGTCCAGGATCGCACCCAGCAGCGCCGATATCATGCGCATGTTGAGGGCGGTGGCAAGCACCCGCACCAGGAAAAGGATCAGGATGGCTATGAAGATGTTCATGGCCGAAGACCCCTTGATCCAGCGGAAGATAATGAATATCACCGCCGCCACCAGAACTATATCGATCAGGTCGATAAGTGTGAAATGCAAGAATTCCATATTATCACACAAATATATGCAATAATTTGCTTTTATGGAATATGCTCCACCTCGGGATGGAGCGTGACTCCGAAACGGGCGTGGACGGAGGCTATGATGCGGCGTTCAAGTTCCAGCACGTCGCCGGGAGATGCGGAGCCTGTGGCGTTGACAATTACTAGAGGCTGCTTTTCGTACACTGCGGCACCGCCCTCTTTCTCGCCTTTGAATCCGCAGCGGTCGATGAGCCATGCTGCGGGAACTTTTATCATGCCGCCGTCAAGCACGTAGTGGGGCACATTCTCCTCACCTGCTGCCTGGATTATCCGCAGGAAGTCAGTTGCGCTTATGACGGGATTCTTGAAGAACGATCCGGCACTGCCAAGATCTTCAGGGTCAGGGAGTTTGGTGCGGCGTATGCCGATAACGGCCTCACGTATGGATGCAGGGCTGGAGGCGTCAATTCCCGCCAGACCCTTGTATTCGAGCCTCGGGCGCGGAGAGCGTGAGAGGCGCAGCAGCACGGAGGTGATGATGTAGCGGTCTGCGGCCTCTTTGAACATGGATTCGCGGTAGCCGTAGCCGCACTCGTTCACTGTGAACTTGCATCGGCGGCGCTCCTGGATGTCGTAACACGAAACGCCCTTGACTATATCTTTGAATTCCACGCCATAAGCGCCGATGTTCTGCACCGCCGCAGCTCCTACCTCGCCGGGAATCAGCGACAGGTTTTCCGCTCCCCAAAGTCCGTGGCCGCAGAGTTCTTCCACCAGGGCGTCCCATTTCACGCCCGATCCGGCGAGTACGGGAACCTCGTCAAGTCCCAGGTCGATATATTTGACATGGCGTATTGCGGAGTGCAGGATAGTTCCTGGAAAATCACTGGTAAACAACAGGTTGGATCCGCCTCCTATGTGCTTGACCGGCTTCGGCAGCTCGTCCCAGGGGAGTGATTCGAGTTCCTCGATGCTATTATATTCTATGAAACAGGCGCATTTGACTTTCATGCGAAAAGTGTTGTGCGCACTCAGATCGAAATCGAATTCCTTTATCATGACATACAAAAGTAACGAATCCCCCGAAGATATGCAACATGACTGTTTAAAGAAAACCGTGAGTCATTGATTATTAATTATTTCAAAAGAAAGAGACTTGTTCTTGCAGACCGTCTGCGCCCACGCAGCCGTGAGTGGGAGGGATAGGACCGAAGGTCCGTAGTCTGCAAGAACAAGTCTCTTTCTTTTGAAAAACTAAAATAACTTATAGGACTTTTTTGATAAAAATTGTTACATTTGCAGTATCAGGGGGATTATCCTTATGAATAAACGTTCAAAATGGGCATTGATTGCCGTGGTTATAGCGATAGCGGCACTTGCATGTTTTCTATGGTTGCGTAAGGCCCTGGATCCCTTTGCCGACGGCCCCGAAAAGATTGTAGTTCCGGAGTTTCCGTATTCCGAAATGCTGCCCGGGGACCTGCTTTTCCGCACCGGCACAGGTGCGTACAGCAAGATGCTCAACGCAGCATCAGCCGATACGGTACACTACAGTCATATCGGCCTTCTGGTAAGGATTGACAGCACCTGGGCTGTAATCCACTCCGTCCCGGACGAGCATGACAGCCCCACTGACTTTGACCGGGTAAAGATGGGAACGGTAAAAGAGTTCTTTGACTCCGAGCATGCCTACCACGGCGAATTAGTCCACACCGGTTTTACCGCCGGCAGCAGGATGACGGACGCCGCGTTGGGATTTGTACGCGACAGTGTCCGTTTCGACTCTTCCTTCGACCTTTCGGACAGTTCGAGGTTGTATTGTACCGAACTGATATGGTTGTTGTACCGCCGCGAGGGAATAGACCTGACGGAGGGCCGCCGCAGCTTCCGCGGATATTTAGGTATCGGCCCCAATGGGGTGATAACGGTAAATGATATCCGCAACTATTCCGGTAACGTAAGTTATTATGCATATTAACCCTTTTAATGTTAACATTATGAAAAGATTCGCAATCATCGTAAGCGTTGTTGCAGTAGCGCTTGCAGCTGTGCTGGTCTCTTCCTGCAAGAAGGACCCTAAGCACATGAACCCCACCGAGGTCGTCCAGGCCGCCTACGAGGCCTTTGTGAACAAAGACTTCAAGACCTTCTTCAGCTATTACGACATGGAGCCTGACGTACAGCAGGGTTGGGCTGAAACTTTGACTGCGAAAGCCAGCAGTGATGATTTCAATGGCTACACCGATTTCACCATCAAGGACACTAAGATCGAAGGAGATACAGCTCTGGTGACCATGTGGGTCAAAGATTCCAAAGGCGTGGTGGATGAAACTGTCCAAAAACTGGTCAAGACTCCCGACGGCTGGAAGATGCACTGGGATCTCAACGAGTATAAGAGCTAAAAGCTTTTTAACCATTAGAAAAACAGTCAGGTAATCCTGGCTGTTTTTTGTTTTATTATTGTTACATTTGCATACGCGATAACTGATGATATGATAGTTCTGAAATTCGGCGGTTCGTCGGTGGCAAGCGCCACGGCAATGTCACGGGTTCTGGATATAGTAGAGCAGGCAGCGGAGAAGGACAGGGTGATACTTGTCAGCTCAGCCATCAGCGGCTGTACGGATGCATTGATAGCCATAGGCAAGGCAGATGATCCCGAGGGTCAGATCGACGCTCTGGAACATCGTCATCTGGCCATTATCAGCCGGCTCTTCACCGGCAAGGAGCGCCAGGATGCCATTGCCGACTGCCGCGATACCTTCTCTGAAATCCGCTGCATTCCACCGGTGATAGAGTCTTTCGGCGAGCTTCTTTCCACTCGTATACTGGCCCGCAAACTCAGTTGCGAGGGCTTCAAAACCTCCTGGCTGGACTCCAGGGACCTGATAACTGTGTCTGAAGGAGTTGTGGATACCGCCAAATCGTATGAAGCCATAGCTTCCGCCATAGCAGGACATCCCGCAGCGCGTGTATTCGTGGTCCCCGGCTTTATCGCCCGGGACAGTAACGGGGCCGTGACTACCCTGGGCCGTGGCGGCTCGGACTACAGCGCCTCGCTTTATGCAGCAGCCACCGATGCGGATGACCTTCAGATCTGGACCGACGTGCCCGGCATCATGACCACCAATCCCAAAGTCGTGGCCTCTGCGCGCACCATCCCCGAAATCAGCTACCGTGCCGCCTTTGACATGGCCCGTTACGGCGCCAAAGTGCTTTATGCTCCCGCCGTAGCTCCCGCCCGCGAAAAAGGCATCGCCATCAACATTCGCAACACTTTCGACCCGTCCAATCCCGGTACCGTCATCTGCAATCGCCATGCGGCCGTCCCTGAATGGAAGGGAGTAGCATCCATGGACGACGCTCTTTCGGGCACCACTCAGGTATGCCTGATATCTGAGGGAGCTCCCGTCCCGGAAGCCGCCGCCCGCCGCATAGGTACCGCTCTGCGTGAGGCAGGCATCAAGCCGCTGGACTATCCACAATGCTCCGAGGGTTCCAACTTCCTGGTGAAAGTGCGTACCAACGTGGCCCGCAGCACCGTTGCTGCCCTTCACCGTGAGTTCTTCGAGGAGCGCGCCTTGACAGCCATCGACGTTTACATTGCCGGAGCTGGCGCCGTCGGCAAGGCCCTCAAGAGCATAGTCGATGCCAACGGAGGAGCTTTCCCAAGCGCCGGCAAACAGCTGAATATCAAAGCTATATCAAGCGACCACTCTTTTGTCGACCAGGTCCTCCAGCAGGCCCGCAGCCGCTCGGTGTTCGTGGACTGTACCGACAGCACCGACATCTGGCAGAAGTTTATCCCCCTGTTCAACGCCGGCATAAACGTAGTCAGTTCCAACCGCCGTTCGCTGGCAGTGCCCTACGTCGATTATGCAGCCATGAAAGCAGCCGCTGCCGAAAACGGATGCTTCTTCCGCTACGATACCACCGTGGGCAATGCCCTCCCCATACTGCAGTCCATCTCCGACGGCGCCAACTGCGGCGAGGGCCCCACGCTCATAGAGGCAGTCGTGTCATGTACGCTCAACCATCTGGTTACCAGCTATAAAGGAGAAGGAGGCGAGTCCCTTGGCAGCCTTCTTCGCAAGGCCCAGGCCGACGGTCTTACCGAGCCCGATCCCCGCATCGACCTTGGTGGGCGCGATGCCCTTCGCAAGCTCCTCATTCTCTCGCGCGAG
>CACXCS010000040.1 GCA_902766255.1 uncultured Bacteroidia bacterium
CCCTTCATGCGGTTCTTCTGTTCCCTTCTAAATTTTGTTCTCTTAGGTTGTAACATTGTAGTATTACTTTAAAAAATATTTTCCTTAAACCCTAAATCATTGACTTTCAATGTGTTGGCACACGAAAGGCCAAAATTTGGGACTGCAAAGATAGTGAAAATTCCGCAAACTGCAAGTGTTTTACGAAATTTTTTAAACTATTTTCGACACGGAAATTTTCAGCTAACTAGCGCTTTTTTCGAAAGTTACACAATGTCACCAAAATTTTTTCCCAACATTTTCGACACGAGGTTGGGAGGCTGATCCTACTCCACCGAAAGCGCCCCCATGGCGGGATCCAGAACAGCATGCGGAGTACCTCCTGAAATCCAGTCCTTGAGCACTATAAGGCGGGCGCCTGTAGGAAGGTCGAGATCGACGGCGTCGTGAAAGTGTCCGAAGATGAAATAGTCAACATGCACCTGCTCCGACTGCTGGAGGGCGAAACGGTACAGGGGCTCCTGCTCGCCGCGGAAGTGATAGTCGCCGTGGCGCTTGCGGTTGCCGCCCGACCAGCCGTTGCCCAGTCGGAATGCCAGCCATGGATGCAGGGAGCTGAAGAGAGCCTGCACGATGCGGTTGCCGAATATGCTCTGCATCAGCCGGTAACCGCGGCGGCCGCTGCCAAGAAGGTCACCGTGTCCAAGACACAGCACCTTGCCGCCAAGTTCTAAAAGATGCGGCTGGGTGCATCGCCGCATGCCCAGGCTTTCGAAAAACGAAAAACACCACTGGTCGTGATTGCCCGGGAAAAAGTAAACGGTCACTCCGGAATCCATAAGGGCTATGAGCTCCGCAATCACGCGCGCCCCTTCACGAGGCACCACGTCGCGGTATTCATACCAGAAATCCCAGGTATCGCCCAGAAGATACAAAGCACCGGCGTCCCTCGGGATACCCTTCAGAAAGCGGACGAAACGCTCTTCCCGCTCCACCGGATCGGCGGTTCGCAGGCCGAGGTGAACGTCGGACACAAAGTATATCCGGCCCGCCATCCTAAGCCAGGAAGATAAGAACTGCGAGTCCCACTAGCAGGCAGTACAACCCGAACCACTTGAGCTGGGCCTTGCGCACCAGGGCGATCATGACCTTGCAGGCGAAGAGCCCCGACACGAACGCCGCGGCAAATCCGACCAGAAGCGGCAGGACGCCAGTCGAAGAAGCGGTGAAATCCCCGCCGACCACATCCAGGAAGGCCTCGCCCAGAATGGGCACGAGCACCATCAGGAACGAGAACTGGGCCATGTTCTGACGCTTGACACCGCACAGAAGACCGGTGCTGATGGTGGTTCCGGAACGGGACAGGCCGGGAATCACCGCGAACGCCTGTCCTGCGCCCACCACAAGAGCCTGCCAGAAAGAAATGCCGTTGCGGTATTCCGTTACTTCCTTCCGGCGGCCCGACATCCAGTCGGAGAACGCCAGCAGCAAAGCCGTGACAATCAGCGCGATACCCACAACCAGCATAGAGTTGAAGGCGGCCTCGACCTGGTCCTTGAAAAACAAGCCGACAATCAGCACGGGCACCATGGAAAGGCAGATTTTGGCGATGTAGTCGGTTTCGTCGTTGTACTTGAATTTGAACAGGCCGCAGAGGAGCTTCCATATCTGCTTGCGGAACACCACGATGGTAGCCAGTACCGTGGCGGCATGGACCGTCACCTCAAACACAAGGTCCCCGCCGGATTCGACGCCCAGCAGGGCCTTCCCTATTGCCAGATGCCCGCTGCTGCTGACGGGCAGAAACTCGGTAAGTCCCTGGACCAGCCCGAGCAGCAGTGCTTGTAACCAGTCCATCACTTTTTGTCTTCGAATTTACCCATTATCGCTATGACTATCACCACGATACCTGCTATTATCACCAGCGGCGCGGCCACCAGGCGGCGGGCGTCGAACATGGCGTAGTTGAATACGTTGGGGTCGGGGCTGAAACCACCCATCATGAGCACATAGCCTGCGACCATTACCAGCAGGCCCGCCAGCAGGAGCTTGATCCCCTTGCGGGACATTGCCATCTTTTCCATATCAATAATATAATTTGTCCTTGTCCAGGGACACCAGTTTATTCACCACAAAATAAGTACTCAGCATGCATATCAGCACACCGCATGCTACAACCACTCCTGCCACGATGAGCATCGACTTGAGATCGAACACCGCGAACAACTGCGGGAACGAACGGCGCAGAAGGGCCAGCACGCCGGCGAGCACCGCAAGCGCAAGGAACGACGAAATCAAGCCCTGAACCAGTGCCCCGTTCATGAACGGACGACGAATGAAGCGGCGCGTCGCCCCGACCAGCTGCATGGTATGAATGGTGAAGCGACGGGCGAATACATTAAGCCGTACCGTATTGTTAATCAGCACAAAGGAGATAAAGAGCATGAGCAGTATGAACACCCCCAGCACCAGTGATATCTTGGCCAGATTGGAGCTCAGGGCCTCCACCAGCGACTGCTGGTAATCCACCTCTTCCACCACCGGAGAGGCACTGAGGGCCCGGCGCACAAAGGCCACGCTGTCGGGCGAAACATAATCTCCGCGGAGGGTGATCTCGAGCGACACGGGCACAGGAGAGGTCTCGAACACCGACAGGAAGTCGTCCCCCAGCATCTTGGTAAGCTCGGCGGTGCCCTCCTCCCTGGAAACCAGGCGGGAGCCTTTTATGAAAGGCATGGTATCCACCGACTTCTGGTAAGCCAGGGCATCCTCATCCGAGGCGTCCTGCTTGAGAATGACTGAAAGCTGAAGATTTTCTTTGAAATAGTCCGAAACCGAACGGGCATTGACTATCAACAGTGCGGCAACCCCTATCAGCAGAAGCACCAGACTGATGCTTATAATGCTGGAAGCGTATGCGTTGCGTAACCGCCGGCGGATAATCTTATTCTCTTCTTTTGACATAATCTCCCAAATTGACTTCAAATATAATAATTTATCGATATTTCAAAAAAAATTCTTACCTTTGTGCGAATGGCAGATAATGTAAAGAAGGTCTTGTTTGTTAGTTCCGGGATGTGCCCTTACCTCCCGGAGTCACCCGTGTCCTCCATTGCGCGTTTTCTTCCGCAGGGCGTGCAGGAGCGAAAGCGTGAAATCCGCTCGTTCATGCCCAGATACGGCTTCATCAACGAGCGCAAAAACCAGTTGCACGAGGTGATACGCCTTTCCGGAATGAACATCATCATTTCGGACGTGGACCATCCGCTTATTATCAAAGTCGCATCCATTTCGGCTGCACGCATACAAGTTTATTTCATAGACAACGAAGATTATTTCCGCCGCAAGTATACCTTTACCGACGACAACGGCAATTTCTTCGAAGACAACGACGAGCGCGCCATATTCTTCGCCCGTGGGGTACTGGAAACAGTAAAGAAGCTCCGCTGGGCTCCAGATATCATTCATTGCCAGGGCTGGATCACCCACCTCGTACCTGCCTACCTCAAGAAGGCCTACAAGGACGACCCCATCTTCTCATCCAGCAAAATCGTGCTTTCCCTGTACGACGACCTCCCCGCCGTCACCTTCCGTCCCGGCTTTGCCGCCAAGGCCGCATTCGGAGGCCTCGCCGCCGAGGATATGCACTTCCTGGCCAAGCCGGATGGCATAAATCTTGCTAAAACTGCCATCCAGTACGCCGACGGCGTGATCCTTGGCTCCGACGGGCTGCCTGCAACCTACGCCAGATGTTGCAAGTCCCTCAAGATCCCCGTGCTTCCCTACGATGCGGAATCCATGGCAAACGGCACGTACATCGACGCGTACAATGCTTTTTACGACACGATTTAAAATGAAATTCCATCTTCCTGCCATAGCGGCGGCACTGTTCTGCTGCCTGTCTTGCGTAGAAATCGACTCTGAACTGGGCGGCAACCTCATCCCGCTCGACCAAACATACAAGATTTATCCCACCGGTGCGGAACTGCCCGCCGGCACGGTCTATATGCAGTCCGCCGATTCGCTGTCCGGCTATTCGCAGACGCGCATCACGATAGGCGCCATCAGGGATCCCAAATTCGGCCTCACAACGCGCTCCAGCGCATTTACGCTGATTCCCGTATTCGACGAAATGGACTTCGGAAACCTTTCGGCCGTCAAGATCAAGCGCTTCCACTTCGCCGCCGTGTTTGACACCATTTCAGTCGCATCCGAGTCGCAGCGGCACATCATCCAGAACCTTCGCGTACACGCACTTTCCGAGCCTCTCTCGCCCGGAAGTGACTACGACATCAACGGAGATGACGTAAAGGTCGATTTCAGCAAGTCCATCGTCAAGGGCCATCCAACTTTATACGGAACCGATTCGCTGTCGTTCGACTTTACAGAGGAGTATGCGCGCCGTTTCCTGGACATCACCGAGCAGGACCTCAAGAACTATAAGCGCTTCGTCAAAAAGATTCCCGGCATACACCTGTCCACCGATGCCCCCCTGGGCGAGGGCGGCCGCATAAACATGTACGAACTTCAGGTCGGCTACGACAAAAGTGCCCAGTTCGTGACCGGTAACTACGCCACACTCAATCTATTATGCGACTATGACGGGGACGGTAAGGCCGAAACCGACACCGTGTTCAATTTCATGTACGGCTTTACGGACTTCATAGATACCGACTCGCTGTTCACTTATTCAACCCGGGGGTCTTATCCGCAGTATTGTCTCAACCGTACCACCCAGGAATCCCGGCCAATGGAGGGTCCCGCCAAGGAAGAAGTGTCGGTAGAGGGCGGCGGCGGAATCAAACCGGTGTTTTCCGCCCTGGCGCTCAAGCATCTGGCCGAAGACATGATTGTTGCAAAGGGCGGAGTGCCCACCGAGGCCGTCATCAACAAAGCCACGCTGGTGCTGCCGTTCCGCTTCCCTGACGATTACAGGGACATGGAAATGTACCCCGAAATCCTTTCCCCCACCTGCCGCATCAGGCAGAACGATTCCACTGTCATGTTTGCCGGCATGACCGACGCCAGCTCCTCCCAGGAGAACCAGGGGGACATCAACCGCAGCACCCTCCGCTACGAACCCGACATAACCTATCATCTCCAGGAACTCCTCAAGATCAAGGAGACTCCCGTTTCAGGAGAGTCCGAGGCGGACGCATACAAGCGCCGGAAACTCCTCGCCGGAGAATATGATATCTGGCTGATAATCACCGCTAACGAGGTAGTCAAAGGCAGCGGATCATCCAACTCTTCCATGTCGGATTACTATCAGTACCTCGCCTACCAGAACTACTACAACAGCATGTACTACGGCGGTTACGGCGGTTATGGAATGGGCTATGGCGGATACGGATACGGCGGTTACGGCGGCTATGGATACGACCCGTATTCCAACTACTACACCTACGCAATGATGGCCAGCTACGCCAGCGCCGCCTCATCTTCCTCCACTACCACCACTGCCAAGCTGGACAAGGACCGCTTCTATTCCGCCGTACTCTACGGCCCCGAAGCCTCTGATCCCGCCCTCCGCCCCCGGCTGGAGCTCACTTTCTCCCTCTCCGGACAGCAGTAAGCCAATCTCCGGCTTCAAGGGTCCAATTGCCTGTACCCTTGACATCGTTTGCGGCAGTTTTTGGCGCTAAAGGTCCATCCTTCGGCACCCTTAACGCCGGTTTTTTGGGGGAGCTGCTTTTGGCTCGGATTTTGTTTATCTTTGGAACGTGAAGAAAATCGTGGTCATAATCGTGGCGCTAATGGCGCTGGGAACGCTTGCCCGGGCGCAGTCTCAGGACGCGCGTTCGGCCATCTCGGGTGCCGCACACACGCCCAAGGGTTTCCCCATGTATTTTGAAGTGCATGAGGGAGATACCGTTTTCTTCGACACCATCGATCCTATCTGGGTTTTCCCGCGTGGGCGAGGCTTCAAGAAGAGCGGTGACTGGCGCAAGGAATACCGCCTCGTGTATAATTTCAACAAGGTTTATCCATACGCCCTTGCCGGCCGCAAAATGATGGCGCAGGTGGACAGCACCATTGCCGCCGACGCCAGCAAACGCAGCCAGCGCACTCAGTATATCAATCAGGTAGAAAGGGAGCTGCTGAGCTTGTTCACCGACGATATCAAGAACATGACAACCTCCCAGGGTGTGCTGCTGATGCGCCTTATCGACCGCGAGTGCGACATGAGCGCCTTCAATATCATCAAAGACTACGAGAGCGGATTCGCGGCCAACTTCTGGCAGATCGTCGCCAAACTGTTCTCCCAGGACCTCAAAGCCAGGTATGACCCTAAGGGCCGGGACGCCAGGACCGAGGAACTCGTAAAGATTTGGGACTCAGGGCAATGGGACCAGTTCTACTATTCCGTCTTCTGGGAGTCTCCCAAGAAAACCGTCATCAAGACCGACCGCCTGAAGAGCCAGGTCAAGAAGAAAGGCAAGAAATAATCCATCATGTAACCCCCTATATTCCCGTTACCGCGCCGGTTACGGTTTTTTTTACTCCAGCCCGGGGACCTTCACACACTGTTCCAAAGGATAAAAAAAAGACTAATTATATATAATTGGTGAAATATTTTTTATATTTGTGAACTATATGACTAGTAACCACAAATTAAGTTTCTGGCAGATGTTCAATCTGAGCTTCGGATTTTTCGGGGTGCAGATCGCTTATGCCCTGCAAAGCGCAAACATCAGCCGTATATTCGCCACTCTTGGCGCAGACCCTCATCAGCTGAGCTTTTTCTGGATACTTCCTCCCCTAATGGGAATGATCGTGCAGCCCCTCATAGGCAAATGGTCGGACCGCACCTGGACCAAAATGGGCCGTCGTAAGCCCTATCTGCTTGTGGGAGCCATCGTGGCCGTACTGGTCATGATCCTGCTGCCCAATGCTGGCAGCCTGAATCTGTCCACGGCCTATTTGTTCCTGGGCCTGAATGCCGCAATGTGGTTCGGCCTGTTCTCGCTCATCTTCCTTGACACCTCCATCAACGTTGCCATGCAGCCGTTCAAGATGATGGTGGGTGACATGGTAACCGAAAGCCAGAAGGCCGAGGCTTACAGCATCCAGAGTTTCCTGTGCAACGCGGGCTCCCTGGTTGGCTACCTCTTCCCCATTTTCTTCACCTGGATCGGTATCGCCAACACCGCCCCCGAGGGCACCGTTCCCGACAGCGTCATCTACAGCTTCTACTTCGGTGCCGCGATACTCATCGCCTGCGTACTGTATACTTTCCTGAAAGTCAAGGAGATGCCTCCCAAGGAGTATGCAGAGTTCCACGGAATCGTCACCGACTCCGCCTCCGAGCCTCCAAAGAGCGAAGGCCTTCTGAAACTCCTTGTCAAGGCGCCCCGGACATTCTGGACCGTGGGTCTGGTGCAGTTCTTCTGCTGGGCCGCCTTCCTGTATATGTGGACATATACCAACGGCGCCATCGCCCACAACTGCTGGGACACCACCGATGTGGCTTCCGCCGAGTATCAGGCCGCCGGCAACTGGGTTGGAGTGCTCTTCGCCGTGCAGGCCGTGGGCTCCATACTCTGGGCCCTTGTCATCCCCCGTTTCAAGAACCTCAAGGCCGCCTACATGGTGAGCCTTCTTGCCGGAGCGGTGGGTTTCGCTTCCGTGATGTTCATCCACAACCAGTATCTGCTGTTCGGCAGCTACTTCCTTATCGGATTCGCATGGGCCGCCATGCTCGCCCTGCCCTTCACATTCCTCACCAACTCCCTCGAGGGCAATCCCTACATGGGCAGCTACCTGGGCCTGTTCAACTGCACAATCTGCCTTCCCCAGATAGTGGCGGCAGCCACAGGCGGGGCCGTAATCAGCCTGGTGGGCGGCAGCCAGGGGGCCATGCTTCTGCTTGCAGGAGTATTCCTGGTGCTGGGAGCCATAAGCGTAACACTTGTTAAAACCAAATAATAACACAGATGAAAAAATTATTATCTATTATTTTCCTCATCCTTGGCACCGCCGCCTCCGCGCTTGCGCAGGGCTACCAGATCAAGGGTGTCGTTGAAGACGCCCTGGGCCCGGTAATCGGAGCCACCGTCATGGAAAAAGGCACCACCACAGGCACATCCACCGGCCTGGATGGAGAGTTCATCCTCACCGTCTCGGGGCCGGATGCCATTGTGGAGATCAGTTGCATAGGTTATGCAAGCCGCACGTTCAAGGCATCAGAGGTGCCCGAGAACCTGCTGCTCGCCGAGGATTCCGAATTCCTGGACGATGTCGTCGTCATAGGATACGGCTCGCAGACCAAAAAGGAAGTCACCGGCTCGGTATCATCCCTCAAGCCCGACGACTTCAACAAGGGCGGCGTGGCCAACCCCATGGGCTTGCTCCAGGGTAAGGTCGCCGGCCTCAACGTCATCAAGAACGGTGGCGACGACCCCGCCCAGAACAGCTACAATGTCCAGCTCCGAGGCGTCGGCTCCCTGAACGGCTCCACCGAGCCCCTGTACGTCATTGACGGCGTACCCGGAGGCAACCTTTCATCGGTACAGCCTTCCGACATCGAGTCCATCGACATCCTCAAGGACGGTTCCGCAGCCGCTATCTACGGTACGCGTGCCAATGCCGGCGTTATCCTCATCACCACCCGCCGCGGCAACAAGGACGGTGCTTTCAGTGCTGACTACAGCGGCAACGCCAGCGTGGGATTCATCACCAACGTGCCCCGCGTGCTCAATGCAGATGAATACCGCCAGCACATGGTGGCCCAGAACCTCGGCACCGACTACGGCTCCAACACCGACTGGATAAAGGCCATCTCCCGCAACCCTGTCTCACACACCCACAACCTCTCGCTAACCGGCGGCACCCAGAGCTTTAATTACCGTGCTTCCGTGGGCTACCGCAACCTCCAGGGTCTGGCCAAGAAGTCCGACTTCGACGAGATCTCAGGCCGCTTCGCCGCCGATCAGAAGGCCCTCAAGGACAAACTGAGCATCTCCTACGACTTCGCTTACCAGAGGGCGAATAAGGACTGGGCCAACTACGACAACTTCAACCAGGCCATCCGTTCCAACCCTACAATGCCCATCTACTCCGACGACGAAAAGTTCGTCAAGTACGGCGGCTACTACGAGTCCGACAATTTCTACACCCGTAACCCGGTGTCGGATATCGACCAAACCACCAACCAGCAGAAGGACCAGACCATCATAGGTTCGGTAAGGGCTTCCCTGAGCATTCTCCCCGGCCTCAAGTTTACCACCGCTTACTCAATCCAGGATATCACCACATGGAACGGCAAGTACCAGATGAGCACCCTGCGCGATGTTTACGGAAAAAAAGGCGTGGCCAACCAGAGCTACAGCTCCAACACCCAGCAGGTCGTTGAAAACACTCTCAACTACATGGGCAGCGCCGGCAAACACAACTACCAGTTCCTGCTCGGCCAGAGCTACCAGACCAACTTAAGCCAGGGATTCAACGCTTTCAACTCCAACTTCCCCCTGGACAAGATAACTTATAACAACCTTGGCCTGGGAAAGGGCAAGCTCAGCGGAAAGACCGATGAAGCAAACCAGGGTAGCTATAAATATAAAGACAAGCTGGCATCCTTCTTCGTCCGCGGCATGTACAATTATGCCGGCAAGTACTTCCTGAGCGCCAGCGCCCGTCTGGAAGGTTCTTCCAAGTTCGGAGCCAAGGCCAACCCTGTACTCGGCCCATGGGGTCTCTTCCCCGCCGTTTCCGCCAGCTGGATCATCTCCGAGGAAGACTGGATGAAAGACATCTCCTGGCTGGACGAGCTCAAGCTCCGCGCCGGCTACGGTGTTACCGGTAACATGCCGGGCAGTTCCTATCTCTACTTGATGCTCGTAGGCCCGGGGTCCGACTATGTTTTCTC
This sequence comes from uncultured Bacteroidia bacterium, assembly GCA_902766255.1. Lineage (GTDB taxonomy): Bacteria > Bacteroidota > Bacteroidia > Bacteroidales > UBA932 > Cryptobacteroides. The sequence continues at coordinate 9,848 of CACXCS010000040.1, forward strand.
CGACGGCGCTTTCGTCCTGCCGTGGGGCCCCCAGTCCAACGTGAACGAATATATCCGCTGGGAAGAGAAACGCGAAGCCAACCTTGGTCTTGACTTCTCCTTCCTCGAGGGCCGCATCTTCGGATCCATCGACGGATATTTCCGTAACACCACCAATCTTCTGTACGAGTACGATGTGCCCCTTACCGGAGGCAACGTTTCCGCCAAGAAGTGGGACAACTACGGACAGATCCACAACTACGGCGTAGAGTTCATGCTCAACGGTATCATCATGAGGAGCAAGGACTTCGAGTGGGCCGCAGGCCTCAACCTGGCATGGAACCGCAACATGGTGGTCCGCATCACCGGCGAGCAGTACGGCAACTACGACGCCGAGGGCAATCTCATCGCCTCCTACAAGAATGACGGTTTCATATCTTCCGGCGACGGCGAAACCGGCAACTACGTAATTCGCCTCGTCGAGGGGCAGCCTGTCGGCAATTTCTATGGTTACAAGTACGTCGGCATACAGGATAGCGGCACCTGGGTGTTCGCAACCCCTGCAGGCGGCTACACCACCAACCCCACCGACGCCGACCGTCAGGTCCTGGGCAATGCATTCCCGCTGCTCACCGGAGGTTTCAACACTACGGTCAAGTGGAAGAACTTCGATGCCGCACTTAACTTCCGCGGCCAGATCGGAGGCCTCATCTTCAACGAGACCCGTTACTTCTACGAGAACACCCGCGGTACCGAGAACGTCCTGCTGAGTTCCTTCAGCGGCGACGCCGCCCTGCTGACCAACTGGATCAAGAATCCAGAGGTATCCAAGGCCTCCCTCCGTCAGTTCTCCGACTTCTACCTCGAAGACGCATCCTACCTCAAGCTCAACGACCTCACCATTGGCTGGACCCCCAAACTGGGTGGAGCCCTTGCCGAGTACGTACACAGCTGCAGGGTATTCCTCAATGCCCAGAACCTCTTCACCCTTACCGGCTACAAGGGCCATGACCCTTCGACGGTATCGATGTCGGGCCTGGCCCCCGGATTCGACGGACGTTCTTACTATCCTACCCAGAGGACTTTCTCCCTGGGCGTAAACCTGAACTTCTAAAGACTGAACGGATATGAAAAAGATTTATACCATCATTTTTGTAGCTCTCGGACTGGCGCTCAACGCCTGCACCGACCTGTCTCCCGAAGTCTACACCGACGTGCGCAAGGAAGATTACTTCCAAACGCCTTCCCAGTTCTCCACCCTCATAGCCAACGCTTATTCGCAGCTGGCCGGAGAGTATGGCTATATCTACCGTGAGGGATTCTGGAGCCTCCAGGAATACACCTCCGACGAGGTTGTAGTCCCCACCCGAGGCACCGACTGGTACGACGCCGGCGTGCCCATGGCAATGCACCAGCATACCTGGGGCAGCAACACCCGCGACGTAAACAACGGCTGGAGCTTCGCCTACGGCGGCGTAACCAAGTGCAACAACGTCATCAACAACATCCGCAATATCGTCGGAACGGATGAATCCGCTTACAATGATGCCGCAAAGGCCGGTCTGGCCGAGGCGAAGATACTCCGCGCCTTCTACCACCTGCTGGCAATGGACGTGTACGGCAACGTGCACATCGACGACGGCGAGCGTGAAGTCAAGCAGTACTCCCGCAAGGAGGTTTTCGAGTGGATTGAGAAGGAACTGCTGGACAACATCCCCAATATCGACGACGCCGTACGCTACGGTTCCATGACCAGGCCCGTAGCATACATGATACTTGCCAAGATGTACCTCAACGCCGAGGTTTACACGGGCACTCCCCGCTGGGCCGACGCCGAAAAGTACTGCGACCTCATCATCAATGGTGAATACTACGGTCTGAACGACAACTACTTCGATACGTTCAGGACCAACAACACCGGCAACAAGGAGATCATCTTCCCTATAGTGTTTGACGGCGTATATGCCAACGGCAACATGTTCCATCTTATTACACAGCACTATGCGATGCAGTCCGTATTCGGGTTTACGACCCAGACATGGAACGGCCCCTGTACGCTGGGATCGTTCTACAACAAGTACGACGACGCCGACAAGCGTAAGAATCAGTGGTTCGTGGGCCCCGTGTACGATTCTACCACCGACTGGAACACCATTGTCAACAACCGCGCATCCTGGTCAGGAAAGGTTCAGGAATGGGACCATGCAGATTCCCATTTCAAAGTAATCATTACTCCCGAAGTCACTACCATCCAGGACCCTACGGCAGCCAACTCCTGCGAGGGCGCACGCTTCTTCAAGTTTGAATTCGATAACGGAATCGCCCATCATGCCGACTCCGACTTCCCTATCTACCGCTACGCTGACGTGCTTCTGATGAAGGCCGAAGCCCGTATGCGCCAGAATGGCGGCAAGGCCGACGCCGAAGCTCTCGACTGCGTAAATCAGGTCCACACCCGTGCAGGACTGCCCGCTTATACAGCCGACCAGCTTACCTACGAGGAGCTCCTCAACGAGCGCGGCCGCGAACTTGCATGGGAGGGCCACCGCCGCGATGACCAGATCCGCTTCGGCACCTACGGCAACTCCTGGGAGTTCAAAGAGGCTTCCGACGCCAACCATCGCCTGTTCCCCATCCCTGACTGGGTAAGGGACGGCGCCCCCGGCGTGTACACTCAGAATCCCGGATATTAATAATCCAACTCATTATAAACCACTTTAAAACTCAACTCAATGAAAAAAATCTTTTCAATTTTCGGCATCGCAGCAATGGCTCTGTCCGTTGTGATGTGTAAACCCGAAGAGAAACCGGGCCCCGATGTCAACAAGATCACCGAGGATGGTTTCTACGTTGTAGGTGAGGCTACAGGTATGTCCGAGGTTACCGCCGACCTTTCAATGGCCATCGGTATCAACGAGGCTGCCGGCCAGTCCACCCGTGACGGTATGTACGAGAAGTACATCGTCCTGCAATCCGGCAAAGAGTTCACCCTGGCTTATGTCAACGGTGGAAAGGAAACAGCCTACGGCGCCGAGCTCGCAGAGTTCAAGCCCGAGGCCCTGGAAGGCATCTATCAAGACAACCCTGCCGATCCCGTATTCAAGGGCAAACTCGTTGTAGGTGAGTCAGCCCCCAAGATGAAAGTCTCCAAGACCGGTCTGTATCACATCGTGCTCGACCTCAACAAGGCCAGCGACCTGAGCGACGCCCAGATCGTCCTCAGCCCTGCTACCATGGGTGTCCGCGGCGGTATGAACAGCTGGGGTTTCACCCCTCTTGAGGCCACTGCAGCTTCCAACGACGGTATCACCTACACCCTCTCCGGACAGGAGCTCGGCAACAACGGTGAGTTCAAGTTCTCTTACAACGGAGCCTGGAAGATCACCCTCGACAGCGAAGGTGCCGTCAAGGCCAACACAAACCTTGGCAAGGACAGCAAACCCGGCGGCGACAACATCGTAGTTGCCGACGGCGCGGGCAAGTACAAGATTACCCTTACCTTCAAACTCGCAGCTGGCGACATTGCAAACTCCTTCAAGTACAAGACTGAACTGGAGTCCAAGGCCGACTATCCCGCAGAGTTGTTCATGATCGGTGCCGACTTCGGTGCCTGGGATTGGGCATCTGACGGCGTTGTCGCTCTGCAGCACATTTCCGCAGGCGGCGATCCCAAGGACGGCTGCTTCGTGACCACCCGTTTCTTCAAGGCCGAGAGCGGCTTCAAGTTCGCAACGGCCAAGGAATGGGGCAAGGACTTCAACGGCATGACCACCAACCCCGAGAACATCACCTACGACACCGACGGCAACATTCACGTACCTGCTGACGGTCTGTGGACATTCACCATTGACTACACCACCGACAAGATGACTCTTACCGAGGGTATGATCTACGGTATGGGCGACTGCTTCGGCGGCGACTGGACTGTCGGCAAGAACGCCGGTGCAGTAAACGCTGACGGAACCGCCAACATCACCGCACAGAACGACGGTGTTCTCCGTGTCTACGCTCCTTGCGCATTCGACTGGTGGCAGCACGAGTTCAGGCCTACCGAAGACGGCAAGATCGAATACCGTGAAGGCGGCGAGCTTGAGGGCGGCTTCAACGTCAAGGCCGGCGACACCATCATCTTCGACTTCAACGCAGGCACCACCAAGGTTATCAGCGGCGGCGTTCCCCCCACCCCCGGAACCAACCCCACTATCAAGGACTTTGCACAGGAATATGTCAAGATCCTGGACATCTGGGAAACCAACATCGCTGACGAAATTGTATTGCATCCAGACGATCCCGACCAGAAGGTAAAGAATGCACACTACATTCCCGCCGACACCAAGATTAAAGTGGGCGACAAGGAATACAACACCGCTGACATGCTTGAGACCGCCCTCCGCAGCTATCTGCTTACCCGCGGTTACGACGGCCTGGAGCTCACAAAATACGGCAAGAACTCCATTGACAAGATTCTGGCGCCCAAGGCCATAAGCGAAACCGATATTCCTGAGACCCACGACTATCTCTGGGGCATTGCGCCTTATAGCGAGACCTCCGGCAATGGCGGCTACCTTGTCATGGGCACCAAAGAGGTCAACGAGCACTGCAAGGTAAAGGTCGACATCCTCGACAACTGGGCCATGCGCAACATGAACTACCCTATGAGCCACGACAAGAAGATTTCCAACATTTCCGGTTATTCCGGCGGACAGTTGGATGGCTATTATGGTAGCTTCTGTCCACAGAGGGCTCTCATAACCTATGCATTCTTCTTCAAGTATATGCTCGACAACAACATCGACCTTGGTGCCAATGTTGGTAACGATGTGATTATCCGCAGCGAACTCTTCGGCGACGAGGGCGCAGCTCCCGAGGCCGAAAAGATCAAGGCCGAATGGCTCTTCTCCAAGGAGAGAATGTCCGACTACGCCGACACTTTCGGTGGCACGGCCGGAAAGAAAGACACCAACGCAGGCGACGGTGGATGCTATGTCAATTCCAACGTAAGCCCTGGCGGCAAGATTACTTACGTCCAGATTGAAAAGGGCTCCATCGATGTTGACCAAAAAGCTTCCCGTATTGTAGGCAGCACAGGTCACCCTTATGTCACAGGTCCATGGGTAGGAGACTACTGGCTGTTCACCCTCTCCAACGGCAAGGAGCTGCCTGCAGGAACCAAGGCTCATATTCAGTACTCAACCCGCGTATCCAAGACCGGTCCCAAATTCTGGATTGCCGAGTACTTTGACGGTGAAGAATGGAAACCCGTAGTTGCGCCTGATAAGGCCGAAGCCGCCGGTCCCGGCGTGGAATACAACCTTGTCATGAACCCTAATGGACAGGAAGCAGACAACGTTGCGATTGACTATACCTTCACTATCAGCAAGCCCGTAACGGAGATTCTCTACCGCCAGCGTGTGGTCTCTACTATACAGGCTAACACCGGAGAGGCATTGGAGAAGCCCAACGGCGGAACAAGCCGTATCGCATACAATGCACCTGATGGTACCCCGTACCCTCCTATCTTCGAAACTCTGTAATTAATCTTGGCAGCAGGGACCTGACCGTCCCTGCTGCTCCCAATGAAATCACACTTATTAATCACACTTTTGATGGCGGCAGGCATGGTGGCCTGCAAGCCGGTCAATCCCGACAATAGCAACCAGGGCACCCTTCCCAGCGCCCAAAAGGATGCCGATATCACGTACCAGATCAACGTCTACAGTTTTGCCGATTCCGACGGCGACGGCTGGGGCGACCTCAAGGGCATTACCGAGCATCTGGATTATCTGGACGCCCTGGGAGCGACGTCTCTCTGGCTCTCCCCCATCCAGGATTGCTCTTCGTACCACGGATACGACGTCCTTGACTATTCGGCGGTCAACCCCAAACTCGGTACCGAAGCAGACCTGAAGGAACTTATCGAAAAAGCTCGGGACAAGAATATCGATATTTATCTGGACTACGTGCTCAACCATTCCGGGCGCGGAGATTGGTTCCAGAGCGCCATTTCATCTGCGGACAGCCCCTACCGCAGCTACTACGTCTTGTCTGCCAATCCAACTGCCGATGTATCTGCCGGACGCATAGACAATTACGCCGGCGCTACCAACCCCGGGATGGGTACATGGCATCTTGCCTCCGGCGGCAGCCTTGGCTATAAGGGGCGCCTCCATTTCAAGCTCGACTGGAACAAAAAGACCATCACAGTAACCCAGAGCACCGATGCTCCCCAGAGTTCCAATCCGTCGGCCAGCTTATGGCTATGGATAGGCAGCGCGGGAGCCGTAGGCCTGTACCAGACTGCCTCCGGCATTCACGAAATCACCGTTGACGTGGATACCGACTGGGGGTTCCTTATCCGCTCTTCCCTGACTTCATGGGACGGCGGCACCAAATGGGGAGGCGACGGGAGCAGCGTCAAATTCGGCACGCCCTTCAATATCAACAACGATACTGCGGCAGACATCATTTTCGGCGGCAACAGCACCTGGTACTTCGCAAGCTTCGACCAGTCGATGCCCGACCTGAACTACGGCCCTTACGCCAAAGCTTCTGAATCAGAGGCATTCAAGGCCCTTGCAGCCTCAGCCGACAAATGGATCAACATGGGCGTAAACGGCCTCAGGCTCGACGCAGTCATGTGGATATATCAGGAGCAGGCAACAGCAAATGCCAGTTTCCTCGCCCAATGGTACGACCGCTGCAACGCCACCTACAAAGCCCGCGGCGGTACAGGCAACATTTATATGGTAGGCGAGGCTTTCGCCGAAACCGGACGTATTGCCTCTTACTACAAAGGGCTTCCGTCGCTGTTCAACTTCAGTTACTGGTGGACGGTCAAGGACCGCATCGGCAGGGCCAAGGGTAACGACTTCGCCCGTACAGTGCTGTGGTTCCGCGATCAGTACAAGTCCTACCGCAGCGATTTTATTGACGCAATCAAGCTCTCCAACCACGACGAAGACCGTACCGGCAACGACCTCGGCAAGAACCTGGCCAAGATGAAGCTTGCCGGCGCCCTGCTTCTGACCTCTCCGGGCAAGCCCTTCATCTATCAAGGTGAAGAGCTGGGCTACTGGGGCGAAAAGAGCAAAGGCGACGAATTCGTCCGCGCGCCCATGAAATGGACCAGGACAGGCAGGATTCCAACCAAAGCTTTAGGCGGAAAAATCGACACCGGCATGCTTGGCAGCGAAATCTCGGTCGAAGCACAACTTGAAGACCAGAACTCCATCCTGTGCATGTACAAGGCCTTTACACGCGCCCGCAATACATGTCCTGCACTGGCCCACGGAGAGATGAAAGAGGTAAGCAGCAGCACCGATGCACTGGCACTCTGGACCATGACCTACGAGGGCCAGACAGTGCTGGTGGCCCACAACTTCGGCAACGCCCCCGTGCAGGCATCTCTTTCCAGCTACAAACTGGACAAGAAGATAGTCTCCAACGGAGATATTACAGCAGGCAAGGACGGAACCCTCAAGCTGGGGCCCTTCTCTTCTGCCGTTTTCGAACAGTAACAACACCGTTCACTATATGAAAAAGATACTATTGGCAGCCGCAGCACTGCTCTCTCTGGTTTGCTGCAAACCCAAAGCTCCGGCACATCCGGAATGGACCTACAGCACTGTAATGTACGAAGTTAACGTACGTCAATTCTCTCCCGAAGGCACCTTCAAAGGCGTACAGGCCCAGCTTCCACGACTCGAAGAACTTGGGGTAGACATACTCTGGCTCATGCCTATGTACAAGATTGGGGAGGTCGAGCGCAAGGGCACCCTCGGTTCTTACTACGCCATTTCCGACTACTGCGAGGTCAATCCCGAATTCGGTACCATGGAGGATTTCGAGAACCTCCTGACCGAGGCTCATGAGTCGGGATTCAAGGTCATACTGGACTGGGTAGCCAACCAGACAGCCCCCGACCACGTGTGGATGACCGGCCGTCCCGCCGACTTCTATGAGCGCGACTCGCTTGGCAACGCTATCTGGGAATATGACTGGACCGACACCCGCAGCCTCAATTACGAGAACGAGGCCGTATGGGCCGCCCAGGACAGCTGCATGCGATTCTGGCTCGACAAGGGGGTTGACGGCTTCCGCTGCGACGCCGCCGGTGAAATGCCCGCAAAGTTCTGGCTCAGCGTACTTCCCGGTATCAGGCGCGACTACCCCGATGCGTACCTTCTGGCCGAGGCCGAAAAGCCTGAGCTGGCCGATCCTGCCAAAGCATTTGACGCCACCTACGCCTGGGAGCTTCACCACATCATGAACGAAATAGCACAGGGCAAAAAGAACATCGGCGACCTGCGCGACTACCTGGCACGTGACGCAGCGAACTATCCTGCCAGCGCCTTCCGTCTCATGTTCACATCCAACCATGACGAAAATTCCTGGGCCGGCACCGAGTTCGAGAGGATGGGCGACGCATCCAAAGTCATGGCCCTGCTGTGCTTCACCCTTCCCGGCGGACAGCCCCTTATCTACACGGGACAGGAAATCGGCCTGGACCGCAGGCTTGCATTCTTCGAGAAAGACCCCATCACCGACTGGAGCGACAATTCCTGGACGGACTTCTGGCATGAGCTTGTAATGCTCAAACACAACAATCCTGCCCTCTGGGCCGGCGAGCGGGGTGGCAAGCTGAAGTACATCGAGGGCGTACCCGATAACGTGCTGGCCTTCCGCCGTTCCGTCAAGGGCAACACAGTAGAGGTATGGGCCAACCTGAGTCCAGACGCAGTTGAACTCTCCGACGGCCGGACCCTGGCCGCCTGGGGATATGACGTCAAAGTATTATGAGATCGAGCCTGATCTGCGCTGTTGCGCTGGCTCTGCTGTCCTGCAGCGGACCGGTCATTATATCCGAGGACGTACTTGAAAGCCCCGACAAAGAGTTGCAGATGTGCTTTGCCCTTACTAGTAACGGCACTCCCGCCTACAATCTTGAATACAAGGGACAAACGGTCATCAAGCCATCCAAACTGGGCTTTGAGCTATGCGACGGAACCACCCTCAAGGACGGCTTCGAACTTGAAGGCGTAGAGTTCGATTCCAAGGACGAAACCTGGCAGCCGGTCTGGGGCGAAGAGCGCGACATTCGCAACAATTATAACGAGATGCTGGTGCGCCTGGTGCGCCAGGACGGCGTGCGCATGAACATACGCTTCCGCCTGTTCAACGACGGCCTTGGCTTCCGGTACGAGTTCCCTCAGGACAATAAGCTCCGCTATTTCAATATCAAAGAGGAACTTACGGAGTTCGCCATGACCGGCAACCATACTGCATGGTGGATCAGCGGCGACTATGACACACAGGAGTACAACTACAGCCGCACGCCACTCAAAGGCATTCGTGCCGCATCTCGTGCCACCCGTTTGTCCAATGCATCCGCTACCGGCTTCTCCGATACCGGAGTCCAGACGGCCCTGCAGCTCAAAACAGCCGACGGCCTGTACATCAACATCCACGAGGCCGCAGTGGTCAACTACCCCACCGCAAACCTTCTGCTGGACGACAAGTCGCTGGTGTTCCGCACATGGCTTACGCCCGATGCCGAAGGGATAAAGGGCCGCATGCAGGCTCCCTGCAACACGCCATGGCGTACCGTCATGGTTGTGGACGACGCACGTAAAGTGCTGGCTTCAAAGCTGATACTCAATCTCAACGAGCCCTGCGCCCTGGAGGACGTGAGCTGGATCCACCCGGTAAAATATATGGGTGTATGGTGGGAGATGATTTCCGGCAAGACCGAATGGAGCTACACCTACGACCTGCCTTCGGTACAGCTTGGAGTCACCGACTACTCTGCCCTCAAGCCCCATGGAAGGCATGGCGCCAACAACGAAAACGTCCGGCGCTACATTGACTTCGCAGCGGAAGGCGGCTTTGACGCCCTGCTCATCGAAGGATGGAACGAGGGCTGGGAAGACTGGTTCGGCTGCCAGAAAGACTACGTGTTCGACTTTGTCACCCCGTACCCCGACTTTGACCTTCCCGCTCTCAACGAGTATGCCCATTCCAAGGGTATCCGTTTGGTGATGCATCACGAAACATCCTCGTCCACAATCAATTACGAGCGACATATTGAGGCTGCGTACGATCTCATGAACCAATATGGATACGACGCTGTCAAGAGCGGTTACGTGGGCAACATAATACCCTACGGCGAGCATCATTACAGCCAGCCCATCATCAACCACTACCTGCTTGCCCTGAAGAAGGCGGCCGAGCATCATATCATGGTTAATGCGCATGAGGCTGTCAGGCCCACGGGCTTGTGCCGCACCTGGCCCAACCTCATAGGCAACGAGTCGGCAATGGGCACCGAGTATCGCGGGCACATCAACCCCGGGCATACTTCAATATTGCCTTTCACCCGTCTGCAGGGCGGCCCCATGGACTATACTCCTGGTATTTTCGAGCAGGACATGTCCATTACGGCGCCCGGGCAGCACGGCAAAATGCGCCATACAATCGCCAATCAGTTAGGGCTATACGTAACCTTCTACTCTCCTTTGCAGATGGCGGCCGACCTGCCAGACAATTATGAGCGCTTCCCCGACGCCTTCCAGTTCATAAAGGATGTGGCGGTAGATTGGGAACAGAGCCTTTATCTGGAAGCAGAGCCCGGCGAGTACATCGTGACTGCAAGGAAGCCCCGTCTGGAAACGCTCAACAAGGCGGCCGAGGGCGTTGCATCCCTGGCTGACGGCAAAAAGGATATGCTGTCCGGAGCCGCACGATTTGTGTACGCCCTGCCCGAGGACGCCACTGCACGCAATCTGGCAGGTGCACGCGCACGCGACGTTTGGTATGTGGGCGGTGTCTGTGGCGAAAAGGCACACGAGTGCACGCTGAAATTCGACTTCCTCAATCCTTCACTGCGTTACGAGGCAGTTCTTTACTCCGATGCCCCCGATGCCGATTACGAATCGGCACCGCAGGCCTATACCATAACCCGCAGTGAGGTTACCGCAAGCGACAGCCTTACTGTGCGTATGGCCCGAGGCGGTGGCTTTGCCTTGTCGCTCAGGGAGTTATAAGATAGATCCACAACGGAAAGGGCTGTGCTCCAATTGGAACACAGCCCTTGAATTTTCTGTCCGTAAACTCTTATGCGAGTTTTTCTGCGACCTTGTCGATAGCGTCTTTGACGGTTGCAATGGAACTGGTTTCTTCATCCGGAATCTTGATGCCGAAGACCCTTTCGAATTCCATAAGGAGCTCTACAGTGTCAAGAGAATCAGCTCCGAGGTCGTTGGTGAAGTTAGCGCTTTCGGTAACTTCGGAAGGTTCAATGCCAAGTTTGTCAACTATAATGGCCTTTACCTTGCTTACGATTTCTTCGTATTCCATAAAGTTAAAATATTGGTTTATTTAATTAGTACTATCCAGTTTTGTAAAGCACAAAGGTAGATAAAAAAAATTAGATTTACAACCTTACTTATTTTCAGCAATCTGCCTTGCGAGCTTGGGGCCGACCAGGGCCGCTACATCCTCTTCCGAAGCCGCCATGACCCGTGCGAGCGAGCCGAAGTGCAGCAGCAACCGCTCCTCGGTACGGGGTCCGATACCCGGAATATCCCGCAGGGTGCTGTGCACCGCAGCCTTGCTCCGCAGCGAGCGGTGGAAGGTGATTCCAAAGCGGTGGGCCTCGTCGCGGGCGCGTTGCAACAGTTTGAGTGCCTGCGAGTTACGGTCAAGGAAAAGTGGATATGGATCGCCTACGCGGATTACCTCCTCAAGGCGTTTTGCAAGGCCTACTACAGTCATCTTGTCCTGTATTCCAAGCTCACATATGGCCTGCCAGGCAAAATTCAGCTGCCCCGCACCGCCGTCGATAACCACCAGCTGCGGAAGGTCGTCGGGAGCCTCGTCAAGCATGCGGGAATACCTGCGGTTGACTATTTCCTTCATGGATGCGTAGTCGTTGGCGCCGATGACGGTCTTTACTTTGAAACGGCGGTAGTCCTTCTTGCTGGGCTCGGCGTCGCGGAACACTACGCATGACGCCACCGGATTGGTGCCCTGAAGGTTGGAGTTGTCGAAACACTCGATGTGGCGGGGTAATTCGTTCATGCCCAGCGCCTTGCGCAACTCTTCCATCACACCCTGGCGGAAGGCGTCGGGGTCGGTGTGCTCGCGCTGCTTCAGTGTGTTGAACTGGAATTCGCGGGCGTTTTTTGCACTGAGATCAAGCAGCGAGAGCTTATCGCCGCGCGAGGGTATCGTGAAACTCACGCCGTCCAGCTCGACATCAGGCAGGAAGGGCACAACCACCTCTTTTGCGAGCTCACCGAATTTCGCTTCGATCTCGGCGATGAAACTGCTCAGCACTGCGGATTGCTCCTCTTCTATCTGCATTTTGAAGCCCAGATTCAGGCTCTGGATAATGGCTCCTCCCCTGACTCTCAAGAAGTTGCCGAAGGCATCGGAGCCGTCGAAGACCAGCGAAAAAACGTCCAGGTCGCGCTCGCCGGCCGATGTAATGATGGACTTGGCATAGTGGCGCTGGAGAGCTTCCATCCGCTGTTTGCAGAACTGGGCCGCCTCGAAGTCGAGGGCCTCGGACGCCTGCAGCATGGCATCCTTGTACTTTGCGATGATTTCGCTCACTCCGCCCTTCAGCAGGTGGACGATTTCTTCAATCCAGCTATTGTACTCTTCTTGCGACACTTTTCCTATGCAGCAACCGGCGCACCGGCCGATGTGGTAATCCAGGCAGGGGCGGTACTTGCCGCGGAGAATGGCGTCGGAGTCAATCTTGAGCCTGCAGCTACGCAGGGGCCAGTTACGGGTAAAGAAATCCAGAAGGTTCCTGGCGTAAAACGCCGAGCTGTAAGGTCCGAAGTAGCGGGAGCCGTTTTTCTCCAGCCGGCGCGTCAGGTACACTCGGGGGAACATCTCAGTGCTTACGCATATCCAGGGATACGTCTTGCTGTCCTTCAGCAGGATATTGTAGCGGGGCTTGAACTGCTTTATCAGATTGTTTTCCAGCAGCAGGGCGTCGGCCTCGCTGTCCACCACCGAGTACTGCACATCGGAGATCCTGGCCACCAGGAGCCTGGTCTTGGCGTTGAGCCTCTCTGGAGGCACAAAGTACTGATGGACACGTTTGTACAAGTCCTTGGCCTTGCCCACGTAAATCACCGTCCCTTTGTCGTCGTAATACCGATACACTCCGGGACTATGGGGCAGAAGTTCTATTTTTTCCCTGACTGTCACTTTGCTATTGACGCTTGAACTGCGTGCTTTACAAATATATACAAAAATCAGCACATAGCCGCGCAACCCGGACAGGAACCAGAGCTGATCTTGGAGCGGCTGTGCTCCCTGACATTCACTCTGTTTACGAAAGAATTATGTAAATTTGGGAACAAAACGCAGCATCATGAAAGTTCTGTATATTATTTGTGCGATTCTGGCATCTGCAATGTGCGGGCAGGGATCGGTACAGGCTCCGGCCAAGGGGGCAATGCGAATCGCTACATACAATGTGGGTGTGTTCAGCAAGGGCGGCTTCAACTCTACCGATATGGTAGCATCGATGGTCAAAGAGATGGATGCGTCAGTGGTGTCCTTAAACGAACTCGACAGCTGCAACGCGCGGCACAACGAGTTCCAGCTCCGGGAATTTGCCCGTGCAATGGGAGGATGGGATTACTCTTACGCTCCTGCAATCAATTATCTTGGAGGGACTTACGGTATAGGCATCGCTTCCCGCCCCGGCCTTAAAATCCTTCGCCGCTTCAGCCTTAAACTCAGCCGCGCCGACGG
>CACXCS010000041.1 GCA_902766255.1 uncultured Bacteroidia bacterium
CTATCAGGGCAGCCGCCCTTATGGCGAGCGCAGGCCCTATGGCTCCCCGCACCCCTTCGGAGATCACCGCCCACACGGCGAAAACCGTCCCTACGGCGAGAACCGCTCTTACGGAGAGAACCGTTCCTATGGTGAGCAGAGGCAGTACGGCGAGCATCGCAGCTACGGAGAGCACCGCAGTTATGGCGAACAAAAGCCCTATGGCGAGCATCGCACTTACGGCGGTCCCAAGTCCTATGGAGGCGAGTCCAAACCTTACGGCCAGCAAAAGCCGGCTTTTGCAAAAAAAGGCAAAAAGCCAGGCCGTAAGCCCGCATTCACCAACACTTCCAATGAGGGCATCAAAAAGATGATAAGCCGTAAGCCTCAGGTTGACCAGCCTTATGACGGTCCCGCATACGAAGAGGTTGCCAAGAGCGAAATCCGCCTCAACCGCTTCATTGCCAATTCAGGAGTGTGCTCACGCCGCGAGGCCGACACCTTCATCCAGGCCGGGTGCGTAACTGTTAACGGACAAACCGTAACCGAACTTGGCACCAAGGTCAACATCTTCGACGACGATGTCCGCTTCAACGGCGAGCGCCTCAAAGGTGAAACCAAGGTATATCTGGTGATGAACAAGCCGAAGGGCTACGTAACATCCGCCTCCGACCCCCACGCCGACAAAACCGTCATGGATCTCATAAAGAACTGTCCTACACGTGTTTATCCCGTTGGTCGCCTGGATAAGGCTACCACCGGAGTGCTTATGTTCACAAACGACGGCGAGATTGCCGAACGCCTTACCCACCCCTCGTACGACAAAAAGAAGATATATCAAGTCTCCCTCGACCGCAGTCTGACCCAGGAAGACTTTGACAAAATAATCCAGGGTATCACCCTGGGCGACGGTTTCATCCAGGCAGACGAACTGGAATTCGTGGACGAGCGCGACCACAGCAAACTCGGTATAGAAATACACTCGGGCAAGAACCGTATCGTCCGCCGTATTTTCGAGTCGCTGGGCTACACCGTAAAAGCCCTTGACAGGGTTTACTTTGCAGGCCTCACAAAGAAAGGCTTAAAGAAAGGCGCCTGGCGCTATCTGTCTGACAGCGAGGTGAATATGCTCAAGATGGGGGCCTACGTATAATGGAGCATCGTTCCGGATTCGTAAACATCATAGGTAATCCCAACGTGGGTAAATCCACGCTGATGAATGCCCTTGTGGGCGAAAAACTGTCGATAGTCACTGCCAAGGCCCAGACCACGCGGCACCGCATCATGGGTATAGTCAACGGCGAGGACTGGCAGATCGTTTACTCCGACACGCCGGGCATACTCAAGCCTTCCTACCGCCTGCAGCAGAACATGATGAACTTCGTGGACGGGGCCATAGGCGACGCCGACATCATCCTTTATGTCACCGACACCGTAGAAACTCCCGACAAGAACGGCGAGTACGTAGAGAAGCTTCAGCGTATCCAGTGCCCGGTGATCGTGGTGATTAACAAAATCGACATCAGCACCCAGGAGAAGGTACTTGAACTAGCTGCCTGGTGGAAATCCCAGCTGCCGGAAGCGGTTGTCATTCCCGCCAGCGCCCAGGAGCGTTTCAACCTCGACACCATACTTGAGTCGGTGGTGGAACGCCTTCCGGTTTGCCCTCCCTGGTACGACAAGGACGCCTTCACCGACAAGAACCTCCGCTTCTTCGCCTCTGAAATCATCCGCGAGAAGATACTCCTCAACTACAAGGAAGAAATCCCCTACAGCTGCGAGGTAGGCATCGAGGCTTTCAAGGAAGGAGAAGAGCGTTACGACATAGATGCAGTGATTTACGTTATGCGGGAGTCCCAGAAGGGCATCATCATAGGCAAGAAAGGCGCCGCCCTAAAAAAAGTGGGCACGCAGGCCCGTATCGACATGGAAGACTTCTTCCAGAAGAAGGTTTTCCTGAGCATATTCGTGAAGGTCGACCCCGACTGGAGGGAGAACAGAAGAGAACTACGCCGCTTCGGCTACGAAGACTAACAGATGGAAGACGAGAACAAAGTAACTGAAGAGATTATCGAGGACGATGATATCGAGGTAGCCGAGGATGCTGAGTCCAGCGGCAAATACGACAGGCTTCTGGAGAGCGACGCACGCAAGTTCAAGCTCTCCGGCATGTTCAAGGACTGGTATCTGGATTATGCATCTTACGTAATCCTGCACCGGGCCGTACCTCACATCGCCGATGGTCTGAAACCTGTTCAGAGGCGCGTGCTGCATGCCATGTACCGCATGGACGACGGCGCCTACACCAAGGTGGCCAACATAGTGGGCCAGGCCATGCAGTTCCATCCCCACGGCGACCAGTCGATTCTGGGTGCCCTCGTAACCCTTGGCCAGAAAGGCCTGCTGATAGACTGCCAGGGTAACTGGGGCAATATCCTTACTGGCGACGCCAACGCCGCCCCGAGGTACATCGAGGCCCGACTGAGCAAATTCGCCAAAGAAGTGGTGTTCGACCCCAAGGTCACCCACACCATGAAGTCGTACGACGGCCGCAACGACGAGCCTACAGAACTGCCGGTACGTTTCCCTCTGCTGCTTGCCCAGGGTACCGACGGCATAGGTGTCGGCCTTGCATCCAAGATACTGCCCCACAACTTCAACGAGCTGCTGGACGCCTCCGTGGCCATTCTGGAGGGTAAGCCGTACGAACTCTACCCCGACTTCCCCACCGGCGGCTCAGCCGATTGCTCCAAGTACATGGAAGGACGGCGCGGCGGACGGGTCAAGGTCAGGGCGAGGATTGAGAAAATCGACAAAAGCACCATCGCCATAACAGAGATTCCCTACGGCAAGTACACCAAAGACATCATCGAGTCCATACTCAAGGCCAAGGACAAGGGCAAGATCAAGATAAAGAAGATAGAGGACATGACCACCGACAAGGTGGAAATCCTCATCCATCTGCCCGGGGACGTATCCCCCGACAAAACCATTGACGCCCTGTACGCATTTACCGACTGCGAATGCAACCTGGCGCCCAACGCCTGCGTCATCAAGGACAACAAGCCGCAATTCCTATCGGTGGGCGAGATTCTGGAATACAGCACCTTCCATACCCGCGACATACTGCTTCAGCAGCTGAACATCCGCCTTGAAGAGCTCGAACGCGACTGGCACTACTCCTCGCTGGAAAAGATCTACTTCGAAAACCGCATTTACAAGATACTCGAAAAGGACCAGTCCAGCTGGGAAGAGCAGAAGCAGGAAACCCTGCAGGCCATGAAGGCCTACGACAGCGTGCTCCGCAGGCCCGTGGTAATGGAAGACATCGACCGCCTCGTGGACAAGCCTGTACGCAAGATCTCCAAGTTCGACGTCAAGGCCGTGGACGAAAGGATACGCGCCATTGAGGAGGAGATGAAGGAGGTCCGGGACAACATCGACCACATCGACCGTTACACCATAGCCTGGTTCAAGTCCCTTAAGAAGAAATACGGCAAGGACTTCCCCCGCCGCACCGAGCTCACCGGCTTCGAGACTATCGCGGCAACGCGCGTCATCAACAACAACGCCAAGCTCAGCGCCAACCTGGCCGAGGGCTTCGTGGGCATAGGCCTCAAGAGGGACGACGGCGGAGAGTTCATATGCAACTGCTCCGACATGTCGGAAATCATCGTCATCCGCAAGGACGGCAAGTACATAGTTACCAAAGTCAGCGACAAAGCCTTCTTCGGCAAGGACCTCATATACGTAGGCGTGTTCAACCGCGGCGACACCAGAACCATATACAATGTCATCTACCGCGAGGGCAAAACGTCTATCTACTATGCCAAGCGCTTTGCCGTCACCTCCGTCACCCGCGACAAGGAATACGACCTTACCACGGGGCTTGAGGGTTCACAGGTAGTTTGGTTCACCGCCAACCACAACGGCGAGGCCGAAACGGTAAAGGTACTCCTGCGTCCCAAACCCAAGCTCAAGAAAACCTCGTTCGAGTACGATTTCTCCACCCTGGGCATCAAGAGCAAGACGGCCCGCGGCAACCTGGTGAGCAAGAACGTCATACGCAGCATCAGCCTGCGCAGCAAGGGCGTCAGCACCATCGCCGGCAAGCAGATCTGGTACGACACCGATATCCAGAAACTCAACGACGAGGGCCACGGCCTGTACCTTGGCGAATTCAGCGAGAACGACAAAGTGCTGGCGGTTTTCAAGAACGGTACGTTCTACACCACTTCGTTCGACCTGGTCAACCGCTACCAGGGGGATGTGCTCAGGATAGAGAAGTTCGATCCCGACAAGACCTTCACCGCCCTGTACTGGGACGCCTCGGTCAAGTCGTTCTATGTCAAGAGGTTCTCGTTCGTAGTGAGCGACAATACGCCCCTTGGTTTCATAGCCGAGGGCAGCAAGTCATACCTGGTGGAACTTACCGACGACAAGCATCCCCGCTACGAGGTCATCTGGAAGCAGGACGACAAACCTTCCGACCTTGTGGACGCCGAGGCCTGGATAGGCAAGAAGGGCTACGCCGCCAAAGGCAAGAAGGTAGTGGAGAGGGGCGAGGTAAAGAGTGTACGCTTCGGCGAGCCCCTGCCCGACGAGGAACCGGAAGAAGAGCCGGTCGTGACAGCGGAGGAAGAACCCGCTCCCGCCGTCCCCGACATCCGCGGCAAGGAGATACACATACCCGAGACCGACGACGAGCCGATCGAACTCATTTTTGAAGAACCAACATTATTCTAATACTATATTGTTATGCTTGCATCAATCGTTTACATCGTTGGCTTAATTGCCGCAATCTGGTGCGTTATTGACATCTTCAAGAAGCCCAAGCTCAGCCTCCTGTGGAAGGTAGTCCTTTCCATAGCAGTGCTAGCCACCAGCTGGATCGGACTGGTAGTTTATTACTTCTTTGTCCGCGACAAGATTTAATTTTGCAATTTTTTTAATAATTAAGCCATCTGTCAATGCAGGTGGCTTAATTATTGCATGTTTAAAGCGCTATGCTTATAGAACTTAAGGACATCAACAAAACATACAACAACGGGCAGCCGCTGCACGTATTGAAGGGCATAAACCTCAATATCGACAGCGGTGAATTCGTTTCAATCATGGGTGCTTCGGGGTCCGGAAAGTCCACGCTTCTGAACATTCTTGGCATTCTTGACAACTACGACACCGGCGAGTACTACATTGACGGCCGTCTGATCAAGGGCCTGACGGAAAAGCAGGCGGCGGCCTACCGCAACTCCATGATAGGGTTTATCTTCCAGTCTTTCAACCTCATAGGTTTCAAGACCGCAGTCGAGAACGTAGAGCTTCCCTTGTTCTACCAGGGAGTGAACCGCCACAAGCGCCATGAGCTTGCGATGCAGTATCTCGACCGCCTCGGCCTTGCCGACTGGGCCCGGCACTATCCCAACGAGATGTCCGGCGGCCAGAAGCAGCGCGTAGCGATTGCCCGGGCCCTTATCACAAGCCCGAAGATCATCCTTGCCGACGAGCCCACAGGCGCTCTTGACTCCAAAACCAGCGAGGAGGTGATGCAGCTCCTCGGACAACTCAACCGCGAGGACAATGTCACCATCATAGTCGTCACCCACGAAAGCGGAGTCGCGAACTGCACCGACAAGATTGTCCACATCAAGGACGGCGTAATCGGGAAGATAGAAGACAACCGCCAGCACCGCTCATCCATCTTCGGCACAGATACCATTATGAAATGAAAGACCTGTTTACCGAAATATGGGAGAGCGTGCGCCGCAACAAACTGCGGACTTGCCTTACCGGCTTTGCGGTATCGTGGGGCATTTTCATGCTCATAGTGCTGCTTGGTGCTGGAAACGGACTGCAGAACGCCTTTTTCAAGGGCGGCGACCGCTTTGCCAGCAACACCATGATGGTAGGTGGAGGCTGGACTTCAAAACCTTATGACGGGCTGAAGGAAGGGCGCAGGATCAGACTTGACGACAAAGACGTAAAACTTGCCGGGAGTGATGCATTCGCCAATAATGTGGATGACATCATCGCCACCGTAAGCATCAGCGGCACAGCATCCTACGGCAAGAAGAGCTGTTCTGTCGACATTGAGGGCAACTATCCCGAAAGAGCCAAGGTGGAAAAAATCGAAATCATGTACGGCCGCTACATCAACGCCAGGGACATTCAGGACAAGCGCAAAGTGGTGGTCGTCCCCCAGAACACCGCCGAAAGTCTCCTCCCCGACAATACACCAATAAGCGAACTGCTCGGAAAGTACATAAAGGTGGACAAACTCTCCTTCCAGGTTGTCGGCATCAACAAGTCGGACCGTATGCGGGGATACAACATGATGGCGGCGCCGTTCACCACCGTCAAGGCAGCCTTCAACAAGGGTGAAGAGATAGACGACATCACGCTTACATTCCATGGTCTCGACTCCAAGCAGGCCAATGAGGAGTTCGAGACCAGGCTGCGGGCCGCCGTCAACCTGCGCCACCGCGCAGCTCCCGACGACAGGCGCGCACTGTGGATATGGAACCGTTTTACACAGGACCTGCAGATCAACACGGTAAGCTCCATCATCAACATCGCACTATGGATAATCGGCCTGTTCACTTTGCTGGGCGGCATAGTGGGCGTAAGCAACATAATGCTCATAACAGTAAAGGAGCGCACACATGAGTTCGGTATCCGCAAAGCCATAGGGGCCAGGCCCTGGGACATCACCAAGCTGATCCTGGCCGAGAGTATCAGCATCACCGCCATCTTCGGCTACATAGGAATGTTCCTGGGGATGGTCGCCTGCCAGATACTCGACAAAACCGTAGGTCAGTCCACAGTGTCCATGTTCGACGACCAGATCGCCATGCTGGTGAATCCCACGGTAGGCCTTGACGTAGCCATAGAAGCCACACTCGTATTAATAATAGCAGGTTCGCTGGCAGGGCTCTTCCCCGCCCGCAAAGCCTCGAAAGTCAGACCTATAGAAGCCCTCAGAGCAGAATGAGATTCGATTTGGATTCATACCGCGAGATTGCCGACTCTCTTGTAAGGAACAAGAGCCGTAGCCTCCTGACGGGTTTCGGAGTGTTCTGGGGCATCTTCATGCTATTGTTCCTGATAGGTGGCGGACAGGGCCTCAAGCAGCTTGTTACCAGAGAGTTCGATGGCTTCGCCACCAACGCCGCCATAATGTTTCCAAGCCAAACCACCAAGCCCTGGCAAGGTTATAAACAAGGACGGTACTGGAACCTGAACTACACTGATATCGACCGTCTCAAGCAGATGGTCCCCGACCTGGAAACTGTCACTCCGGTGGTTTCAAGCTGGGGGCAGACAGCCGTATACGGCACCAACAGCATCACTTCGAATGTCAAGTGCGTCTTTGCCGACTATGCCAAGATTGAAGAACCCAGCATACGCTACGGCAGGTACCTCAACGACGCCGACATAGCCCAGGAGCGCAAAGTCTGCGTAATTGGCCGCCGCATTTACGAGAGCCTGTTCCCTGCAGGCGGCGACCCGTGCGGTTCATACATAAAAGTGGGAGCCGTGTACTACCAGGTGGTAGGTGTGGACTTCAGTTCCGGGAACATGAGCGTCCAGGGAAGTGCCGACGAGGCAGTGGTCATCCCGCTGAGCCTGGGCCGGAAGATCTATCACCGGGGCAACAATATTGACCTGCTTTGCGTTACGGGCCGCAGCGGAATTCGAATGTCTTCACTGGAAAACAGGATGCAGCAGATACTCGCCCGGTCCCACAATTTCGATCCCACCGACAAACAAGCGGTGTTCATAATCAACACCGAACAGATGTTCTCGCTGATGGACAACCTGTTCACGGGCCTCAACTTCCTCATCTGGCTCGTGGGCCTGGGTACCATACTCGCCGGCATCATAGGCGTAAGCAACATAATGATGGTAACGGTGCGCGAGCGCACGATCGAAATAGGTATACGGCGCGCCATCGGCGCCACACCCCGGGACATCCTCAGCCAGATCATCTTAGAGAGCATTGCGCTCACCCTGGCGGCCGGCTCGCTGGGAATTATCTTCGCCGTGCAGATGCTGCGTCTCACCCAAACCATAGTGAACAACTTACCCGACATGTCGGCCACGTTCCAGATCAGCTTCTGGACAGCCGTGGCAGCGGCGGCCCTGCTGACCGTCCTTGGGGTGATAGCTGGCCTGGCTCCGGCATCCAGGGCAATGAATATCAAGCCGGTAGACGCAATGAGAGACGAATAAAACAAAATACACCATAATGAAAAAGATTTTCAAGTACATCGTTTTTGCGCTTATTGGGGTGCTGTTTGTAGGCACTTTCGTGTATCTGCTGCGGAACTCCCGCCCCGAGAAGGTGGAATACCTCGAGCACGAAGCCAAAGTGGGCAGTATTAGCCGCTCCACCGTTATTACGGGCAAAATCGAACCGCGCAATGAGGTGAATGTAAAACCCCAGATAAACGGTATTATCGCCGAACTGTACAAAGAGGCCGGGCAGCAGGTCAAGGAGGGCGAGGTAATAGCCAAACTCCGCGTCATCCCCGACATGAATTCGCTGAGCAGTGCCCAGTCCAGGGTGCGTCTGGCCGAAATCAACCTCAAGCAGGCCAAGACCAACTACGACCGAGAGAAGGCTCTGTGGGACAAGCACTTGGTAAGCGACGAAGAGTACGATCAGGTACTCCAGGCATACAACCAGGCAAAGGAAGAGAAGAACGCAGCCCAGGAGTCGCTGGAGGTCATAAGGGACGGAGTTTCCAAGAGCAACGCCACCGGCAGTTCAACACTTGTGCGCTCCACCATCACCGGCCTTATCCTGGATATCCCCGTAAAGGTGGGTAATTCCGTCATCCAGGCCAATACTATGAACGATGGTACCACGGTGGCAACGGTAGCCAACATGTCCGACCTGATCTTCGACGGCAACATCGACGAAACCGAGGTCGGCTCGCTGGTCGAAGGCATGCCCATGCACATCAGCATAGGCGCTCTGCCCGCTTATGGCTCAGACGCCGCCCTGGAGTACATTTCGCCCAAGGCCGTAGAGAACAACGGTGCCAACCAGTTCGAAATCAAGGCTGCCCTGCCCATGAGCACCGAGTACATGATACGCTCTGGCTACAGCGCCAACGCCGAAATAGTGCTTGAGCGCGCCGACAGCGTACTGGTCATTCCCGAGAGCGCACTCGAGTTCGAGGGAGCGGAAACTTTCGTATACATTAAGAACGCCGAAGGAGAGTATGAGAAGACTCCTGTCACCACCGGTCTTTCCGACGGCCTCAACATCGAGATCCGAAGCGGCCTGTCAGAGGGCGACAAAGTTCGCGGCACCCGGATAATAAACTTTGCCAAGAAGTAGCATGAAAAGGTTCATAATCACATCGTTATGCGCCCTCGCAGCGCTTACGGCATACGCCCAGAAAAGCCCATGGAGCCTTAAGGACTGCATCGACTACGCACTGGAGCACAACCTGAGCGTGCAGCAGAGCAGTCTTGTCCTGGAGCAGAGGGAAGTCGAACTCAGTACCGCAAAAGGCAGGCGCCTGCCCGGGGTATCCGCCGGAGCCTCAGAGAATCTTTCGTTCGGACGCGGACTTACCGCCGACAATACTTATTCGAATTCCAACACCACCTCCACATCGTTCAGCCTGGGTACCGATGTACCCATTTTCCAGGGCTTCGATATCACCAATGGTATCAAGCTCAGCAGGCTGAACCTCGAGGCAGCTACGGCCGACCTGGAAAAAGCACGCGACGACATACGTGTGGCTGTGGCTCAGGCCTATGTGCAAATCCTTTATAACCAAGAGATTCTGCGCGTGGCCAAAGAGCAGTCAGCCCACGACGAGAGCCTGCTCGACCAGATTAAAGAAAGACGCGCCGCCGGCAAGGTCAGTGACGCCGAGGTATCAGCCCAGCAGGCCACCCTGGCCCAGAGCAGACAGAGCGAGATTCAGGCCGGGGGAAACCTGCAGATATCCATTCTTGAGCTTACCCAGCTTCTGGAGCTCAGCTCGCCCGAGGGTTTCTCGATAGTGACGCCTCAAGTTGACGACGTCGCCCAGACGCTCCTTATGCGTCCGGAGGCCATTTTTGCCGAGGCGGTGGAAATCAAGCCTGCCGTTGAATCCGCAAAGATCGGGGTTGACTACGCCAAGCTCAGCATCGACAAGGCAAAAGGCGCCTACCTCCCTTCACTTTCGTTGAGCGGAGGACTCGGCACGAATTACTACACTAACTCAAAAATACCCTCGCTCAGCTTCGGCGAGCAGCTGAAGAACAATTTCAGCCAGTATATCGGACTCAATCTCAGCATCCCTATATTCCAGCGTTTTTCGGCCCGCAATCAAGTCCGCAACGCCGAAATCAACTATCGCGGCCAGCAGCTCAACCTCGAGAACGTAAAGAAGTCGCTATACAAGGAGATCCAGCAGGCATACTATAACGCCGTCAATTCCCAGGCCCGCTACAACGGCAGCGCCGAGAGCGCCGCCAGCGCCCTGCAGCACTACCAGCTTACAGAGGAAAAATACAAGGTGGGCAAGGCGGGGATTGCCGACTACAACGATGCACGCAACAATTGGTTAAAGGCTGAGTCAGAGCACATTCAGGCCCGTTACCAGTGCCTTTACCAAACCAAGCTCCTGGACTTTTACCGTGGCGCAGAACTACAGTTTTAATGTTTTCCGGATATTTTTTGCTATATTAGCATCAATCCAATAAACAAATCATGAAGAAGTTCATCACACTGTTGGTTTTAATAACCATGTCTGCAGCGGTATTTGCCCAAAGTGCACAATTGGCCGACTTCAGCGAAATCGCCCAGGTTCAAAGTAGCGGAGATGTTGTACTTGATGCCTTTTCTGTGCCCATAAATGGCCAGAACACCTACTTTCTGTGCGTAGGCACCCTGGGCATAGGGGACGATGTCGTACAGGTCATGTTCGACCCCGTATACAAGCTATTCATTCCTCTGGGAACTACCCTGGCCGAGGCCATGGACACCCTTGAACAGATGAAAGACATGTATCAGGAACCCGAGGGTACCAGGTTCGAAATGACCGGCTGTTTCGCTCCGATCATTCCTGACGATACCCGCGAGACAGTAACCATAACCAAAAGGAAGAATCTTCTGACCAATATACTCGAGTTCGCCCTTGAGCGTGAAGGCTATACAAGGGCGACTTACGTCTATAGAAGCCACTTTGCATCAATAGTCAGCAGCGTAAAGTTTTACAAGAAGTTGCACCCAGGGGAGCAGTAGGCTACTGTATATCCACATAACGGTACCACTGGTCATAGTCTTCAATGACCAGTTTGTCGCCCACCTGGCGCAGGGCGAAGCATGTTATGCTCTCGGGAGCGTTTTTGGCAAGGAATATGATGGGACGGCCATCGGGGTCAAGGGCAATCGTGACCACGTCGGGAATGCCGAAGGTGCCGTCATCATCAACATTCCACACATCGCAATCCTCGAATTCAGACTCTATTTCAGTGCTTAGCTTGCACGTAGCGGCTAGTTCTCCGGCGCTCACCCATGCAAAAACCACCATAGCCTGATGGTCTTTATGGGTGAACTCCACGATATCCAGCTCACCAGAACCGTCGCGCAACCATGCCGCCCTGCGGCTGTACATAACCTCGCGGCCGTATTTCTTTGCGACTTTGTTGACAATCGCCTTGGGAGCATTCTGGACCTTCTCGGGGAACTTCCAGCGGCCGAAAGCCGGGAAAGTATGGAAGGCCACAAAGTCGGCGTCGGACACCAGCGCCTCTATCTCCATTGCGGTATAACCGCGGAACATCTTGTTTATCTCCTCCTTCGGTATCTGCAGAGTGTAATAGACTCCCATTGTCCGGTCGAATGCCTGATCGACACGCCCGGCCAGGGCGTTGTTATCGCCTATCGTATTCTTGCTCAGCTGCGCAGGAGCCACATTCTGCTTGAAAATCACCCATGGTGATGTATTCTCGGGACACACGAATCCATCGTAATAAGGTATCACGAAGCAGTCGCGGGCCTTGCCGGGATATGCGAAGAAAGGCTTTGAGATGCGGTCCCAGTCGTAAGGCACCTCGGTGTAGCTGAGGGCTCCGGGAGCCACACGCTGTTCGGCATTGGCAATCGACACCTGTGTAACATGGCGGGAATATGCCAGGGCGTCGGAATCTATCCCTTTGACTGTAAACACTTTGCCGAAAGGACCGATAAGGCTTTCGGGAAGGATCACGCTCCCGCTGTAAATACCTCCCTGGGCGAGATAGCAGCCGTCACCGTCTTTACGGTACATGTATCCCCCGGGTGCCACAAAGTAGTTGAGGTCACGCTTGTAATAGCCGTCTGGGCTGAGGTCGACGGGATACGGAGGGGCTCCTGAGCCAAGCTGCTCGCTAAGCTTTATCGTATTCTCCAGCGGAAGGCCGTTTTCCGACTCTGGATACAGTTCGATGGTGAGCGTATAATCGAACTCGGGATTTGGGAAACGCCATACGAACTTGCCGTCCAGAAGGCTCACCGGACCAGCCTCGCTGTCGTAGACTATCGACGCTCCAGCCTTGTTGGTCGCTACCAGCAGGAACTCGGCCTGCTCTGGAGCCACCGGTACCAGGAACAAACTTCCGCTCGCATAAGTCTCATCTCCGTCCTTCCATTCTACATTATACCTGCCGCCCCAGTCCTGGGCAAGCACCATAACGCCGCCCCAGCTTAGGAACGCGGCGAGAATGGCAAATATCTTTTTCATAAACTCATTGTTTTATGGGGAATTACATAGCAAAACCCGCACCATCGCCGGATACTAGGGACACCAGATAGCTGCGGAGAGAGCTCCACGCGTAGAAGGGACCCGGGCCGAGGGCGGGGATGGAAGATTCTCCCTCATTCAGCAGGACCTTGACGATGACGTCCCCTTTGCGCCCACGGAAGAATACAAACTGAAGATTGGCTGCCATGGGCATCATATAGGTTGAGTTCCAATAGGAATTCACTTCCTCGAACGGCAGCCTCCTGTCGTATCCTTTCAAGCCTATCAGCGAGAAGAAAGGCATCATTCCGACATCGTGGCTGAAACGCAGGTCGGCGGCGACGCGGTTACCGGCCAGGGCGGCATCGGCCCTGCGGATAAAATCCAGGACCAGAGGATCCATGATATGCATACGCCACTCACCTTGCTCGGCGCTTCCGCAGTGCTGATAAAACTGCTTTGCATTGTAGATGGATGCGGCAATCCTAAATTCTTCCGGAGTAAGGGAATACAAGATATCATGAATGCCCATATAATCTGCCACCGCGCCGTTGGTGACGCAGGTTTCTACCATAAGCCTGTCGCTCTTGAAGCATGAACGGGCTCGTATAGGGTCGGTAAAGATACGGGAGTAAAACGCCTGGTAATCAAACTGTTCAGCCATGGCCTTGTCGGCCTTGCGGGAGCCTCCCTTAAGGCCTGATGCGGCCATTTCTTCACGGCACATCACGTCGTAGTATTTCTCTCCGGCCACGAAACCAATATGGACGCGCGGGGCACATGAGGCAAGCGCGGAAGCAAAGTTGGCCATGGACAGTATTGTACGCTGCTTGTGGGTTGCATAACAAGCAATGCTGTCCCTGTCTTTCTGCTTGAAAACTTTAGGGTAGCGGGCAACCATACGGCGTGCGATCTGCTGCTGCTCATCGCCGCCGAGACCGGTTATCAAGCCGTATACCCCTTGCGAAGTGCTGTCCAGCTGGCGGAAGCCACTGAGCAGGCGCTTCCCTTCTGCTGACAAAAGGCCAAGCGAGTCCGCCCGGGCCAAAGGCCCGAGTCCGTTCCCCACATATCCGGGATTTACGGGATAACGGCTGCCGTGGCGGCCTATATGACTGATATAGAACGGTTTGTACCCACGGGGAGCAGGTGTGGAAGCCGTAACATTCTCATGATATCGGTGATATACGCCTTTCCACTCATCATAGGCATCCTGCCCATGGAGAATGGAGCAAAGAAGGAGCGCAAAAATAGCGCTAACCCACCTGCGAGCCATTGCCTAGGACTTCCTGGGGAGTTATGAAGCGCATCTTGCCGTCGCCCTGCTTGGCCATGAGTATCATGCCGCGGCTCTCTATGCCACGGATAATCCGAGGTTTAAGATTGGCCAGGATGCATATCTGCTTGCCTACCATATCCTCGGGGGCGTAATACTCGGCGATTCCCGACACTATGACACGACGGTCGATGCCGGTATCGATGCTGAGTTTCAGCAGCTTGTCCGTCTTGGGCACCCGTTCGGCCTCCAGAACAGTGGCGGTGCGTATGTCCATCTTTTCGAAGTCCTCGAAGGAGCATTCTTCCTTCTGGGGAGCAACTTTCCTGGCCGCTTCGGCCTTTTCGCGTGCAGCACGCTCGGCCCTGATGGCGTCGAGCCGGTCCAGTTGAACCTGAATCTGATCGTCCTCTATCTTGGCAAACAGCAGCTCGGCTTCGCCTATGGTATGCCCTGCAGGCAAAATCTGCGGACGCCCCAGAAGCTCCCAGTCAAGCACCAGCGCACCCGGAGCAGGAACGGCTCCGGTATGCAGGGCCTTGCCCTCGCCTTCCTTGTAGGTATTGACGGTCTCGCGCTCTCCGTGACGATGGTCACTACCGGCGAACAGGCTCACTCCCAGCATGTTGCGGAGCCTTTCAGCGGCAAATGGAGTGAACGGTTCAAAGGCTATGGCAAGGTCGGCGCAGACTTGCAACGAGAGGTTGAGTATGGTACCTGTGCGATCGAGATCCGTCTTGGCCACTTTCCAAGGTTCGGTGTCTGATATATACTTGTTGCCGGCTCTGGCGATGCCCATGGCATCACGAAGAGCCTCGCGGAAGCGGAATCCTTCGATATTCTTTTCCATCGACTCTTTGAGGGCGGGAATCTCGGACAGAAGATCCTTGTCAACATCCTGCAGTTCTCCGCAGGCGGGTACTTTGCCTCCGAAGTACTTATGTGTGAGCACGACGGCCCTGTTGACAAAGTTGCCGAAGATAGCCACCAGCTCGGAGTTGTTGCGGGACTGGAAATCCTTCCAGCTGAAGTCGTTGTCGGCCGTCTGGGGAGCGTTGGCCGTAAGGGCGTAGCGCATCACATCCTCTTTGCCGGGGAAATCCTGAAGGAACTCATGCGCCCATACGGCCCAGCCCTTGGAGGTGGATATTTTGTCCCCCTCGAGGTTCAGGAATTCATTGGCAGGAACGTTGTCGGGCAGGATATATCCGTCTCCGTACGCTTTGAGCATGGAGGGAAATACAATGCAGTGGAACACTATGTTGTCCTTGCCGATGAAGTGCACGAGGCGGGTATCCTCCGACTTCCACCACTGCTCCCAACTCTGTGGCAGGAGCTCGCGGGTATTGGAAATATATCCGATAGGAGCGTCGAACCACACGTAGAGCACCTTGCCCTCGGCACCCTCCACTGGAACAGGAACGCCCCATTCCAGGTCGCGGGTGACGGCGCGGGGCTGCAATCCGCCGTCCAGCCAGCTCTTTACCTGACCGTAAACGTTAATGCGCCACTCCTTATGGCCGTCGAGTATCCACTCGCGGAGCCACTGCTCGTAGTCCTGCAGGGGCAGGTACCAGTGGGTGGTCTTCTTTTTTACGGGAGCGGCTCCGCTGAGCTTGCTGCGGGGATTAATGAGCTCCTCGGGGCTGAGGGTGCTGCCGCATTTCTCGCACTGGTCGCCGTATGCTCCCTCATTGCCGCACTTGGGGCAGGTACCCACGATGTAGCGGTCGGCAAGGAAAGTCTTCGCCTCGGGGTCGTAGTACTGCTCGCTTTCACGGGTGACGAAGCAGCCCTTGTCGTAGAGCTTGCGGAAGAACTCCGAGGCTCCCTCGCGGTGCACTTCCGAGGAAGTGCGGCCGTATATGTCGAAATTAATGCCCAGACCGCTGAACGAGTCGCGGATGAGCTTGTGGTAGCGGTCTACGATGTCCTGAGGGGTGCATCCCTGCTCACGGGCCTTTATGGTGATGGGCACGCCGTGCTCGTCGGAGCCGCAAACGTACAGGACATCCTCTCCGCGCATGCGCAGATAACGAACATAAATGTCGGCGGGCACATAGACGCCCGCAAGATGTCCTATGTGCACGGGACCGTTGGCATACGGCAGGGCACAGGTTACAAGGGTTCTTTTCTTGTCTGTCATATCAATTCTTTTTTGTCTCTTCCGATTTTTTGGTTTATGCGGCGCTGCGCGGCCTGCAGGCGGACCATCTCCTGCATTGCTGTCATCTGGTCCTCTGGTGTCATGTTCCTCAGGCCGCGGCGGAGGGTTTCAAGACGGTCGAAAACACGGCGCTCGGCATACACCAGTATGGCCTTGGGCACTCCGGCAGACAGTACGGTAGCCGTAGATGTGAGTGCCGCCTCGAATGCTCCTACGGTCAGCTGATACTTGCGGGTGGACAGGCTAACGGCCAGGCCGGCAAGCCTGCGGTCGGGGCCGTCGATGATGGTTTTGAGTATTTCGTTCTGGGCGAGGCCGCGGTCAAACAGTTCGAAGTATGCATCGTAAAGAGCTTTGTATGAGCTGTTTGCAAAACTACTGCCGTCGGCTTCGAGGGCCTCGCGTATAAACTCAGCCACCAGAGGCTTTTCATCCTCGCTGCCGGAATAATAGGGAGAATCGCTCTCAAACTCAAGCGGCTCGCGGCCGTATGTCATGAGGTAAAAGAGCAGGTCTCTCTCGGCTGGCGCCAATATACGATTCTCCAGAAGCGGCTCATCGGCTCCGGCGGGAGCAACGTCCCCTCCGGGGGCCTTTTCCCCCACATTTTGGTCCCCGGAGGGGACGTTGCTCCCGCCGGAGACCTCGCCGGACTCACGCCTCTGCTCGCGCTGCCTCTCCCGCAGGGCCTCCTCCTGCTTGCGCCGCCGGTCGGCAGCAATACGCTCCAACAAAATCCCTGACTCGATACCGAAACGCAACGCCACAGTATCCACGTACACCGAGCGCTTGACAGGATCGGGAATCTCAGCGATGGTATCGGCGATATCGTTGATAAGTTCGGCACGCTTCAAAGGATCGGATCCGGCGTCGGAGAGCAGCAGGTCGGTCTTGAATTCGATAAAATCCCTCTCTCCCTCGGATATGAAACGCTGAACCTCCTCCAGAGTATGCTTGCGGGCGTACGAATCGGGATCTTCGCCCTCGGGCAACAGCACAACCTTAACGTTCAGTCCCTCGGCGAGGAAAAGGCTTATACCCCTCAGGGCTGCGTGGATTCCGGCGGAATCCCCGTCGTACATGATAGTGGCGTTGTCCGTAAACTTGTGGATCAGACGTATCTGGTCTACGGTAAGCGAAGTGCCGCAGGAAGCCACCACGTTGGTAATTCCGAGTTGATGCAGGGTTACCATATCCACATTGCCTTCAACCAGGATGCACTTGCCGCTGCGGGCGATTTCCGCCTTGGCGAACCATATTCCAAGCAGGTTGCGGCTCTTTATGTAAATCTCTGTTTCAGGGGAGTTTACGTATTTGGCAGGATTGTCAGCGTGAAGGGTGCGGCCGCTGAATGCCAGCACCCGTCCGCTCACGGAATGGATGGGGAACATTACCCGTTCGCGGAATTTGTCGGCCACGCTTCCATCCTCGCGCTGCACGGCCAGTCCGGCTGCCAGAAGATATTCCATCTTGTAGCCGGCGGCCAGGGCTGCATCCACCAGGGCGGTCCGGCCGGACGGAGCCCAACCCAGGCCGAAGCGGGCAATGGTGGCATCTTCAAGTCCCCTCTTGCGGAAGTAAGCCAGGCCGACCGAACGGCCCTCGGGGGTCTGAAGCTGGGAGGCATAGAACTTCTGGGCGAACTCCGACACCAGAAGAAGGCTCTCGCGGCGCTGCCGTCTGGCGATCTCCTCGGCGCTCTCTTCCTCTTCAACTATTTCAATTTTGTACTTGGCGGCAAGATAGCGAAGGGCTTCGACATAGCTGCAGTGCTCATGCTCCATCACAAAACCCACTGCCGATCCCGCCTTGCCGCAGCCGAAGCATTTGTATATGCCTTTTGAGGGAGAAACGTAGAAGGAGGGGGTTTTTTCATTGTGGAACGGGCAGCAGGCAACATAGTTGGCTCCGCGGCGCTTGAGCGTCACGAAATCCCCCACCACATCTTCTATCCTGGCGGTATCGAGGATAAGGTTTACTGTTTCCTGGGGTATCACGAGGCTATCTCACACAGGAACTTGATGCGGACCAGACGGATTTCCAGTTCGTCGTAATCAGCGCCCAGGGCGGCAATGGCGTCTGCCACGGAATCGGAGGCCGCCTCTTCCTTGAAATATTCGTAAATTTCTTCGACTATATCCTCGTCCAGGTTCTCGCGGATATAATAATCCAGGTTAAGCGAGGTACCGGTGGACACGATCGCCTCTATTTCGGTCATAAGCTCGTCAATATCCAGGCCGCGGGCCGAGGCTATATCTTCCAGGGACATGCACTTGTCGATGCTCTGAATGATGAAGATCTTGTTGGCCGATTTGCTGGGGGCGGACTTGACGATGAAATCGTCGGGACGGGATATTTCGTTTTCCTCAACGTATTTGCGTATGAGGTTGACGAACTCGGCGCCGAACTTGCGGGCCTTGCCTTCACCTACTCCCTGACAGCCTTTAAGCTCCTCTATCGTAATGGGATACAGGATGGACATATCGTCCAGGGCTGGGTCGCCGAAAATGATCCATGGCTGGAGCTTGAGCTTGCTGGCGACGTCACGGCGCAGGTCCTTGAGCATGGCAAGCAGCACCGGATCGCCCGACCCGCCGCCGCGCATTGCAGCGTTGGCGGCCTGCGTTTCCTCGTCGTCATCGTCGTCGGAGGTATCGCCTCCGGTGAACGCCCTGTCCTCAACCATGGTGAGCTCGTAGGGGTGGGCCAGGAACTCGCGTCCCTTGTCCGTCACGCCTATCAAACCGTAGCTTTCAATCTCTTTTTCAAGCAGGTGGAGTATAAGACCCTGGTGGATGACGGTGCACCAGAACTTGTCGCTGCGGTCCGAGCCCTTGCCGTACAGAGGCAGGGCGTCATGCTTGTATGACTTTATCATGGCGCTGGACGCTCCTGTAAGGATGCCTGCAAGATGCTCTATCTTGAAGTGCTCGGGCATGGACTCTATCAGCTTGATCACCAGGCACATCTGCTCACGCCCGTCGAAGGTGGGCTTTGGATGTACGCAGTTGTCGCAGGCGCCGCAGTTGTCGTTGAGGTAATCCTCGCCGAAGTAGTTCAGCAGGAGTTTGCGGCGGCACTGGTTGGACTCGGCGTATGCTACCACCTCGCCAAGCAGCTGGCGGTTGATTTCCTGCTCCGACACGGGTTTGCCCTGCATGAATTTTTCCAGCTTCTGGATGTCCTTATAGCTGTAGTAATCAATGCAATGCCCTTCTTTGCCGTCGCGGCCGGCACGGCCGGTTTCCTGATAGTAGCTTTCGATGCTCTTGGGGATGTCGTAGTGGATTACGAAGCGCACGTCGGGCTTGTCGATACCCATGCCGAAGGCAATGGTGGCCACGATCACGTTTATTTCTTCGGACAGGAAGGCGTCCTGGTTCTCGGCGCGGGTCTTGGCGTCGAGGCCGGCGTGATAAGGGCGCGCCTTTATGCCGTTTATGCACAGCAGCTGGGCGATCTCCTCCACCTTCTTGCGGCTCAGGCAGTAAACTATGCCGGACTTGCCGGGGTTCTGCTTGATGTACTTTATCATGTCTTTGTCTACGTCCTGCTTGTCGCGCACCTCGTAGTAGAGGTTGGGACGGTTGAACGAAGACTTGAACACCGCGGCGCCCTGGATGCCGAGGTTCTTGAGTATGTCGCTCTGAACCTTGGGCGTGGCGGTAGCTGTCAGGGCGATTATGGGACGCCTGCCGATATCCTCCACCAGGGCGCGGATACGGCGGTACTCGGGGCGGAAGTCGTGCCCCCACTCCGAGATACAATGGGCCTCGTCAACGGCGTAGAATGATATTTTGACGCCCCGCAGGAGAGCTATGTTCTCCTCTTTGGTGAGCGATTCCGGTGCAACGTACAGGATTTTGGTCTTGCCGGCCAGGAGGTCGGCACGCACCTCGTCAATCTGCTGCCTGTTAAGGGAGGAGTTCAGGAAGTGGGCTATGGTGCCCGTCCCCGCCTCGAAGCCACGCAGCAGGTCGACCTGGTTCTTCATCAGGGCGATAAGCGGCGAGATGACTATGGCCGTTCCCTCCATCAGGATGGCAGGGAGCTGATAGCAGAGGGACTTGCCCCCGCCGGTAGGCATGAGCACGAAGGCGTCGCCTCCGTCCGTCAAATGCTTGATGACGCTTTCCTGGTCGCCCTTGAAAGTGTCATATCCGAAGAACTCCTTGAGTGTCCTGTGGATAGTTGCGGAATCGATTGCCATGGGATATTAGTCCAGAGTGTGTATTGCAAGTCCGGAACGCAGCTTGGGCTCGAACCAAGTGGTCTTGGGCGGCATGATCTGGCCGCTGTCGGCAATGTCCAGAAGCTGCTTCATACTCACTGGATACAGGGCGAAAGCTACTTTCATTTCGCCGCTGTCCACCCGGCGGGAGAGCTCGCCGAGACCGCGTATACCGCCGACGAAATCGATGCGCTTGTCGGTGCGGAGGTCCTTGATACCCAGGATCTTGTCCAGGACGAGGCGGCTCAGGATGGTGACGTCCAGGACTCCGATGGGGTCGGAGTCGTCGTAACGGCCGGGCTTGGCGGTAAGGCTATACCAGACGCCCTCGATGTACATCGAGAAGTTATGGAGCCCGGAAGGCCTGTAAGCCTCGGAGCAGCTGCAATGGCAGGGATACTCGCAGTCGCAGGTGCCGCCGTCCTTGGTGCAGTCGCACTTGCACTCAATCTCGAAATCATCTTCGAGGGCTTTAAAGAACTCCTTAGTGCTCAGGCCGTTGAGGTCTTTGACCACGCGGTTGTAGTCGATAATCTTGAGCTGGCTTTCGGGGAAGCACACGGCCATGAAGAAGTTGTACTCCTCGTTGCCCGTGTGATTGGGGTTCTGCGCGCGTTTTTCGGCGCCGACGCGGGCAGCGGCAGCTGTACGATGGTGCCCGTCGGCCACATAGAAAGCGTCCACCTCCGAGGTGAAGATTCCGGTGATGCGTGCAACCGTCGACGGGTCGTCTATCACCCAGAACTCATGGCCGAAGCCGTTTTCGTCGGTGAACTTGTATTCCGAGGGGCTTGCAACGGCGGCGGCAACTATAGCATTCAGTTCGGGATTGTCACGGTAGGAGAAGAATACGGGCTCGATATTGGCGTTCTGGATGCGCACGTGAATCATGCGGTCGTCCTCTTTGTCCTTGCGGGTAAGCTCATGCTTTTTAATGATGCCGGAGGCGTAATCGTCAGTGTGGGCGCAGAGCACGAGGCCGTACTGGGTGCGGCCGTCCATGGTCTGGGCGTACACATAATAGCACTCGGACGGGTCCCGCACCAGCCAGCCACGCTCGCGCCATAGGCGGAAATTCTCGACAGCCTTATCGTATACGGGTTGGGAATGCTCGTCGGCGATGGGGTCAAAGTCAATCTCGGGTTTGGTGATGTGCAGCAACGACTTGGGACCTGCCATTTTGCCGGCCTCTACGGAATTCAACACATCATAAGGGGGTGCCGCGACCTCGGTCACGATATCCTTGGGAGGTCTAAGCGCTGCAAAAGGTTTTACTCGTACCATAGGGATTTTAGATTATATCCCCAAGATACGAATAAATAAATTAAAAAGCAAATCCTATGGATGTGTAAACAGATACGCCGCTGGCGTTACACCATTGGACGGCCAGCCGGAAGGGACCGACAATCGTCTGCCGTGAATACTCGGTTCCGAAGGCGTAAATCGGGTTCTCTGTAAACAAATCGTGAAAATTGAATGCGGTATGGAACAACCCGCCCCTGAGGGTCACGAAATTCTTGTGTAGGAACCTGTATCTGAGATCCAGCTGGCCCATTGAGCTCAGCTCTACACAATAGCGATACCCCGTAGGGAAGCCGAAGAATGGAATTTGCCTTTCGGTATAGCGGTTGCTAATAAAACCGCCTATAGAAACAGGATGAAGAGGATTCTGATAATCATTATCGACGGAATGCCAACCGAAATACAGGGACGGCAGGATGGTGAAATGCTTTCCGATGGAAAAAGCCCCCTCAAGGCTGGACAGAACCGATACGTAACGAGGTGCGCTGCCGTCTTCCGTCGTCAAATCTCCTACGGGATGATAATACATAGGATCAATGTCTATGGAATAGCCCTTGAAATTATAACGGCCGTTCACAGTGAATTTTATACCCTTGTTGGGAAAATATGCGTCGTCGAAAAAGTCCAGTTTGAAGTTAGCAAAAGCAGAAAGCCAGTAGCTGTCCCAATCCCATCCGTACCACAGATCGTCAACTGTAAGGTAGTGCTCATACGGGGCCATTTCGGCTGTAAGCCCAACGCGCATCGAGCCGAAACGCATCTGTGAATCCTCGAGATAAAGGTCGACAGCAGAGGTAAGAAGCCTATCCATGACAATCTGATGGTAATCGGAGCTGGTGTTAACCAGACGCGTACGGGACAATATGCCGATGGTGGGAAGGAATTTGTCGAACTTGTAAGCAAAATCAAGCGACAGTGCGGGGTTGGTGCCGAGTTTCAGGTCGGCGGTGAACCTG
Source organism: uncultured Bacteroidia bacterium (assembly GCA_902766255.1). Taxonomy (GTDB): domain Bacteria; phylum Bacteroidota; class Bacteroidia; order Bacteroidales; family UBA932; genus Cryptobacteroides. Next base: position 22,646 of record CACXCS010000041.1, read on the forward strand.
GGACCGGCCAGGCGGCGGGTTCCGAGGCCTAAGTGCAGCAACGCTGCGACGGTCTCATCCACGTCGGCCCTGATGCCGACGGCAGAATCGTTGACCTGCCCTTTCTGGCAGTCAAACACGAGCGTATAAGGCTCGGAACCGCCCTCCAGCCAGTAAGTTACCGACTCGAACACATTGGTGCCGTATATGTTGTTCATCAGCCTTTCCACGGTATTCCTGTCATACATGCCGTCGGCGGGCAGGTCCGACTTGCGCACGATGATGCGCTTTTCCTTGGGTGTGATGCCGATGTAGCGTATGCTGTCAACCCTCACTTTGGTCTGGGCCAGGTTGACCGCCGGAGCGTGGTGAACCACCGGAGGAACTTCCTTGCCAGCCACCAGCGCCGCCACGGACTCAAACATCTCCTTGGAAGCCAGGGCATTCTGGTAACCCTGCTTTATGATATCGTCGACGCTTTGTTCGTCGAACGAAAGCATGTTGTAGCCCTTCAGTTCATGATGAACGTCAAGGTCGACTACTTCCATGGCGGGCTCGACCGTGCCGGACGACAGCAGCGAGATGGTCTGGAAGAGCAGGTCTATGGGAGAGTTCAGCTCGTCTATGCCGCGGTTGGTCGACATCTCGGAGCCTATGATAATATCCGCACCCATCTCCTTGGCAAGGTCCGCGGGGTAATTGTTGCGCATGCCTCCGTCCAGAAGCACGGCACCATCCCTGCGTACCGCCCTGAAATAGAACGGTATGGCCATGGTGGAGCGCATGGCGTCATTGATGCTGCCGGACGTCCAGTACTTGGGCGTCATGGTGTACATGTCGGTGGCCACGCAGGCATAGGGTATAGGAAGATCGGCAAAGCTCAGACTGTCCTCGTAGCCCACGCTTACGGAACTGAGGGTTTTCCGCACGTTGAGGCCATACAGGAAACCGTCCGGCATGCCGAGGCCCATCTTGGTGGTTGCCGTGCGCATCATGTCGGCTGATCCCGCCTCCGCCTCGGCCGCCATTTTGTCAAGCGCCTTGCTACGCTCCAGGCGTTCCTTGATATCCTCGTTGTCGTAGTGGAAAGGGATGCGGATAATAAAGCGGTCGCGGTACTTGCGGAGCTTGTAGGAGATATAGTCGTTTGGAATTTTGTCAGACATCATGACAGGCCACTCGATGGCCCGGACCAGCGAGTCAAGCTGGTCGTGCTTGTAACCCAGCGCATACAAACCGCCCACCAGGCCGCCCATGCTGGTACCTGTTATAACATCCACCGGGATGCCCAGTTCTTCGATATACTTGATCACACCCAGATGCGCCAGTCCGCGGGCGCCTCCGCCGGCGAGCACAAGGCCGACGGTAGGCCGGTACTGCCTTATGGAGTCAAGCCGGGCGCGCACCCTGGCGAAAGCGGCGGAATCCGCTGCCGGGTCGGCGCTGGCAAGGATCTGGGCATTTGCACACAGAGAGAATGTAATCAGAAAAAATATGAAAAAAACGAGTTTCTTCATGCTATTCTTTTTCATCGTAGATGATTTCCTCTTCTTCTTTGTCCTCCTCAGGTTCGTCATCCTCGTCGTCCTCGTCATCGTCGTCACCCAGGCCGGCAAGGCCGAGGCCGGGGATCTTCCGCTGCTGCTGGGGAAGGTCCTCAAATGCCACATATCCGTTTTCGAATTCAAGGGGAATAGGGCCTTTGGTATCGATGATTACCGGTGCGGTCACGCTGCCGGGTTCCTCTTCCTCAAGGGTTATGTTGACGCTCTTTCGGGCGGCTATGTCGTAGAAATACACGAACTTGACTACCCCGGCCGCGACAGTCTGAGCTAAAGACACGGCATCGACGGTACCGGAGCCCAGATCCTGCAGGGCATAGCGGGCAACAACCTCGCCTGCCTGGTTGAACGCCTTGAACAAGATGGGCTGATCAACGGTGAATTCCAAATCCGCCCTAAGCTGTTTGTGAAACGTGTAGAGAGAGTTGGCGCCGTCAACTTTATACACTCTGTAAAAACCTTTTATACCTTCCAAGGTAACCCTGTACTTGTACACCATAACTTTTATTCCATATAATCAGTATGCGAAGATAAAAATAAATCGCTAAATTTGGAGTTAAATGAGCGATATTTATAAAAGTATAGCCGCAAAATCAGAGGGCCTTTTCAAAGACAACGGCAGCCGCTTCATAGCATTTGCCTGCCCTGTAGAAACGGAAGAGGAAGTAAAACAGATAGTCGACGCCCTCAAGAAAGAGTACCACGACGCACGCCATCACTGCTATGCATACCGGCTGGGGCTGGACGGCTCTAAGTGGCGCGCCAACGACGACGGCGAGCCGTCAGGCAGCGCCGGGCGTCCTATCCTGGGACAGATCGATTCCGCCGGCCTCAGCGACATTCTGGTAGTCGTTGTGCGCTACTTCGGCGGCATCAAGCTTGGCATCCCCGGCCTTATCCGCGCATACAAGACCTCCACCGCCGACGCCCTGGCCGCAGCCACGGTGTGCGAAAAGGTGGCCGGAAGCTGGTATCGCATCGGCTTCGGCTATGACTGCATGCCCCAGGTCATGAAAGTGCTCAAAGATATGGAACTCCCCCAGCGCAGCCGCAGCTTCGGCGCAGAATGCTCTCTGGAAGTGCGCGTGCGCGATTCTTTGAGGGAAGATTTTTTGGAAAGAACCCGCGCAATCTGTACATTTGCAGAATGTTTGTAAACTAATGATCAATATGTCCAAAGTTCATGTATTCAATGCAGGTCCCTGCCTGCTTCCCCAGGTAGCCATCGACCGTTCCATCGAGGCTCTTAAAGATTTCAAAGGCACTGGCGTATCGCTCATTTCCATCTCCCACCGTACCAAAGAATGGGAAAGCGTGATGGATGAATGCCGCGCACTGTGGAAGGAATTGCTCGAAATCCCCGAGGACTATGAAGTCGTGTTCCTCGGAGGCGGCGCCAGCCTGCAGTTCCTTTATGTGGCGATGAACTTCCTGGAGAAGAAAGCGGCCTATCTGGATACCGGCGTCTGGGCCCACAAGGCCCTCAAAGAGGCCCAGGGCCTGGGTGAGGCATACGCCATCGCCTGCTCGAAGGACCGCAACTATTGCTATATCCCCAAGGGCTTCGACATCCCCGCCGACCTTGACTACCTGCACATCACCACCAACAATACCATCTACGGCACAGAAATCAAAACCGACATGGATTGTCCCGTCCCCCTCATTGCCGACATGTCCTCCGACATACTCAGCCGCAGGGTTGACGTAAGCAAGTACGCCATGATATACGGAGGCGCCCAGAAGAATGCCGGCCCCGCAGGTGTAACCTTTGCAATAATCAAAAAAGACATGCTGGGCCGCGTTAGCCGCTATATCCCTACCATGCTGGACTACCGCACCCACATCGACAAGGGCTCCATGTTCAACACCCCCCCGGTGTTCTCCATTTTCGTGATGAATGAGACCCTCAAGTGGCTCAAGGGCATAGGCGGAATCGACGCCATCCACGCCATAGACGAAAAGAAAGCCTCCACCCTTTACGCCGAAATCGACCGCAACTCCCTCTTCCGCGGCACCGCAGACAAAGAGGACCGTTCCATCATGAACGTCTGCTTCGTAATGGCCGAGGGACGCGAAGACCTGCAGGACGAATTCCTCGCCTTCGCCAAGGGCAAGGGAATGATAGGCATCAAGGGCCACCGCTCAGTCGGCGGATTCCGCGCGTCCCTCTACAATGCCTGCACCCAGGAAGACGTAGATGCGCTTGTGGCTTGCATGCAAGAATTTGAAAAACTGCACATTTAACCGATATGAAAGTACTTGTAGCTACCCAGAAGCCCTTTGCGGCAGCTGCCGTAAACGGCATCAAAGAAATACTCGAAGCAGCCGGTCATGAGGTGGCCCTGCTGGAAAAATATGCTGCTCAGGAAGACCTGGTCGCCGCCGTTGCCGATGCCGATGCACTGATCGTGCGTTCCGACAAAGTCACCCCCGAAGTAATCGCGGCGGCACCGAGGCTCAAGATAGTAGTCCGCGCCGGCGCCGGCTTCGACAACGTCGACCTTGCCGCCGCATCTGCCCGCAGCATAGTGGTCATGAACACTCCCGGCCAGAATTCCAACGCAGTTGCAGAGCTGGCCGTCGCTATGATGATTTACATGGCCCGCACCCAGTTCACCCCTGCAACCGGCAGCGAGATTTCAGGCAAAACCTTGGGAATACAGGCCTTCGGCAATGTGGGCCGCCTGGTAGGAGCCAAAGCCAAGGCACTGGGAATGAACGTCAAAGCCATCGACCCGTTCCTCAAGGACGAGCAGATCGTAGCCGGCGGCGCCGAGCCCGCTTCCTCCCTGGAAGACCTGTACGCCACTTCCGACTATGTTAGCATACACATTCCCGCCACGCCGCAGACCATCGGCAGCATAGGTTATGCCCTGATCAGCAGCATGCCAAAGGGAGCCACCCTTGTCAACACCGCCCGCAAGGAGGTTATTGACGAGGCCGGCCTGGAAAAGGCCCTGGAAGAGCGCCCTGACCTCAAATACATCACCGACGTGGCCCCCGACAACTATGAGGCCCTGAAGGAAAAATTCGGCCTGCGGGTGTTCGCCACTCCAAAAAAGATGGGTGCACAGACAGCCGAGGCCAACATCAACGCCGGACTTGCGGCAGCCCGCCAGATAGCGGACTACTTCGCAACGGGCAATACCCGTTTCCAGGTCAACCGCTGATGAACTCCTTCCTGCGCATATCCCTAACGTTTGCGGCCGCCATTTTGACGGCCGCAAACATCTGTGCGCAGGACATCGAACGCCGCGACACCCTGGACACTTCGTACGTCACCGCAGTCAAAGAAAAGATGCGCAACACAACCCAGACCGGCTTGATGCGCCTTGACGGGGACAAACTGCGCAGCGGAGTGGCCGTGTTCGGCACCCCCGACATCATCAAGCATTTGCAGATGCTGCCAGGCGTGGCGGCCGGCAACGAGCTTATGAGCGGCCTGTACGTCCATGGCGGCGACGGAGCCGACAACCTGTTCCTGCTGGACGGGGTGCCGCTGTACAACATCAGCCACTTCGGAGGTTTCTTCTCGAGTTTCAACACCGACGTAGTGGACAATCTGGACTTCTACAAAAGCGGCTTCCCGGCCCGTTACGGCGGCCGGCTGTCATCGGTCGTGGACGTGGAGACCAAAGAGGGCGACATGCACCGCTGGCACGGGGGCGCGTCGCTCGGCCTCATAGACGGAAGGCTCCACATCGAGGGTCCGGTGTGGAAAGAACGCACCTCCGTCAACTTCGGGCTCAGGCGCTCGTGGATGGATGTAATCACCATTCCTGCAATCGCTTACGCCAACAGGCGCAACGGTGACGGCACCACTGCACGCGGAGCTTACGCCATGTGGGACCTGAACGGCCGCATCACCCATATAATAGACGCCAACAACAAGCTCAACGCCGCCTTATACTGGGGCGAGGACAACCTTCAGGCAGGCATCAAGGATGAAGAGGACGACGGTTTGATGGACCTTGGGATACGCACCGTCTGGGGCACCCTGACCGGGTCCCTGGGCTGGGAATCCAAGTACTCGCAGCAACTGCGCGGCAAACTCCTCGCCTACTACACCCGCAGCAGTTCCGACGTGGGCTACACCTTCGACCTCCGCTTTCCTGCTGCCGGCGGCGGAAGCAGCTCCATGTACTGGAACGACGACAACATCTGCGCCGTGCGCGACGGCGGACTCAAGTACGATCTGGACTGGTATCCCAACTCGATCCATCACGTCCGCTTCGGTGCGGCGGCGGCCATGCACGGATACAAGACCGTGCGAGAGTACCGGCAACGCAACGACTTCGCCGGGCTGGATCCGGAAGAGAACAGCGACGAGGAAGGAGACCGCTACATCTCCTGGGAGCCGGCAGTGTACATCGAAGACGAAATCTTCATCGCCTACAACTTCACCCTGAATGCCGGCCTTCGGGCTTCGCTGTTCGGGACAAAGCTGAAAACCTGGGGGTCGATAGAGCCCCGTGCCGCACTCAAGTGGCTGATAACCAATACGGTCTGCGCCAAGCTATCCTATACCCGCATGAGCCAGTACGCACACCTTGTTTCGGCCATGTACATCGACCTTCCAACCAACAGCTGGATGCCGTCGGTGCCTGGCGCAGGTCCTATGGTCTCGGACCAGGTCGCAGGAGGCATCTACCTTACTCCGGGTAAATTCAAGATCAACATCGAGGGCTGGTACAAGACCATGAACGGCATGCTGTCCTACAACGGAGCCAACGCCTTCTACCCGCCTCTGGTCAACTGGGAGAAGTCTTTCACCACCGGCAAAGGGACCTCGTACGGACTGGAGCTGGAAACTACATGGTCTGTGCCTCAGGCCGAATTATCGGCTTACTACACCCTCAGCTGGTCTTGGCGGGAATTCCCCGCATACTCCATGTTCCGCTTCCCCGACCACAACGACAACCGCCACAAAGTCAATTTGGTAGCCACGTGGCACCCGGGCAAGAGGTGGAGCATCTTCGCCAACTGGAACTACCATTCCGGCAACCGCATCACCCTGCCGAGCCACGTAATAAAGTTCGAGGACGGGACCTCGTCCCTGCTCTACCAGGCTCCATACAACGCCAAACTGCCAGACTATCACAGACTTGACTTGGGAGTGGACTACACCGTACCCTTCTCCGGAGACCGCAAACTGAATATCAACCTGAGCGTCTACAACGCATACAACCACCTCAACGCCTCGTTCGCCATGCTGGACACCGACAGCAAAGGCGAGTATATAGGCACGGCATACGGCCTGGTGCCCATAATTCCTACAATAAGCGTAGGTTATACATTCTGACGCCATGAAAAAGTTCTTACGTGCCCTGCTTCCCGCTGCGCTGCTCCCGCTTGCCTTTGCCTGTGAGTTCCCCTTTCCGCTGGACGATGTGTCGGAGGCAGCCATCTACATAAACTACCTGCCTTCAGCACCTTACGATACTCCAGTACTCCAGGTCGCCTTCGCCGATCCCGCCTATGGGAAACCCTCGCCCGGGACACGCACACCTTCGGTAAACGACATTTCGGTAACGCTCAACGGCAGGAAGGCGGAGCTTTCTTCCGACAGCTTCTCGGACGGCAACATGCTTACAGCCATCCTACAAGACTGCTCGCTCCGGAGCGGAGATAAGATCGAGGTAAGCGTACGCAGCGATTCCGCACCCACAGCATACGCATCCACTATCATACCTCCCGTACCGGTACTAGGCTCCGTAACCATGGATTCCGTTCCCGAGGACTCTACCCAGTTGAGATTCAAGGTAAAACTTGACCGCAGCGTTCAGGAAGGAGAGTTCTTCGGCGTAAGAATCCTTGAGAAGAACACGCTGATCACCGCCAGTCTTATGGGAGAGGGCATTCTTTACAAAGGTACTTCACCCTCCGCATTTCCTCCTATGCCGGTGGCCCTGCAGATCGACACCAACGAGTATTATACCTACAAGCTGCCGGGTCAGGTGGCCACCCGCGACGACCTCAACTCGCTCGACCTGGACGCCTTTGCAAACGCCGACTACAACGGTTACCTCACCGAGGAGGGCATCAATGTCACCGGGCCCATGATGCTGCTGACGCACAAACAGTTCGACTCCGACACCTACTCTTTCTACGTAAGCAGGTCCTCGGGATTCAACTGGCGGATCCTGTTCCCTGAGGGCTTCGAATTTCCCGAGCCGGAGATGCCCGATCCAGTCCTTCCCGATGAAGGGGAAACAGACCCTGGCGAGATTGACCCCATGCCTCCTTCCGTAATCGTAATCATGGACAACATTGATTATGTAGTGGAGGTATACCGCTTGTCGGAGGAACTATACAATTACTTCAAGGCCCAGTACCTTATGAGGTTCAATCTCCTTTCCAACTTTGGGGTGACGCCTCCCAATTTCACTTATTCCAACGTTTCCGGCGGACTGGGCATTGTTGCCGGCCTGTCAGGAGTCAGGACCGAATGGTTCCATCACCCCGACAACACCGAAGGCAAGAGCATTCAGGAAGTTCTGGCGGAACTAATGTCCGGAATCTTATAATCTTACCACCAGCGCGCTCACGGCTCCCATACTGAGAATGAGTCCATTGCGGCTCTTTTTGATGGAGGCTTTCCCGGAAGTCAGCACAGCTTCAAGGCCCTCGGAAGAGAGGTCCAGGGTCAGTTTCTGTTTCTTTGATGTGGGATTCAGCGCAATCAGATAGGTATCCACCCCGTCGGAACGCAGATACAGCATGGGATAGGGCTGCTTTTCATTGTAGATAGGCCCGAAGCGGGAATCTGCCCAGAAAGCCGGGTTCTCCTTACGGAGTTTGATAAGTGCCCGCGTCCAGTTGAGAAGCGAGCCCGGATCGCCGTCCTGCGATTCTACCGTGATGGCTCCGGGAGCAGTGGAATTCTTGCTGCCGGCGGCCTTCCATTCGAGATACTTCGGATAAGAAGTGGCGGGCGTCCATTCAGGGCATACGGGAATATAGATATCCTCGGGAGAGCAGCTGCTGAATCCGGCGTTGGCACTTGAATCCCACTGCATGGGGCTGCGGCCTCCCGCCCGCTCCTTGCCGTTGTGATTGGCGCCCTCCACATTGGGCAGATCCACCAGGCTCCGTATGCCTATCTCGTCACCATAGTAGAGAATGGGAAGCGGCATCGTGAGCACCCATGCCATCATGACCTTGAGCTGCGAGGGGTCGTTGCGGGCGCCCGTGTTGAAGCGCAGGTGGTCGTGGTTGCCGGTGATGGTGGCGAAGTATCCCCATTCGCGGGTCCAGTCAATCGCATCCGTGAAGTAGTCGTAATACGATTTGAGCATCTGCGAGGGCGTGGTAGTGCGGTCTATCCTTTCTTCGGGCCAGGGATTGCCGTAAAGATCTTTGACGGAAGGCTGCCCGCCATTGAGGGAGAAGTAACTTCCGCCGTCCGCCTGGTGTTTGGTATCAAAGTACATGCGCCGGTTGGCGGAACTCACGCTGTTGAGGTGCATGTCCACGTTGAAGCCGCCCGCCAGGCAGTATTTGGGGTCGTTCCACTCGGCCATCAGCACCCGGTCGGGGTAATTGGCATCCTGCCAGGAGCGCATCTCACGCCACAGGCGCATGATCTCGGACTTGTCGCGGTCGTTCTTGACAAGGCTGGCTGCCATGTCCACCCTGAATCCGTCCACTCCCTTGCCATACCAGAAGGCCAGGATGTTCTTAAGTTCCTGCCTGACCGCTCGCGGGCCGGGGTCATCCACGCCCTGTTCCCACGGATGCGAAGGGTCGGGATTGGCATAGCCGTAATTCAGGGCCGGCTGGCAGGCATAGAAGTTTTTGTAATAGTACTTGGCCCGTGGGTATTCGCTCTTCATCCATTTTCCCCTGGTGTTCTGCATATAATTCGGGTCCTTCATCATTGTTTCCAGATCCTGGGCGGCTTTGGCGTCCGGCAGGCGGTCGCTCCAGATGTAATAATCGGAGTGCTGGAGATTGGTGTCGGATGCGCTTTCAAGGAACCATGGATGCCTGTCGGAGGTGTGCCCTGCAACGAGGTCCAGCATAACCTTGATGCCGCGGGAATGGGCCTGGCGCACAAGTTCCACAAGGTCGTTGTTGGTGCCGAAGCGGGGGTCAACTTTGTAAAAATCAATCACATCGTAGCCGCCGTCTATCCACCCCGACTCGAAAATGGGGTTGAACCAGATGGCCGTGACCCCCAAGCTCCCGATGTAGTCCAGCTTGGAAATAACGCCGGGGATATCGCCGATACCATTGCCGTCAGAATCCTTGTATGAAGACGGATACACCTGATAGATGACGGCGTTTCTGAGCCACCCGGGGCCCTTCTGCCAGGTTTGACGGAAACTTGATGGCGCAGGCTGCGCACACACGCAAAAACACGCCGCTAATGCGACGTACAGGCTTATGACGGTCTTTTTCATATTATTTCTTCTCTTTCCCTGAGATCCCTGACGCGGAGCTGAATAGTGGAGTTACCGCGATAGTAATTCTCTACTATAGAATAACATACGTCAAGAGGGTTGCCCGACTTGATGTAGTCATAGTAGTCCGCCATGTTGAAGGCTATGGCGGCAATCTGGTGATATGGCTGCGACTCCTGGATAAGGTCCAGCTTGAGATGGACGCCTCCGGCGCCTACCTTGCGTCCGTTGCCCGCATCATAGACGTTCTCCGTTACGAAGACGGGGTTTCCGTTGCCGGGGCCGAATGGCTGGAACTGCTTGAGTATACGGAAAAATTTGGGAGTAATCTGCGAGAAATCCAGACGGGAGTCTATATCCACCACTGGAACGAGCATTTCAGAGGTGATTTTGCCGGACACGAATTTGTCCATGCGGCGGGCGAACTCTTCAACATTCTCTTCTTTGAGGGTGAGACCGGCAGCGTATACATGGCCGCCGAAATTCTCAAGAATGTCGGCGCAGCTTTCGATGGCCTCGTACAGGTCGAAACCCTGCACGCTGCGAGCCGATCCGGTGACGAAACCGTTTGACTTGGTGAGCACTACGGTGGGCTTGTAATAGGCCTCGACCAGACGCGATGCTACGATACCCACTATACCTTTGCTCCAGTGGGGATTATAAACAACGATGGCGTTTTCGTAGGCCAGGCACCTGTGGTTTTCAACCATCTCCAGGGCCTCTTTGGTTACCTCGCGGTCGATGCTCTTGCGCTCGTTATTGTTCTCGTTGATCTTCTCACCTATGAACATTGCCTGCTCTTCATCCTCGACGGTAAGGAGCTCCACCGCCAGCCGGCCGGACTCCATACGGCCCGCGGCATTGATACGGGGGCCTATCTTGAAAACTATATCGTCGATAGTGATGTGCCCCGGCTCAAGGTTGGAGAGATTTATCATGGCCAGCAGGCCCTTGTGGGGGTTCTCGTTCAACTGCTTGAGGCCGAAGTAAGACAGGGTACGGTTTTCCCCGACCATGGTTACGAGGTCGGATGCTATGCTTACCACCAGCAGGTCGAGCAGCGGAACGAGGCTCTCGAATGGTACTCCATAGCGCTGCGAGTAGGCCTGGACAAGCTTGAAACCTACGCCGCAGCCGGACAGGTCGTCGAATGGATAATGACAGTCCTCCCTCTTGGGGTCCAGAACCGCGACTGCCGCCGGAATGGAATCCTCGGGGAGGTGGTGGTCGCAGATTATCATGTCCACACCGCCGGCCTTGGCGTACTCCGCCTTGTCGATGGCCTTGATGCCGCAGTCAAGAGTGATGATTAGCTTGAAGCCTCCCTCGATCGCCCAGTCTATGCCTTTGTAGGACACACCATAACCCTCGTCGTAGCGGTCTGGTATGTAGAAATCCACGTTGGAAGTGAAACGGCGTATAAATGAGTAAACGAGCGATACTGCAGTGGTGCCGTCCACGTCATAGTCCCCGTAGACGAGGATTTTCTCGCCGCCTGAGATGGCTTTATGGAGGCGTTCCACTGCGGCGTCCATGTCCGTCATGAGGAAAGGATCGTGCAGGTCGTCCAGGGAGGGACGGAAGAAAGAGCGGGCCTGTTCGAACGTTTCGACGCCACGTTTGACCAGCAAGTCGGCAAGTACGCGGTCGATTCCCACCTCCGCAGACAATTTGTCCACCTTGGAGGCGTCGGCAGGTTCACGTACAATCCACTTGCATTCCTTGGTCATAGCATACAAAGATAACAAAAATAATTCGTACTTTTGCATCATTATGACGATAGAACTTAGCGAACAGGAACAAATTCGCCGCGAATCGCTGGCGAAGCTCAGGGAATTGGGCATAGAGCCTTATCCCGCCGCCGAATATCCGGTCAACACCAGCGCCGCCGCCATCGCCGCGGGCTTCGATCCGGAGAAAGGCAATTTCAGTGAAGTATGCATAGCCGGAAGGCTGATGAGCCGCCGCATCATGGGCGCCGCCTCCTTCGGAGAGCTCCAGGACGAAAGCGGCCGTATCCAGATATACGTCAAGCGTGACGAGATTTGCCCGGGCGAAGACAAGACAATGTACAACACCGTCTGGAAGAAACTTCTGGACATAGGTGACATCATAGGCATCAAGGGATTTGCTTTCATCACCCAGACCGGCCAGCTCAGCGTCCACGCGAAGGAACTGACTCTCCTGAGCAAGTCGCTCCGCGTGCTCCCCATTGTCAAAGAGGCCGAGGGCCAGGTATTCGATGCCGTTACCGACCCGGAGCTCCGCTACCGCCAGCGCTACGTTGACCTTATCATCAACCCCCAGGTCAAAGATGTATTCGTCAAGAGGGCCAGGATAATAGCCACCATGCGCGAGTATTTCAACGCCGCAGGCTGCCTGGAGGTTGAGACCCCCATCCTTCAAAGCATTCCCGGCGGCGCCACGGCACGTCCCTTCGTGACTCATCATAACGCACTCGACATCCCCTTGTACCTGCGTATAGCCAACGAGCTGTACCTCAAGCGCCTCATAGTGGGCGGATACAGCGGCGTGTACGAGTTCGCAAAAGATTTCCGCAACGAGGGCATGGACAAGACGCACAATCCGGAGTTTACCTGCATGGAGATCTACGTAGCCTACAAGGACTACAACTGGATGATGTGCTTCGTGGAGAAGATGCTCGAAAAGATATCTGTTGCAGTTAACGGCACCACCCGTGTGCAGATAGGCTCACAGGAGGTCGATTTCGCCGGCCCTTACCGCCGCCTGCCCATCCTTGACGCCATCAAGGAGTACGCCGGAGTGGACGTCAAGGGCATGGACGAGGAGCAGCTGAGGGCCACCTGCAAGCAGCTGGAGGTCCCCGTCGAGCCCTCCATGGGCAAGGGCAAGCTGATCGACGCGATCTTCGGTGCCTATTGCGAGGAAAAGCTGGTCCAGCCGACATTCATCATCGACTACCCTGTTGAGATGAGCCCGCTGACAAAGCGCCACCGCACCGACCCGTCGCTGACCGAGCGTTTCGAGCTGTTCGTGTGCGGCAAGGAACTGGCCAACGCTTATTCCGAGCTCAACGACCCTATCGACCAGTTGGAGCGTTTCGAGGAACAGGCCGCCCTGAAGAGCAAGGGCGATGACGAGGCCATGTACATCGACATGGACTTCGTGCGCGCTCTCGAGTACGGCATGCCGCCGACTTCCGGCCTCGGCATGGGAATCGACCGCCTGACCATGTTCATGACTGGCCAGACCACCATACAGGACGTACTGTTCTTCCCCCAGATGCGTCCGGAGAAGAGTCTCAAGAAAGAAAACGCCGAAAAAGAGCAGTAAATGCCCCAGGAGCTGATTACCTCAGCACAGAACCCGAAGATCAAGCGGTTGCTCGCGCTGCAGAAGGATTCGTCCCTGCGGCGCGAGACCGGTCTTTTCGTGGTGGAGGGCCGCCGCGAACTCGAGCACTGCACCTCTGCCGGCTTCGAACTGGACACCCTGTTCATCTGTCCCTCCCTTGCCGGTGACAGCTCCAGCTTCGGCAGTACTCTCCCTGAAAACTGTAGCCACCCTCGGCTCCATAAGAGGGAGGGGCCCACGCTTGCGTGGGAGGGGTCGCGTAGCGACGTTTTCAGGGAGAGTACTGCCGAAGCTGGAGCCAGGGTATTTGAAGTAAGCGAAGAGGTATATGAAAAAGTGGCGTATCGGGGAGGGACGGAAGGAGTCATTGCTGAAGTAAAGTCAAAGACGCGGCGGCTGGAAGACCTGAATCTTCCTGAGAATCCACTGATTATGGTACTCGAGAGCGTCGAGAAGCCAGGCAACCTCGGGGCGGTCCTTCGCAGTGCCGATGCCGCCGGTGCCGATGCCGTGCTGATATGCGACCCCCTCACCGACCTGTGGAACCCCAACCTCATCAGGGCCTCCATCGGTGCAGTGTTTACCGTGCCCGTGGCCGTGTGCACCTCGGAGCAGGCCATCACTTGGCTTAAGTCCCTTGGAATACGCATCCTCACCGCCCAGCTTCAGGACTCCTCGCTCTACTACGACTGCGACATGCGCGGAGGCACCGCCCTGGTCATGGGCACTGAGAGCACGGGGCTGTCGGAACAGTGGCGGGTAGCGGCCGACGCCCACATCCGCATCCCCATGCTTGGCCGCCTGGACTCCCTCAACGTGTCGGTAAGTGCGGCCATCCTTCTGTTTGAAGCTGTCAGGCAGCGGCAGTAGCGCTTTTTTTATTATCTTGCAAAATCTAAAATACAGCTAAATATGTCAGAGAAGATTGCAAAACTGATGAATGATTCGCCGCTGGCGCGGTGGACCGTATTGGTGCTGGTGGCACTGATGATGTTCTTTGCGTATATGTTCGTAGATGTTATGAGCCCTCTTAAATCGCTCGTGGAAAGCGACTTGGGATGGAACAGCAGCGTTTTCGGCAAATACGCGGCATCGGAATATATCCTTAACGTATGCGGTTTCCTGATCCTGGCCGGAGTCATCCTTGACAAACTGGGAGTGCGCTTCTCCGGAGTATTGTCGGCAGGCCTCATGGTGGCCGGCGCAGCCATCAAGTTCGTGGGCATTAGCGACTGGTTCCAGGCCACCGGGTTCGCCCAGTGGCTGGGCAGCTGGTGGGTCGAGATGCCCGCAAGCGCCAAAATGGCCTCGCTGGGATTCATGATCTTCGGATGCGGCTGCGAAATGGAAGGCACCAACGTTTCCAAGATTCTGGCCAAGTGGTTCAAGGGCAAGGAAATGGCCCTGGCCATGGGGCTCGAGATGGCCATCGCCAGGCTGGGCGTGTTCGCCGTCATGTGGATCGCCCCCATCATCTCCAATGCCGCGGGCGGCAGCATACTGGCCCCTCTGGGCTTCTGCGGCGCCCTGCTTTGCATAGGTCTGATCAACTTCATAATCTTCGGAGTCATGGACCGCAAGTTCGACTCCCAGCTGGTGGCCGCCGGCCTTGCCACCGATGAAAAGTCGCCCGAGGATGAATTCCATGTCAAGGACCTCGGTGCGATCTTCACCAGCAAGATGTTCTGGATCGTGGCCCTGCTGTGCGTGCTCTATTACAGCGCCATCTTCCCGTTCCAGCGCTATGCGCCCAACTTCCTGGAGGAGACGCTGGGCATCGACGCCGCCACTGCGGCACGCCTCTTCAGCTGCTTCCCCATCCTGGCCATGTGCCTTACGCCGCTTCTGGGCATCTTCCTTGACCGTGTAGGCAAGGGAGCATCCATGCTCATGCTGGGTTCGGTTATTATGATTGCATGCCACCTGTGCTTTGCGTTCGTGCTTCCGGTATTCCCTCATAAATGGTTCGCCGTGCTGCTGATCGTGGTGCTTGGAGTGAGTTTCTCGCTCGTGCCGGCAGCGCTGTGGCCCAGTGTTCCCAAAATCATCGACGAGAAGATCCTGGGCAGCGCTTACTGCCTTATCTTCTGGGTGCAGAACATCGGCCTCTGCCTGGTGCCCATGCTCATAGGATCGCTGCGCCAGAGCACCGGAGGATATACCATTCCCATGATTGTATTCTCCAGTTTCGGCGTGCTGGCGTTCATATTCAGCATCCTGCTCAAAGCCGAGGACCGCAAGAAGAAATACGGGCTGGAGCTCCCTAACATAAAGAAATAATGAGCTGGAAGAAGCTTCGCTGGGCGGCACTCATCTTCCTGATGGTGCCAATGTTCGCGTCGTACTTCTTTGACGACTGCTTTTCCACACTCTCTCAGATTTTCCAGCATCCCGAGAGCCTCCAGCTGGGCTGGGACAGCGCCGATTATGGTTTTTACGCCGGCGGCTACAGCTTTCTATGCGTGTGCGGCGGCCTGATTGTGTGCGGCATCCTGCTGGACGTGTTCGGGGTGCGCATCGTGGGCAGCGTGTTCGTGGGGCTTATGGCCCTGGGCGCCGGAACGGTGGTTGTAGCCCTTCGCAGCGGCCTGGACCCTCATTCTTCGCTTTTACTGGCGTACGCTGGATGTATGCTCTTCGGCCTTGGCAGCGAGATTGCGGGAGTGGCGGTCACGCGCTCCATCGCCAAATGGTTCAAAGGCGGACCGGTGGCGTTCGCCATGGGTGCGCAGGTTGCAGTGGCGCGTCTGGGCACGGCCCTGGCCTTCATACTCTCGCCTGTCCTGGTGGCGCAGAAGGCCCCCGGTGAGATCTACACTCTGGCCGAAACCGCCCGACCGGCGATGTTCGGTCTGGCCCTGATCCTGGGCGGAGTGGTGCTTTGGGGCCTGTTCGTGGCCATGGACGCACGATTTGACAAAGCACATGGCATTATGTCCGGGCGCGGTGCGGTCAAAGAAGAGGACAAGTTCAAGTTCTCCGACATCGGCCGCCTGCTGACCAACGGCAGGTTCCTGCTGATAGCCCTGCTGTGCGTGTTCTTCTACTGCTGCATCATCAGCTTCAAGAAGTTTGGCACTTCGATAGTGATTCCGCGTTTCGGGATGGAACTGGAGAGCGCCAAATGGGTGATAACGATGATTCCGTTTTTTACGGTAGTATTCACCCCGCTGTTCGGAGCGCTGGTCGACAGGGTGGGCAAAGGCACCCTGTGGATGGTATTCGGATCGGTTCTGGTGCTGGCTGCGCATCTGGTGATAGCTTTCGCGCCCCAGGGAGTGCCGTTCTGGGGTTACTTTGGAATCGGCATGCTGGGCATAGGCTATTCGCTTGTGCCTTCAGCCATGTGGCCCAGCGTGCCCAAGATTGTTCCCGAAAGGAACCTGGGTACGGCTTACTCGCTGATTTACTGGATACAGAATATGGGCATGCTGCTTGTGCCGATCTTCGTCGGACGCATATTCCGCGCCTTTGAAGGGGTACAGGCAGCCGTGCGTGCCGAATGGATCTTTATCGGCCTTGGTTGTGTGGCTGTGCTGGTAGCGGTACTGCTGCGGTGCAGTTCATCCCAAAAATTGGACAATAAGATTAATTAACTGTTTAAACGATTTGCTATGAAACACGTAGTAACCGCCATTATCTGTCTGACTGCGATTTTGCTTGTCGGGTGCCAGAAAGAGCCTTCACTGACTCTGTCCAACTCCGAATCGATTGAATTGCCTGCAGACGGAGGGAGTCAGGCCATAACACTCACGGCGAGTCGTAGCTGGACGGCAACTTCATCGGATTCGTGGGTGAGCGTTTCTCCCTCGTCCGGCAATGCCTCCAATAATCCGGTAACGGTGACGGTAGCAGGTGAGCAAAACACCACCTGCGAGGACCGGAGCGCAACAGTGACGATCAAGGCAGAAGAACTAACCAAGAGCGTGACAGTGCATCAGAGTGCGAATCTGGGCATTTTGCTTTCGCAGAAGTCCTATGAGTTGGAACCCGAAGCACAGAGCATCGAGTTAAAGGTGCAAGCTAACGTAGAATACACGGTATTGGTGTCGGACAGTTGGATCCAGTATGTAGGAACGAAGGCGTTGAAGAGTTCAACTATCCTGCTCCATGTGTCCGGGAACACTTCGGGAAGAGTCCGCGAGGGAAAGGTGGAAATCGTGCAGGAGGGCGGGCGCAAATCGTACATAGTAACTATCAAGCAGGCGGCAGTCTCTAATGAGACGAGAATACGCGAGGCCCTGATGCAGATCTATAATAAAATGGATGGCCAGAACTGGAAAATAAGCAAGAAATGGGATATGTCACAGCCTCTCGAGAATTGGGAAGGAGTGAAGTGGAATAAACAAGCCGGAAAACTTGAATTGTATTTCAACGGGGAATGGGGCCTTAAAGGAGAGTTCCCAGACTGCTTTGACGGTTTGACCCCTCTCACGGTATTCTTTCTTCAGCATGAACCAGGTGTTACCGGAACACTGCCTCCCAGTTTCAGGCAACTCAAAAACCTGGAATCTCTATCTGTAAACTTTACGTCCATGACCAGCCTGCCGGACTTGTTTATGGATACTCCTCTCGTTATTATCACTATTGCTCAAAACAACAAGATGACCGGTTCGATCCCGGAAAGCCTTGGCAGCAGTTCTAAACTTAGCTCACTGCATCTTGAGAGGAACGCCTTCACGGGAACAGTCCCGGACTCATGGGCGCGCCTGGGGACGAAACTGCTTATCAATGAAGAATTCCTTGATGACTGGGTGCCCGACTCTTTCATTACGGCACCCCAGGCCGATTACCTTGTCAACATGTATCTCGTATCATCACCTCGAAGAACGGCACCGATGAATGTCGGAGATTATGATATCAAAGCATATTGGCCCAGCAGGACTATAAGGGATATAGTTACCGGAACAGCAATTCCTTACAAGGATATTGTTTCCAAAAACAAGGCTACGGTGCTACTGAATTGGGCCACATGGTGTCCTTATTCAAAACAATTGATGCCGCTCCTGAAAAGGATGTACGACAAATACCACAAAGACGGTTTGGAAATTATTGCTTCTTTTAATGCCAGTTCCGAAACAGCAGATTCGGGCAAGCCGCTGAAGGACGTTATTTTGGAGAGAGGATACGAAAAGTGGTATAATTTCAATATTTGGGACTTCTCGCCAATCGAGTCGAGCATATGGTGCAGCAGCGCCACACCTTCAGCCATCGTGGTAGACAATAAGGGAGTTATTATGAAGTCCAACCGTCCCAATGTAAGTGATCCTGCCAGGAACAGGTTCGGGCACACGACTTCGACCAAACTGATTCCCATTCTTGAGGAACTCTTCGGGAGTTTGGAGAATGAGGATGATTATTATTCCACCGACTATTCCCAGGACGGCAAGGTGTTGACGCTCCAAAAAGCATCTGTTGGCAATGGAATCAATGTCGTGTTTATGGGAGATGCCTACACCGACAAGGACATGGCTGCGGGCGGCCTCTACGAGACGATGATGCGCCAGTCCATGGAAGAGTTCTTCGCCATCGAGCCGTACAAGACCTACCGGAAACGGTTCAACGTGTATGCCGTAAAGGCCGTTTCCAAGAATGGAAAGACTGGGAACGGCTATTCCACTGCTCTTAGTACTGATGCCACATTCGGTTCAATCTCCACCGGGAATGTAAACAAATGTTACGAATACGCTCTTAAGGTTCCAGGCATCAAGAATGACAATAACCTGCTTATAGGAGTGTTGGTGAATTCTCTCTCATCGCGCGGCATCACCACCATGAGCGAGACGAAGCAATCAGGGGTCTCGTTCTACGGGTCCTGCGGCAACGATCCCGAAGCGTTTGGCAACACACTGCGCCACGAGGCCGGAGGTCATGGCTTCGCATTCCTTGACGACGAATACGTGACTAAGCAAGGTGCTGTTACCCAGGAGCACATCAACCATCGGAATTCTATGTACCAGAAGTATGGCTGGTTCTCCAACGTAGACTTCACAAATGATCCCCAAAAGATAAAGTGGAGTGCATTTCTGAATGATGCCAGATACGCTGACGAAATCGGGATCTACGAGGGTGGCTCTTTGTACCAAAAGGGAGCTTACAGGCCTTCCGAGAGTAGCATAATGCACGATGGAGAAGAGTACTTCAACGCCCCTTC
>CACXCS010000042.1 GCA_902766255.1 uncultured Bacteroidia bacterium
GAGGCCATGGTTGCCGTGAAACTCTGGCCGTCAAAGGCATTGAAAGCCGTCGCCGGGAAGAGGGCATAGAACGAGGTGGCCTCTTCAGCCACGGAGCCCTCGAATGTGGCAGTGGTGCCTTGATTGGTACCCGGCTTGATTGTGAAGAAGCAGGAACTGGACCCGTCCCAGACAGCGATGGCGTCGGAGTTCTGCCATTCTACAACGGGGAAGTCCTTGAGTGTGGCTCGGGTTGAGGGGGTGCCGGCTATGAATTCTTTTTCAAGCTTTCCGCCCTCGGGAATTCGGATATCCTCGGTGGCCGGCGCCGCTTCCTTTTGGCAGGATATGAATACGGCTGTGGTTAGTGCGGCCAGGGATAATACAGGCAATAAACGTTTCATGCTTCAAATATAACTAAAGTATGCGAAAAACCATTATCTTTGTTGTATGGGTGAATTAAAAAATGACATTCAGTTCCTCCCGGGCGTCGGCCCCAAAAGATCGGCTCTCATCAAAAGGGAGCTGGGCATCAACACCCTTGAGGAGCTGATTCATTTCTACCCGTTCCGCTACATCGACCGCAGCAGCATCACCCCCATAGCCTCCGTGAGCCCCGACCTTGCGTATGTTCAGGTCCAGGGGCGGGTGGTGAGCCGCAATCTTATAAATATCAAGCATCTGAGTGTAATGGTGGAGGATTCCACCGGCCGCATGGAGATGGTGTTCTTCAAAGGTGTCAAGTGGAGTTATGACAAGTTGGAGCCTGGCAGGGAGTTCATCTTCTTCGGCAAGCCGCAGCTTTTCAACGGCCGCATGAATATCGTCCATCCCGAGATTGACGCCCCGCAGGAGAATCCTCAGGCGAGAGGCACTCTCACGGGCGTCTACCCCAGTACCGAAAAGCTCAAGTCGGGCGGCGTCACCGGCAAGGTGATGTGCAAGATGCAGCATGCCGCCCTGGCCCTGTGCCTTGGCGAGGTGCAGGAGAACATCCCCGAGTCCATACGCCGCATGCACGGGCTGTGCCCGCTGCATTACGCACTTCAGAACATCCATTTTCCATCGGACATGAAGGCGCTGGAACTGGCCACCCGCAGGCTCAAGTTTGAGGAACTTTTCTTCCTGCAGCTCAGCCTGTTAAAGCAGCGCTACGTTCGCAGCCGCGCTGAAAACGGCATACGCATGCCCTTAGTGGGCTCTCCTTTTCACGCCTGCTACAATGCATTGCCGTACGCCCTGACAGGCGCTCAGCAGAGGGTTATCAAGGAGATACGTTCCGACCTTGCCGGCGGCAGCCAGATGAACCGTCTGCTCCAGGGCGATGTGGGTTCAGGCAAGACCATGGTAGCTGTACTAAGCTGCCTGATTGCCGTGGGCAACGGTTATCAGGCGTGCATCATGGCTCCCACGGAAGTGCTTGCGCAGCAGCATTTTGCAAATATCCGCAAGTACCTTGAACCCACCGGTATCCAGTGCGCCCTGCTTACCGGCAGCACAAGCAGGAAGGACCGCCGCCCGCTGCTGGAAGGACTTGCCGACGGCAGTATATCAATCGTGGTCGGAACGCATGCCCTGATAGAGGAACCGGTATTGTATAAGGCCCTCGGCCTTGCCGTCATAGACGAGCAGCACCGCTTCGGCGTAGGCCAGCGCGCCGCTCTCTGGGCCAAGGGCCCCGGTGTGCCTCCGCATATCCTGGTGATGACGGCTACGCCCATCCCCCGGACCCTCGCAATGACCCTTTACGGAGACCTGGACGTATCCATAATAGACGAAATGCCTCCCGGACGCAAGCCCGTGCAGACCATGCTGATAGGGGAGAACCGCCTGCCGGCAATGTACCGTTTCATGCGCGAGCAGATAGCCCTTGGCCGCCAGGCTTTCGTGGTGTATCCTATGATTTTTATAAACGAGAAACTGGAGGATGTGAGCAATGTCGAGCAGGGCTACGAGGATATCCTGAAGGCTTTCCCGCTCGAGGAGGGCTACAAGGTTGCCATAGTGCACGGACAGCAGGCCAACGACGTCAAGGCATTCAACATGCAGGCATTTGTGGAGGGCAGGGCAGACATACTTGTTTCCACAACTGTTATCGAGGTAGGCGTGGATGTGCCCAATGCCAGCGTGATGGTGATCCGCAGCGCACAGCGCTTCGGCCTGAGCCAGCTTCACCAGCTTCGAGGCCGGGTGGGCCGCGGTGCCGAAAAGTCCTACTGCATATTGGTCAAGGACCCGAAGACCGGCCACGACGCCCTTCAGCGTCTGGAACTTATGTGTGCAACCGAGGACGGTTTCGAGATTGCCGAGCAAGACATGAAGATGCGCGGCCCGGGGGACCTGGAGGGTACCCAGCAGAGCGGCCTGCCCGTCAGCCTGAACATAGCTTCACTAGCACGCGACGGCCTCCTTCTGGAGGAGGCCAGGCACTGCGCACAGGGTGTGCTGGATAATGATCCGTCACTGCAAAAGCCTGAAAATATGTTACTTGTACGTGAACTTCGGAAAGATAAATACGACATTAAGGATTACAGTAAAATATCCTGATAAATTTACTATATTGCAAAAAATTTCAATACCATGTTAACAGCCATTATCATTGTAGCAGTCGTTGTAGTACTGATTCTCTGGATCATCTCCGTACAGCGCAAATTCGTCAACGCAGAGGAACTTACCAAGAACGCAATGAGCCAGATCGGCGTGCAGCAGTCCAGCCGCTGGGACGCTCTGACCGGCCTTGTGGAACTGCTCAAGTCGTACAACGAGCATGAGTACCGCACCCTCAAGGATGTCATAGCCAGCCGCTCCAGCATCAATGCCAACAGCACTGCAGCCGAGGCCCAGGCCCAGGAAGACTTGATTACCAGCACCATGTCGCGCATTTCCGCGGTAGTGGAGCAGTATCCCAACCTCAAGTCCGACGCCATGTACATGAAGACCATGGACTCCGTCAACACCTACGAGAACCAGGTCCGCATGAGCCGCATGACCTACAACGATACCGTAACCCGTTACAACCGTCTTATCCGCCAGATTCCCGACAGCATAGTGGCAGGCATGTTCCGCTTCACCGAGAAGCAATACCTCAAGGAGAACACTGCCAAATCCGATATGCCTTCCCTCAAGATCTGAAAGGCCGGCAGCCTATGAAGAAACTGCTCGCAGCTGCCTGGACCCTGCTTTCTGCATCGTTCCTTTGGGCGGCGGAACCGTCCATTAACGATATAGACATAAAGGTAACCCTGTCTCCCGATGGTACGGCCCATATCGTAGAGGTATGGGACGTAGTCGTTGCATCTGGTACCGAATGGTACCTGGTACGCGAGAATCTGGGAGATATGAGAATTTCCAATCTTAGTGTCAGCGATGAAAAAGGCCGGCAGTTTATCGACGAGGGCAGCTGGAACGTTGACCGCAGCATAGAACAAAAGGCTGGCAGGTGTGGTCTGCATTCTACCGGCTCCGGCTACGAAATATGCTGGGGTGTAGGTAGTTACGGCCCGCACAAATTTACTGTGGGATATGATCTAAGTAATTCCGTCAAGTCGCTTAACGACTATGACATGCTGCATATCCAGTTCATTGGCGACAATCTGTCTTCCTCCCCGGCCCATGCAAGGCTAGTGCTTGAAGCTCCGGAACGTCTGAGCGACGAGAATTCCCTTATCTGGGCCTTCGGTTTCGAGGGCACCATCAACTGGCAGAAGGACGGAACCGTTCTGGCCGAAAGCACATCAGCCCTTGGATACGAGGATTCCATGATTCTTCTGCTACGTTTCAACAAGGGCATCTTCGAATCGGAAAGTGTTCAGGAACGTGATTTCTCCGAAGTGCTTAAAAAAGCGCAGGAGGGCAGTTATTACCCCGACGGGGAAGATGATCCCTGGTATCTAACTTTGCTGGGTTTCCTTTTTGCCTGTGGAATGTTCTGGCTGTTCTTCATTAAACCCGTCAAGTGGTTCCTGGGCCTTCTGGGCTTGAGCAAGCGGTCAGACCGAAAACGCATCAAGGACATTTTCGGAGTTAAACGCCTTCCGGCTTCATTGGAGTGGAACCGGGACATTCCGTTCAAAGGTGATATTTTCGAAACCTACTACGTGGCGTCGCACATAAAGGGCGTGGACGATGGCAGCTATACCGTGGTTTCTGCCATGCTGCTCAAGATGATCATGAACCATGTGATAGAGATGCGCCTCGGGGAGAAAGGCCGTAACGAGTTCTATTTCAACGACTCTGCATCTCTCGATTATATGGACGACGCCGAAAGGGCCCTGCTTGTGCTGCTCAAGGATTCTTCCGGTGCCGACGGCATTCTCCAGGAGAAGGAATTCAACCGCTGGGCCGACTCCCATCAAAGCAAGGTCCGGAATTTTGTCGAGGGCATCAAGCGGCAGGTGGTTGACAATTTCCGGGCCGACCATCTTATTGGCGGCCGCAGCTCGTACGAAAGCCTACAGCTCAGTACCGAGGGTAATCAACTTGCGATGAAAGCCCTGGGCTTCAAGCAGTTCCTTAAGGATTTCACCCTTGTAAGCGAGCGCTATTCAATTGAGGTTGCACTTTGGGAGAACTATCTGATAATGGCCGCCGTATTCGGCATGGCCAACAAGGTAGCCAAGGAAATGAACGCCATGGCTCCGAATTTCAAGAGTTTCGTATCCGTTCCCATTTCGCAGTTCTCGAATCTGGTCATTTTCTCCGACGCCATGAGCCGCGCTACCCGCAGCGCCTACCTCAGAGCCATTACTCCGTCCAGTTCGGGATCGTACGGTGGCGGCGGTTCGTCGTCAAGCAGGGGCTATGGCGGTTATTCTTCACGCGGCGGCGGTGGCGGCTTTTCCGGCGGCGGCCATGGCGGCGGAAGCAGGTAAGTATCTTATATTGTTATCGATATGAAAAAAGTTATCGTGGGCCTTGCTGCCCTTCTTTTACTTATGAGTTGTACCAAAAAAGATGAGGGCAGCGGCTATGTGGGCCCGTCCTCAATCGAAATTGCCGATGGTGTAATGACGCCTGAAGTGCTTCTTTCCCTTGGACGTCTGAGCGACCCTCAGTTGAGTCCCGACGGCAAGCACATACTTTACGGCGTAGCATGGAATGACATTGCGGCCAACCGCAGCTGCCGCAACCTGTGGATGTGCAATACAGACGGCAGTGATTCCGTTCAGCTTACCCGCTACGCAAAAAGCGTGTCCTGCGCCCGCTGGAGTCCCGACGGCAAAGAGATCTTCTTCGTTCAGGGCGGTCAGATATGGAAGGCCCCCCTGAGCGGCAACAAGTTGGGTAAGAAGGTGCAGATCAGCGATATACCTTCTGGCATAGGGGAGTTCTCTCTTTCGCCGGACGGCAAACAACTCATCTACACAAGTTCGATTAAGAATCCCAAACTGCAGCAGCCCGCCGATTCCGACCCTGCCCTGGACAAGGCCAATGCCTACGCCACCGAGGATCTTATGTACCGCCACTGGGACCATTGGGTGACGGAAACGCCGCGCAGTTATGTGGCCGTCCTGAACGGCTCTCCCATCACTCCCCAGAACTCGCTGGACATCCTCGGCGACGAACCCTGGGAACTGCCCGCCGAGCCCTTCAGCGGCATTGAGCAGCTTGACTGGGCCCCCGACGGGAGGCACATCGCATATTCCTGCCGTAAACTTGCCGGCAAGCAGTATGCCTTCAGCACCAATACCGGTATATACGTTTATGACCTGCTGACAGGGGAAACCGTCCCCGTGAAGGCCGACGGCGGCTACGATACCGATCCTGTCTGGAGTCCTGACGGAAAGTACCTGGCCTGGATATCTATGCCAAGGGACGGCTACGAGGCTGATGCCCAGAGGATTATGGTCTGTGATGTAGAGACTGTGTCCGAGCCGGAAGGCCAGTGCTTCGGCCTTTCCTTCGGTCCTGCCCGCCAGCTTGCGGCCTCCCTCGACAGGGACGCCGCCGGCCTTGTCTGGCACGACGGCGAAATCTGGTTCAACGCCCTCATCGACGGTGTGCAGGCTATTTTCAAGGTGGATATGGAAGACAATCTGACCCGCCTCACTCCGGCCGACTGGCCCTATGATTTCTTTACTCCCTTCGGCTTCGAGGACGGGCGCCTGCTTACAAGCTACTACTCCCTTCATTTCCCTTTGGAACTGGCGGTTGTTGAGCCCGGCAAGGAGGCCTTCGGCCCCATAACCTCTGTCAACGGCTCCATTTTAAGCCAGTTGAGCGAGGTGAGCACCGAGAGCGTGATGGTGCCTACCGTGGACGGCAAGCAGATGCAGTGCTGGGTGATGTATCCCCCCGAGTTCGACGCCTCCAAGCAGTATCCCGCCATCGAAATCGTGCTGGGAGGCCCCCAGGGCACCAACTCACAAGACTGGAGCTACCGCTGGTGCTACCGCCTTATGGCCCAGCAGGGCTACATCGTCATCATGCCCAACCGCCGCGGCACTACAGCCTTCGGCCAGGAGTGGAAAGAGCAGATAAGCGGAGACTACTGCGGCCTTAACATGCAGGACTACCTGAGTGCCGGCCGCTATATCAAGAGCCAGCCTTACGTGGGCAAACTAGCATGTGTCGGCGCTTCATACGGTGGTTATTCGGCATATATGCTTGAAGGCCTCCATGGAGATCTGTACGACTGCTTCATTGCCCATGCCGGCATTTTTGACGAGGAGAACCTTTGGTACACTACGGAGGAGATGTGGTTCGCAAACTGGGATAACGGAGGTCTTACCGAGTACGCGTTCAATCCCGATGCTCCCATGGGCCCTGCCGGTGACGGCATTACCTTTGGCGGCATGCAGCAGGCCGGTGCGCCTTATGCCGATACGCCCAGGGCCCGCAGGCATTATGCCAATTCTCCCAAGTCCATGATTACCAAGTGGCATACGCCTATCTTGTGCATTCACGGATGTATGGACTTCCGCATCCCATACGAGCAGGGCATGGCGGCATTCAACGCCGCCCAGATGATGGGAGTGCCCAGCAAGCTGGTGATTTTCCCCGATGAGAATCACTGGATCCTGCAGCCCCAGAACGCCCTCTACTGGCACAGGACTTTCTTCGAGTGGCTCGACCGCTGGATGCATTGATGGAACCCTGGCAGGAAAGAACGGCCCTGATGTTCGGAGACGACGGCCTTGACAAGCTCGCCGCCGCCCGTGTCGCGGTGGTCGGCCTTGGGGGAGTGGGCGCCATGGCAGCCGAGATGCTGGTCCGCGCTGGCGTCGGGCATGTTCTTCTGGTCGACGCAGATACGGTATCGGTCAGCAATATCAACCGCCAGCTGCCTGCCCTGCATTCCACCGTTGGACGAAGCAAGTGCTCGGTGGTGAGCGGACGCCTGATGGATATTAATCCCTCGCTCGACCTCAAATGCTGCGAGCAGTTTGTTCATGAGGACTCTGTAGGAGGCGTGCTTGAGCCTTTTGCTCCGGAGGTGGTGGTGGATGCCATCGATACCCTCAGCCCCAAAATCGCCCTTATCCAGTACTGCCTCGCCAAAGGGATTTTCCTTGTTAGTTCAATGGGCAGCGGTTCCAAGACCGACGCCACCAAGGTGCGTCTGGCCGACATTTCCGCCACTTTTCAGTGCCCTCTGGCGCACATGCTCCGCAAGCGGCTTCACAAGCTGGGAATCGTAAGCGGCTTCCTGGCAGTTTTTTCCTCGGAGCGGCCGCTGAAGGGTTCGGTGGTGCTTGAAGAGAGCCGTAATAAAAAATCGCAGACAGGTACTGTGTCGTATATGCCTGCAGTATTTGGCTGCACTTGCGCGCAAGCAGTGATACAACATATTGTAGGAGTCGAACATAATTGCTAACTTTGCAAGCTATGTATAATGTCCAAGAAGTCAAAACCAGGGCTGATCTCAGGAGTTTCATTAAGTTCCCCGACGAATTGTACCGGGATTGTCCCCAGTATGTGCCGGCCCTTCATGTGGACCAGAAACACTCGCTGACCAAGTCCCCCAGCCTTGAGTACTGCAAGCGCAAAATGTGGCTGGTAAAGGACTCAGGCAAGGTGGTTGGCCGTATCTGCGCCATGATTAATCCCCGTTACAACGAGCGCTACAATCTCAAACGCGTCCGCTTCGGCTGGTTTGACTGCATTAACGACCAGCAGGTGGCCAGGCTTTTGGTTGGTGCTGCCGAGGACTGGGCCCGCTCCGAGGGTATGACCGAAATCCACGGCCCTTTGTATTACAATACCCTTGGCAAGCAGGGCATGCTGGTTGAGGGATACGAGAATGTGCCTCCTTTCAACTGCATATACAACTTCCCTTATTACAACGACTTGGTGAAGGAACTCGGTTTCGAGAAGGAATGCGACTGGCTGCAGTACAAGATCGTTGCCAACCACGGCGTTCCTGACAAGGCCCGCCGTGTTGCAAAGTTGGTCGAAGAGCGCTACAGCCTGCATTTCGGGCGTCTGGACGAGCTGAAGAAGGATAAAAATATGCTGCGCAAGTTCTTCAAGGTTTACAGCGACAGTTTCTCCAAAACGGTATATAATTTCATACCTTTCTCCGATGCGGAAATAGACGAGGAGGCCCGTATGTCCAAACGTTTCATCTCCGACAAGGCCAGCTGCGTGGTTCTGGACGACCACGACGAGATAGTGGCCTTCGGCATATCCTTCCCCAGCATTTCCGGAGCCCTCCAGAAGGCCCGTGGCAAGGTTTTCCCCTTTGGCTGGTGGTACCTTCTCAAAGCCCTCAAGAATTACGAGATAACGGACCTTATGATCAACGGCGCGGTGCCCGAATGGCAGAACAAGGGCGTATCGGCCGTGTATTACAAGGAGATGGCCGACAAGGCAGCCAAGATTGGCAACCGCTGGGCCATTTCCAACCCCCAGATTGAAAGCAACAGTGCCGTAAACATCTGGAACAGTTATGAGCACGAGCCCTTCATGAGGCGCCGTTGCTATGTCAAAAAGATAGGAGAATGATTTATGGCGGAGAATACGCTGCTTGAAAAAGTGCTTTCCCTGGAAGGAAAGTTCCAATCCATACAGGACCAGCTGTCAAGTCCGGACGTCATGTCGGACATGAAGAAGTTCGTCCAGCTCAACAAGGACTACAAGGAACTGGAGCCCATAATCAAGGCTGGCCACGAGTACGAGAAGATGCTGTCCAACCTTCAGTCAGCCAAGGATATACTGCTCAACGAAAAGGATGACGACCTCCGCGAGATGGCCCGTGAAGAGATAGCCGAGATCGAGCCCCGCATCCCCGACATGGAACAGAATATCAAGCTTCTCCTCATTCCCGCCGACCCCGACGACGGCAAGAACGCCATGGTAGAAATCCGCGGCGGTACCGGCGGCGACGAAGCGGCCATATTTGCTGGAGACCTTTTCAGAATGTACCAGCACTTTGCCGAGCGCCGCGGCTGGAAGCTTGAGGTCACCGACCAGGCCCCCGGCACTTCCGGCGGTTTCAAGCAGATAGTGTTCAAGCTCAGCGGCGAGGGCGTTTACGGTGTCATGAAGTACGAGTCCGGGGTGCACCGCGTACAGCGCGTTCCCCAGACTGAAACCCAGGGCCGTATCCAGACTTCTGCGGCCTCAGTAGCCGTTTTCCCCGAGGCCGGCGAGTTCGACGTTGACCTCAGCTGGGACGATATCAGGCTCGATCTGTTCTGCTCATCGGGCCCCGGCGGCCAGGGCGTCAACACTACCTATTCCGCCGTGCGCCTCACCCATATCCCTTCCGGCCTGGTGGTCCAGTGCCAGGAGGAGCGCTCCCAGCTCAAGAACAAAGACCGCGCGTTCGAGGAACTCCGTACGCGTCTGTATAACCTTGAACATCAGAAATATCTGGACGGGATAGCCGCCAAGCGCAAAACCATGGTGAGTACGGGCGACCGAAGCGCCAAAATCCGCACATACAACTATCCCCAGGGCCGCGTAACCGACCATCGCATCAACTGGAGTATGTACAACCTGCCCGTTTTCATGGACGGTGACATACAGGAGTGCATCGACCAGCTCCAGATAGCCGAGAACGCCGAGCGTCTCAAAGAAGCCGGAGAATAGTATTCTGCCTCCCGGGGGTAAAGTGTAGTGAAGAAACTCGTCAGAGCTTCCGGAAAGCTATGCAGGCGTTATGGCCTCCGAAGCCGAAAGAATCTGAAAGTCCCAGCGTCAGCGGGGCTTTCACTGCTTTATTGGGGGTATAGTCCAGATCGCATTCCGGGTCGGGGTTGTCCAGATTGATGGTGGGGGGGATTATCCCGTTCTTGAGGGCGAGCACGGTGGCTATAGCCTCTGCTCCACCGGCGGCGCCGAACATGTGCCCGTGCATCGACTTGGTGCTGCTGATGTGAAGTTTGTAAGCATCGTCTCCGAAAGCAAGCTTGTATGCCTTGGTCTCGGCAACATCGTTAAGCTGGGTGCCGGTGCCATGGGCATTTACGTAAACGGTGTCCTTGGCCGCATCGTATCCTGCCTCCTTGGCTGCCTGTGTAATACAACGCGCCTGAGTAGTGCCGTCCGGCCTGGGTGCCGTGGCGTGGTAGGCGTCGCAGGTGCTGCCGTAGCCCACCATCTCGGCATAAATATGCGCTCCGCGGGCAATTGCGTGCTCCATCTCTTCCAGAATGAGCACTGCAGCGCCGTCGGCCATCACGAAACCGCCCCTGTCTGCGTTGAACGGCAGGCTGGCGTGCTTGGGATCCTCGGCGCGGGTAAGTGCGCGGGCATTGCCGAATGCAGCCGCACCGATGGCTATTGCACAGTGGTCGGTGCCGCCGGCGATTACTGCGTCAGTGTATCCGTGCTTGATTGCCCTGTAAGCCTCTCCCAAAGAGTGAGTGGCTGTGGCACAGGCGGTTACGATGCCGATGCAGGAGCCCTGGGCCCCGAACTTTATGGCAATCTGGCCGCCGGCCATGTCGGCAATCATGGTGGGAACGAACAAGGGGGATATCCACTGTCCGCTGGGATCCTCAATCATTTTGCCTACCTCGCGCTGGATGGTTTGGAAGCCGCCGATGCCTGAACTGACGTAGGTGGAGAGGCGGGAAGGGTCGATGTTGCGACCGGCCTCCAGCCCGCTGTCGTTCATGGCTTGGTAAGCTGCCGCCATTGCGAAAACGGTAAAAGGATCCTGTTTGCGGATGAAAGGTTTGTCCATCCCGTATTCCTCGGGATTGAAGTTGCGTACCTTGCCTGCTATGTGTACCGGAAGCTGCTCTGTGGGGAATTCAGTTATGTAGTCGATGCCGCAAACACCCTGTATCAGATTGTTCCAGAATGTGTTGACGTCGTTGCCTATGCATGATACGACGCCCAGGCCTGTGACTGCTACTCTTTTGCTCATGGGCTATAGGTTTAGGCGGCAAATATACAAATTTTTCGTATATTTGCACTAAGTATGCACTCTCTCTCCGACCAGTTCCCAAGGGCACTTCTGGGGAAGCACCAGTTGGTAATGACCGTTTTGTTCGCGGCCTTTTTTTCTTTGGTGTTCCTCCTGGTCAGCATACCATACACAAATAATGCATGGTTCGAGCTTGGCAGGGGAGAGTCCTTCCTTATCACGGTGGTCTTTTACACCATTGCCCTCACTATAATATGCCTAAGCAAGGTGGGGCTTTACGGCATGCGCAACGCCAGGAACTTCACCTTCTGGCACTATATCCTGTGGAATGCAGGCGAAGTGCTGGTGATATCCCTTTTGTATACTTTCTTTACTATCGAGGGGGACAAGTTCGGTGTCATAACTCTCAATCACAGCGGATTCTGGTCGCTGCTTTGCAGTGCGGTACTGTATTCCACCATTTCGCTTGTCATCCCGTATATCCTTAGCTATCAGTATTTTCTGATAGAAGATAAAAATAATACCATACGCCTGATGAACTACGACAACGTAGTGAGTGACTTTCCGCCCGCACCCGTAGCCGACAGGCGCATCACACTTTTCGACAACAGCGGCGTGCTCAAGTTCTCCATCAACTCGGAAAACCTTTATCTTATTGAGTCTGATGACAATTACATCCAGGTTTGGTACAGCGACAGCACCGGAGAGATGAAAAAATACATGCTCCGCTGCCGTCTCAAAACCGTCGAGGAGAGTTTCGCCGACAGCGACCTTGTCCGTTGCCACCGCAAGTATATTATCAATATCCAGAAGGTGCGCCTGCTCCGCAGCGAGCGCGACGGCTACAGTCTGGAACTGGAGACTGACTCCATACCCAATATCCCCGTATCCAAAACCTACGAGCAGACCGTCCTGGCCCGCTTCAATTCCCGAGTTTGATTATGTGGCAGAGAGTACAAACCCTTTATCTCGCAATTGCAACAGCCCTGGTGGCCGCTATGTTCTTCTGCAATAAGGCAGGAGATATCAGTTTCGTGTCTTACTGGCCATACCTTGTGCTGATAATCCTTATTACATTGCTTAATGTGCTGGCACTCACTACATTCCGCATCAGGGTATTCCAGGTGCGCACCACTGTTCTGTCTGCCCTTCTTACCTTGGCGCTACAGGCCTGGCTCGTTGTGGATTTCATAGTTACCGGTAACAATCCGGTGTTTCATGTTCCCGCTGTTTTCCCCCTGCTGGCTGTAATACTCGACGTTATGGCAGCCCGGGCCATCTGGGCCGACGAACTGCTTGTGCGCAGCTCCTCTAGGCTGCGCTCCTCATCTCGCAAGAAACGTTAAATCACATAGTTATGCGTATTCCAGAATCAGAACTCATCATCAACGGCGACGGTTCGGTTTTCCACCTTCACATCCGTCCCGAACAACTGGCCGATACTGTCATTGTAGTCGGCGACCAGGGGCGAGTACCCATGCTCGCATCTCATTTCAGTTCCATTGAATGTCAGGGTTCTTCCCGTGAATTCGTATGGGCAACCGGTCTCTACAACGGCAAAAGGGTTACGGCTCTTTCAACCGGTATCGGCACCGACAACATCGACATCGTAATGACCGAGCTTGATGCTCTGGCCAACGTGGATTTCGAGACCCGTGAGGTCAAGCCCGAGCACAAGTGCCTGAACATCCTCCGTATCGGAACCTGCGGTGCTATCCAGCCTGAGATCCCCCTCGGAGCTTTCATCTTCTCGCACATTTCCATCGGCTGCGACGGTCTGCTCAACTGGTACGACAACCGCGAGAGTTTTGCCCTTCTGGACTTTGAAGAGGCCTTCAAGAAGCACGTACACTGGAACAAACATCTTCCCGATCCGTATTTCGTGCGTGCGGCCCAGTCCATCATCGACCGTTTCGCCGATGTGTCATACAAAGGCATGACCATTTCTGCATCAGGCTTTTATGGTCCTCAGGGCAGGGTGGTGCGCCAGGGCCTGGCGATGCCGAACATGCTCGAGGACTTCGAGAGCTTCGAGTACGGCGGCTACAAGATTACCAACTTCGAGATGGAAGGTTCAGCCCTTGCCGGTATGGCAGCCAAACTCGGTCACAATGCCGGAACTATATGCGCTGCCATCGCGCACCGCTATCACAAAGATGCCAACACGGACTACAAGCCCCGCGTGGCGGAGCTGATAAAACTGTCGCTTGACAGGATGACGCAGTAATTCAGCTGAGATGGGGGTTGCCTGTAGAGTAGCCCTCGCGCAGACGCTTTTCGATTGCCGCGGCCAGGGTCTGGGGATCCGGTGCCGCGGCGCTTTTTTGAGACTCGCCGGCTGCTGCGGCAAGACCGTATGCGGCCCATGGCAGTCCCGACGCTTCGACTAACTTCCTCAGGCTCAGGCCCCTGGAGTCCAGCCAGTCGTGGCAGAAGCAGCCGGCCGTACGGCTGACGGCAAGCAGGAAATGCAGTGGAGTAATCTGATCGGCGTGGCAACGGGCGGCCTCAAGCGATGCGTGCTGAAGCATGGAAATGGAGGAGTCGCGGAGGTGAATGGTCTCGCGTTCTTCCCATGGCACTTCCTCGGAGACGAAGGTGGCCTCGTCGATGCACTCTTTGAAAAGGGCCGTATCTACGCCGCAAGCGAGCAGCGAGCGGCATGCATCATTGCATTTATGCCGGAGTATTGCGAGCATGATATGGTCGGGGCAGATGTTGCGCCAGCCGGTGCGCAGGGCCTCGTTGCGGCTGAACTCGAGAACTTTTAGAAAATCATCCGAAAAGCGAAATTCCATGCTGCAAATATGGCAATTTTTCGCAAATAATTATTAACTTTGTATGTTTATAACCATTGTTAATTTATGGATAGTGAAGAAATCGTTCACGGCTATATAGAGCCTGTCGAAATAGACCACGAAATGCGCTCGGCATACATCGATTATTCGATGTCCGTTATAGTTTCCAGAGCTTTGCCCGATGTGCGCGACGGCCTCAAACCCGTTCAGCGCCGCGTGCTCTACGGCATGGACGGCCTGGGCCTCAGCTTCAGTGGTCAGACCAAAAAATCCGCCCGTATAGTGGGTGAGGTTCTCGGTAAATATCATCCCCACGGGGATTCCAGTGTATATGATGCCATGGCGCGTCTGGCGCAGCCCTGGAACCAGCGTTATCCGCTGGTGTTCGGCCAGGGTAACTTCGGTTCCATGGACGGCGACCCCGTCGCGGCCATGCGATACACCGAGGCCAAACTCGCCAAAATGACCGAAGACATCCTGGCCGATCTCGACAAAGATACCGTCGACATGGCCTTCAACTTCGATGACTCCCTGCAGGAACCTACCGTACTTCCTACCAAGCTGCCCCTGCTGCTGCTCAACGGCTCCAGCGGTATTGCCGTAGGTATGGCCACCAACATGGCACCCCACAACCTCGGCGAGGTCTGCGACGCCATCTGCGCATATATCGACAACCCCGACATCACCACCGAGGAACTTATGGAGTATGTCAAGGGTCCCGATTTCCCTACCGGAGGCATCATAATGGGCCGTCAGGGCATTGTGGACGCCTACAGCACCGGCCGCGGCCGAGTGGTGGTCAGAGCCAAGACCGACATCGAAGTAGCCGACAACGGCCGCGAGACCATAGTTGTCACCGAGATTCCCTACATGGTCAACAAGCGTGACATGATCGCCCACATCGGCGAGCTTGTAAGGGACAAGAAGATAGAGGGCATAGCCGACCTGCTGGAACTTACCAACCGCGAGGGCATCCGAATCGAGATACCCATCAAGATGGGCGCCAATTCCAACGTGGTGCTCAACACTTTGTTCAAGTATACCGCCCTGCAGTCCAGCTTCGCCATCAACAACGTGGCGCTGGTAAAGGGCCGCCCACGCACCCTCACCCTCAAGGAGATGATCCAGAACTTCGTGGAATTCCGCCACGAAGTGGTCGTGCGCCGTACCAAGTTCGAGCTTGACAAGGCGCTCAAGAGAGCCCATATTCTGGAAGGCCTGCTCAAGGCCATCGACGTCATCGACGAGATCGTGGCCATCATCCGCCACTCCAAAACAGTGGCCGATGCCAAGGCCGAACTCATGGCCACCTTTGATTTCTCGGAAATCCAGGCTTCGGCTATCGTGGACATGCGTCTCCGCGCCCTCACCGGACTCGAAAAAGACAGGCTCCAGGCAGAATACGACGAGCTTGAAAAGTTCATCGCCCGCTGCCACCAGATCCTGGCCAGCGAGGCCGAGCAGCTTGCCATAGTCAAGCAGGAGTCCGCCGAGATGAAGGCCAAGTATGCCGACCCTCGCCGTACCGAGATCACCCTCAGCGCCGACGAGTTCAACCCCGAGGACTTCTACCCCGACGAGGATGTAGTCATCACCATATCCCACATGGGATACATCAAGCGCACCCCTCTGGCCGAGTTCCGCACCCAGAGCCGCGGCGGAGTGGGCAAGAAGGCCAGCGCTACCCGTGACGAGGATTTCATAGAGCATATCTTCGTCGCCAACATGCACTCTGTCATGCTCTTCTTTACAGATCAGGGCATACGTTACTGCAAGAAGGTATACGAATTGCCTGAGGGTACCCGTACTTCCAAAGGCCGCGCAGTGCAGAATCTCCTTGCTATCGACGCTCAGGACAAGATACGCACCTACCTCAACATCCCTCTGCCCAAGAATGCGGACATGAATGCCGAGCGTTACGTGATACTCGTCACCAAGAAGGGCGTCATCAAAAAGACCGACCTGGCCGATTACACTAATTCCCGCAGCTTCAACAAGGGTATCCGTGCCATCAATATCCGCGAGGGAGACGAACTGCTTGACGCCCTGCTCACCGACGGCCGTCATGAGATCATGATAGCCGCCCGCAAGGGCCGCTGCTGCCGCTTCGACGAGGAGCAGCTCCGCAGCCTCGGACGCAACAGTTCCGGTGTGCGCGGAATAAATATCGACGATGACGACGAGGTGATCGGAGCCATCTGCTGCGACCCTTCAGCCGAGGATGCCGCATTGCGTACCATCTTGGTAGTCAGCGAGAACGGCTTTGGCAAACGCACCGACGTACAGGAGTACCGCAAGACCGCCCGCGGCGCCAAGGGCGTACGTACTATCAACATCACCGACAAAACTGGCCCGCTTGTTGCAATTAAGTCTGTAACCGAAGAAAACGACCTGATGATTATCAACAAATCCGGCCTTACAATCAGGATGTCGGTGAAGGATATCAGGGTGGCCGGCCGCGCCACACAGGGCGTCAAATTGATAAACATCCGCGAGGGGGACGCAATTGCAGCCGTCTGCCCGGTAGCAGGAGCCGAAGACGCTCCGGAGGAAATGAGCGAAGAAACAGTTGAATAAACGTAATACTTTTATAGCGATGAAAAGAATAATTACAGTATTGGCCCTTGTGGCTGCGATGACCACCGCTCTCAGCGCCCAGGTCAAATCCATTTCCGCAGCACAGTCTGCAGCAGAAAAGGCAAAGGCAGAGGTGGAGAATCCCAAGAAGAATACCAAGGTGGCCACATGGCTGAAGTTCGGCAAGGCCATGACCGATGCTTATGACGCGCCGGCAGGAAGCGGCTGGCTCAATGCAAACCGCCAGGAACTCCAGCTCATCACCGGCAACGAAAAGCCCCTCTCCGTCGAGAGTGTCGTAATCGCCGGCCAGAACTGGGAGAAAGAAGTTTATCCTACCCGCAACTACTACTTCAATCAGGCCGGCCAGCTGGCTTTGATAGAGATTACCAAGCCCATCTATGAGGATGCACTGGATCAGGCTCTCAATGCTTATGTCAAGGCCAACGAACTGGATGTGAAGCACTCCAAAGTAAAGGATATTACCGGAGCTATGCTTTCGATTGCCGGCAAGTATGTGGATGAGGCATATACCGCCTACACCCTCGGCAATCTGGCCAAGGCTTCCGAGTACTTCGAGAAGGCTGCCTACGCCAACAGCTGCGAGCCTCTTGGACAGGTCGACAGCAACTCGGTCTACAACGCCGGCTTCACTGCATGGCTTGCAGGCAACAACGATCGCGCAGAGGAGTTCTTCAAGAAGAGCTACGAGATTGGTTACTACGGCGAGGAAGGCGAGACCTTCGCCAAACTGGCCGACCTTGCAGAGAAGGGAGGCGACACCGAAAAGAGTAAAGACTACCTCGAGGAAGGCTTCCAGAAATTCCCTCAGAGTCAGAGCATTCTGGTTGGTCTCATCAACTACTACCTCAACAACAACGGCAGCACCGACCGTCTGTTCGAGCTGCTCGGCGAGGCCAAGAAGAACGAGCCCAACAATGCATCTCTCTACTATGTCGAGGGTAACATATGCAACCAGCTGGGCAAGATCGACGATGCCGTGGTGGCATACGACAAATGTGCTGAAATTGATCCTAACTACGCCTATGGCTACATCGGCAAGGGCCAGATGTTCTACAATCAGGCTATCAAGTATTCCGAGGAGGCCAGCAATGAGATGGACGATGCCAAGTACATGGCTCTGGTTGAGAAGTTCGAGAGCAGCCTCAAGGCCTGCATCGAGCCCTTCGAGAAGTCCCTCGACGTGCTCAATGACGATGCAACCAAAAAAGCTGTGGCAGAGTATCTTAAGAATGCATGCTTCCGCTTCCGCACCGTTGATCCTATCTATCAGGAGAAGTACGATAAGTACGCCGCTATCGTAGCCGGTCAGTAGGAGCGCTGCACATACGGATCAAAGGAGGTCGACTAACAAAGTCGGCCTCTTTTTTATTGTATTCCGGTGGCAGCCTTGACGCGGGTGAGTGTGGCTACCATGTTGTCGTAGTCGGATACGTTGATCCATTCTTCGCGCCTGCCCAGCCATTCATCCACGAAGATGGTGGCGTAGCTGTTTGTCAGGCGGTCGGGAAGGGTGCACCACATGAAGTCCAGACGGGGCTCCAGCATCAGCTTGCCGCCGGTGTTTCTATCGTATACAAAACGCAGAGTTACAGCCAGTTCGAGGCGAGTATTCTCGAGGCTCATGTTCGATACTGCATTGCCCGTGGAATAGATTACCGGCACTCCTTTTATGTGTGTGGTATCCTGAACCACATGGGGGTGGGACCCTACTACGGCGCAGCATCCCTGCTCAACCAGCCAGCGCGCCCATGAATCCTGGATGTCACTATGCCTAAGCACGTATTCGTTGCCCCAGTGGGGAAGTGCTACGATGAAGTCGGCTCCGGCGCTGCGAGCTTTGTCGATAGCCGCCTTTACCTCTGGCTTGCGCATGCGCAATACGTCGGGATTCGATGTCTCGGGCCCGATATTGGTGCCATAGGTAAAATTGACCAGAGCTATGGTCAGACTGCGCCTTCGGACGATCAGCGGCTCGCTGCCAACGCCTGTATAGCACGTTCCCAACGAATCTGATAAAGCATCATATACTCTCAGAGTGCGCTTGAAGCCCTTCAGACCTTTGTCCAGGACGTGATTGTTGGCCAACAGGAAAATGTCGGCCCCGCATTCGGCTACGTAGTCGGCGAACCAGTCTGGAGTGGAAAAGGCTGGATAGCCGGTGTATGGCTCTCCGGCCATGGGGAACTCCATGTTTGCCACGCAGAAATCGGCCGCCTGCATGCGCGGCTTGATGTACTTCAGGAAGGTGCGATGGTCATGCTGCAGCTGCTTGGCGTGCATCATGACATCGCCGATTATGAAAAATGTCGCAGTGTCACAGGGGACGTAGAGGGCCTGCGGAGGAGGAAGCTTGTAAAGATACTGTGCCTGAGCGGGAAGCTGGCCGAGCAGCAGCAGGAATGCTATGATTATCAATTTGCGCACTCGCAAATATAAGATTTTTATTTAACTTTGCGTTTTATGAATAAAACGCTTTTACTTATTTCGGCCTTTTTGACGCTGTTTCTGGTTTCGTCCTGTGACTTCTTCCGCCATATGGCTGGTCGCCCCGATTCGGCCTGGATAAATGCCAAGAAGGCCCGCATAGAGCTTGCGCAGCAGCGCCGCGATTCTGTAGAGCGAGCCCGCAGGGACTCGGCTGCCATGGCGGCCAAAGCTGCGGCAGACTCAGTGCAAGTGCTTGACAGTCTGCGAAAAGCGGGCAAACTGCGTCTTGCCTCTGCAGTACGCAGCATTCCCAAGTCTTGGCTCAATGCCCGCTGGGGTGTGGTGGTAGGAGCGTTCGGTGATGACAAGAACGCCGGCCGTCTGGTTTCTAAATACGAGGCGGCTGGTTTCAAGTGCAGGGTACACAAAACCCGCAGCGGCCTGAATATTGTACTTGTAGCCCCTTGTAACAATGTCGCAGATGTCATAAAGGCTTATCGCGACATCAAGAAACTCCCCTTCGGCGCCAAAGAGTGCTGGGTGATTTTAAATGAATAAGTTATGAGAAGGCTTGCTTTGTTCCTGCTGTTGCTGCTGCCCTTAGGGGCCGGCGCCCAATACAAAAACCCCCTGTATTCCGACCTGACCCGCAGCGACACCGCCCGCGCCATGCAGGAAGATGTATCGTTCCTGGCCTCCGCCGCCCTTGAGGGACGAGCCGCCGGGTCAGAGGGCGAACTTGAAGCAGCCAGGTACATGTCTTCCCGCTTCGAGGCTATGGATGTGGACCTGCTTTACGGGACCGACGGCGACTTGTTCGGCCTCAGGCGCCAGGAGGACACACTTCGCTCGCAGAACGTGGCAGCATTTATCCCGGGATACGACAAGAAGCTGAAAAACAAGTACATAGTAGTGTGCGCACGCCTCGATAACCTGGGCACGGGAGTGGTCAACGTAGATGGCGTGCAGCATCAGCGTATCTATTATGGAGCCAACGGCAACGCATCCGGCCTTGCCATGCTGCTCCAGCTTGCCGGACGTCTTTCGACCAACCGGGTACTGCTTAAACGCTCTGTTATCCTGCTCGCCTCAGGAGCCTCCGTTCCCGACGGAGCAGGCACATGGTACTTCCTTAACAGGTCATTCGGCGCTGCGGGCGATATTGATGCGGCGGTCGAGCTGAACATGCTTGGTACGGCATCCGGTGGCTTTTATGCATATACAGCCTCGAACGCCGACCTCAACAAGCTGCTGACGGCTATGTCCAACACGCTCCAGCCTGTTCAGCCTCAAATAGTTGCGGCCGAACCCTGTGCATCCGATCACCGCATGTTCTACGACAGCAAGAT
This sequence comes from uncultured Bacteroidia bacterium, assembly GCA_902766255.1. Classification (GTDB taxonomy): domain Bacteria; phylum Bacteroidota; class Bacteroidia; order Bacteroidales; family UBA932; genus Cryptobacteroides. The sequence goes on from CACXCS010000042.1 coordinate 20,475, forward strand.
TCCCTGCGTGATGTTCACCACCGGCATGTATCCCGAATACAATACAGAAAAGGACACGCCTTCGGTGCTCGAATACGATTCGATGGAGAGGACGCTTGAGTATCTGTACAATTTTGTAGTAGAACTGGCTTGCGGCGAGAAGCCCGATTTCGATCCTTCGGAGTCGGTCCGCGGGCAGTATGTGGCCGGCCGCAGCGGCGCGGTACCTTATTACGAGTGTGATGCCAAGCCCACCTTCTTCGGCAGCTCCGATCCTGCGGTGTTCCTGCAAAAATGGGTATACGCCTATCTCAGATACCCGAAAGAGGCTGTACGTCAGGGCATTCAGGGACGGGTGCAGGTGGACTTCATAATAGACGAAAAAGGCAAAGTTACCGATGTGCGGGCTGTCAAGAGCAGCCACCCCCTGCTTGAAGAGGAAGCGCTCAGGGTAATTAAAGCATCTCCCGACTGGAAGCCGGGAAGGATAGGCAAGACTAAGGTTAGGTCGGAAATCTCGCTTAACGTGGAGTTCCGGCTGGAAAAGAAAAAGAAGTGAGAATATGGAATACGATTTCAAGTCAATCGAAAGCAAGTGGCAGGCATATTGGGCGGCCCGCAAGACATTCAAGGCGTCGGAGGATCCTTCCAAACCAAAATATTATGTTCTGGACATGTTCCCTTACCCATCGGGGGCCGGTCTTCATGTAGGACATCCGCTTGGCTATATCGCAAGTGACATTTACTCCAGATACAAGCGCCTGAAGGGCTTCAACGTTCTGCACCCCATGGGCTATGATGCGTTTGGCCTGCCGGCCGAGCAGTATGCCATCCAGACGGGCCAGCATCCCGAAAAAACCACCACCGACAATATCGCCCGCTATCGCAGCCAGCTTGACCGCATAGGATTCTCATACGACTGGGACCGCGAGGTCCGCACATGCGACCCTGCTTTTTATAAGTGGACCCAGTGGGCTTTCCTCAAGATGTTCGGCAGCTGGTACGATCCGGCAGCCGGCAAGGCCCGTCCCATAGAGGAACTTGTCCGCCTTTTCGAAACCGAGGGCTACGACGGTATTACTCCCGAATTCTGGACCGGGGCATCTGAGAAGGAGAAGTCCGATGTGCTGATGCGCTATCGTATTGCCTATCAAGGCGAAACATCCGTTAACTGGTGTGAAGGGCTGGGTACCGTACTGGCCAATGACGAGGTAAAAGACGGCTTGTCGGTACGCGGCGGTTTCCCGGTAGAACAGAAGAAGATGACCCAGTGGCAGTTAAGGGTTTCGGCCTATGCCGAGCGCCTGCTGGAGTCGCTTGACTCCCTTGACTGGAGCGACTCGCTCAAGGAGATGCAGCGGAACTGGATTGGCCGTTCCGACGGCACCGAGGTGGTGTTCAATACCGAGTGCGACGGCCGCAGCCTTCCGGTTACTATCTTTACAACCCGCGTAGATACTATCTTCGGCGTGACCTTCATGGTGCTGGCACCCGAAAGCGAGCTGGTAGACAGTCTCACTGCAGCGGACCGCAAAGATGAAGTGGCCGCCTATCTCCAAGAGGTCAAAAAGCGCACCGAGCGCGAGAGGCTTGCAGGAACCAAGAGCGTAACCGGAGTATTCTCTGGTGCTTACGGCATTAATCCCCTCAGCGGTGAGCGTATCCCTATTTGGATATCCGATTACGTCCTGGCCGGCTATGGAACCGGCGCAATCATGGCGGTTCCGGCCCATGACAGCAGGGACTATGCCTTTGCCCGCAAGTTCAATCTGCCGATCGTACCTATCATCGAGGGCTGCGACGTATCGGAAGAGTCGTTCGATGCCAAAGAGGGCAGGATGTGCAACTCCGGATTCCTTAACGGCCTCGATGTCAAGGAAGCAATAGAAGTTGCCAAGGACTATGTAGAGGAGCATGGACTTGGACGCCGCAAGACCAACTGGCGCCTGCGCGACGCCATTTTCTCGCGCCAGCGTTACTGGGGCGAGCCTTTCCCTATCTATTACAAGGACGGAATCCCTTGCCCCGTTCCCGAGTCGGAGCTGCCTCTCCGCCTGCCTGAGATCAGTTCCTACAAGCCTACCGGCGAGGCACCTCTTGCACGTGCCGAGAACTGGACCTGGCACGGATATCCTCTGGAAACATCCACCATGCCCGGTTTTGCGGGCTCCAGCGCCTATTATCTGCGCTACATGGATCCTCATAACAATGAGGCACTTGTGTCCCGCCAGGCTGACGAATACTGGCGTTCCGTCGACCTGTATGTGGGCGGCACCGAACACGCAACGGGGCATCTTATATATTCGCGTTTCTGGAACAAGTTCCTTTACGACCTCGGTTATGTGTGCGAGGACGAGCCTTTCCACAAGTTGGTCAACCAGGGCATGATCCAGGGCCGTTCCAGTTTCGTGTACCGTATCGTGGGGACGAATACTTTCGTATCTGCCGGACTGAAAGACAATTACGATACCACCGAGATACACGTTGACGTCAACATCGTGTACAACGACAAGCTGGACCTGGAGGCTTTCAAAGCCTGGCGCCCCGAGTTCGCCGACGCCGAATTCATCCTCGAGGAAGGGGAGTACCGCTGCGGCTGGGCCATCGAAAAGATGAGCAAGTCGATGTACAACGTGGTGAATCCCGACCTGGTATGCGACACGTACGGCGCTGATACTCTGCGCCTTTACGAGATGTTCCTCGGTCCTGTCGAGCAGAGCAAACCCTGGGATACCAAAGGTATTGACGGAGTGAACCGCTTTCTCAAGAAGTTCTGGCGTCTTTTCTGGTTCAAGGACGAGTGGCTTGTCAGCGACGGAGAACCCACTCCTGAGGAACTCAAGGCTCTGCATAAACTCATCGGCAAGGAGCAGGAGGACATCGAGAACTTCTCGTTCAATACCACCATCAGCGCATTTATGATTGCTGTCAACGATCTTACCTCGCTGGGGTGCAGCAAACGTGCCGTGCTTGAGCCGCTGGTGGTGCTGCTCAGCCCGTTCGCCCCGCATATCGCCGAGGAGCTGTGGGAGCGTCTTGGACACTCTGAATCAGTTGCTTATGCATCTTTCCCCGAGTTCGTGGCAGCCTATGCAGCCGAGGATGTAATTACATATCCCGTGCAGTTCAACGGCAAGATGCGCTTTACTCTCGACCTCCCCAAGTCGGCAACTCCCGCCGAGGTTGAGGCTGCTGTCCGTTCGGCGGAGCTTACGCCCAAGTATGTCGGGGCGCAGAGCATTCTCAAGGTGATTGTAGTTCCCGGAAGAATTGTGAATGTAGTTGTAAAATGATCAGCAAGAAGGTTTTAAAGCTCATCTGGGAGTATCTTGCCCTTACGGTGGCGTGCTTTATCTTCGCCATCAGCTGGGAGTGCTTCATGATTCCCAACGGCATGTCGGCGGGCGGCCTTATGGGCCTTTGTACCGTTATTCAGTATGCTACTGCCGGCGTTATCCAGGCGCAGTATTCATACATAGTCATCAACGTCGTGCTTATCCTTATCGCCGTGCTGGCCATGGGTATAGGCTTCGGATTCAAGACCTTGTACTGTATCGCTGTTTCGTCACTGGCTATGCAGTTGGTGTCGGGAATGACTTTCCTGCATTGTATCCCCGGGGAGTTCTTCTATGTGCGTGAAACTCTGCTGATTCCGGTAATCGCCGGCGTACTCGAGGCTGTCGGAATCGGGCTGGTGATACGCTATGGCGGTAGCACCGGAGGTACTGATATAGTGGCGCTGATGATCAATAAGTTCTGGCCGGTGTCGCTGAGTGCGGCTTTCTTTGTGCTGGATTTCGTGGTGGTGTCGCTGTTGCTGCTGCTGCCCGACAAGGTCTTCGCCGATGCTTGCTACGGACTTGTGGAAATCGTCACCTTCATGATGATTATCGATATCGTGGTAAGCGGTAACCGTTCGTCCTACCAGTTGCTGGTATTCTCCGACAAATACAACGAGATCGCCGACCATATCGTAAACAAAATGGAGCGCGGCGTTACTGTGCTCAAAGCTCAGGGCTGGTATACTAAGCGCGACCGGAACGTACTTGTTATCCTCATAAGCCAGAAAGAGTTCCCCGGGCTTTCCAAGATTATCAAGGAGGTAGACCCCAAGGCTTTCATGTCCGTATCGCCCACACATAATGTTTATGGCGAGGGCTTTGAAGAAATCAGGACCGGAATTAAAAAACATAAGAAAGATGCCGCAGACTAAAAAGAACGCATTGGTTTTCGTTAAAGAGTACGCCCTGGTGGCCCTGGGCATACTGCTTTATGTATCAGGATGGATCCTGTTCCTCATCCCCAACAACCTTGTAGGCGGAGGCGTATCCGGCGTGGCTGCTATAGTCCAGTATGCTACGAAGGGTTTCATCAAGATAGGTACTACCTACTTTGTAGTCAATGCCGTATTGCTTGTGATCGCCCTTTTCGTGCTTGGCAAGAGTTTCGGGGGCAAGACTGTGTTTGCCGTGATTCTGGCTTCCATAGGCTTGAATGCCCTGCAGGGGCTTATACCTCCTGAGATAACCCAGACGCTTGCTGTCGACAACGGCAAGCTGATGAGTACCATAATGGGCGGCATACTTGTAGGAGTCGGCATCGGTATGACCATGTCGCAGGGTGGTAGTACTGGGGGTACGGATATCATTGCGCTGATAGTCAACAAGTACCGCAACGTGTCTCCGGGTAGGATGATACTGTGGATGGACGTCGTTATAATTCTATCGTCGCTTCTTGTTCCTTCTTACGCCGCCGATGGAAGCCTTCTGCCTTGGACTGAAAAGATTACCACCGTGGTTTATGGTTTTATTCTGGTGGTGGTAAACAGCACGGTTCTGGACCTCTACCTGTCCGGATCCCGCCAGTCGGTCCAAGTTTTTATTCTTTCACATAAATACGCTCAGATTGCCGATGAGATTACCCAGAACCTGCACCGCGGAGTAACTGTCCTGGACGGCAAGGGCTGGTATACCCAGCAAAGCACCGAAGTCTTGATGGTACTTACCCGCAAGTCCGACCTGAGCGTACTCCTCCGGACCGTTAAGTCAATCGATTCCAACGCATTCCTTTCGGTATCATCCGTGACCGGTGTATATGGGAAGGGCTTTGACCAGATAAAGGAAAAAGTCAAAATAAAAAAAGAAGTTTCGAAAGAATTGTAAACTTCTTTATTTACCCCTTCGCGGTCCCCGCTCGGCTGGGGCAGAATGCATATTTTTGTATCGTTATGAAACCAAAAATATGTGTTCATAGGGTTTTGCGGCTGCTCTCACTGGCTGTAATCCCGCTGCTGGTCCTGTACGACATTCTGATCTGGCACATTTCTGACGCCGTTCGATTCTGTGTGGATGTGTATTGCGCTCTGCAATTGTTGATGCTGTATCCCGTGTCACGTGAGCCGGCGGAACCGTCATTGGTGGCCGAGGGAACTTCGCTGCTTTTGTTGGCACTTTTGAAGGTTCTGGGAGGCCCTGCCTGGGCATCAGTAATAGTCGGGCAGTTGTTGCTGCTGGTGTTTATAACGCGCAAGACCATGCTGAAATTCAAGGAGGTACCACCGTTGTTCCACGTATCGGCTGTCTGGGCCGGTGTTGAGGATTATATGTACCTGTACCATGTGTCTGTCTTCCTGCTTACGGGAGTCTTGGTGCTGGCGGCGGTATCGGCCGGGGCCGCTGCTGTCCGGTGGGGGAGCCTTATTCTGGTGAGTGTGGTGTACGGATTACAGTACTACAGGGTGTTTACACGTTCGACGCTGTTGCTCGGAACGTCAAAGGAAGAGCAGATCAAACATGGCCAGCGCAGTTCCTGCTTCAAGATGCCGGTGCAGTACGTCGACTCCGAAAGCCGCTCGGCCGTGTTGTTCAACGATGTCGTGAAGATCATGGAAACGCGCAAGCCGTATCTGCAGGATGACTTCTCGGTGGATGACCTGTCGCGCATGACCCATACCAACCGTATGTATTTATCGAAAGCGATAAATTTTCATTCTGGGCGCAACTTTAATCAACTTGTAAACTTCTACAGGGTGAAGTATGCTGTAGAGTTGATCAAAAAGGACAGTTCGTTGAGAATGAACGAGTTAAGCCAGATGTGCGGGTTCCACACGGTGGTGTCGTTCAATATGGCTTTCAAACTCAATGAGCGTATGACTCCCAGCGAATATGCCCGCTCGGTCAAAGCTATGAAACTCAGGAATTGACGTTCCCTTCCGCAATGGCTTTCTGCAGTAGGGGAACTACGTGGGCTTTGCGGTTTAGAGGGGAAGGGCTGTAACATACGCCTTTCCGCTTTGGCTGGCCGAATGCACGTCTGGCAACATCCTCAGCTCCGTACCCGCAATATAGGATATAGCACCCTTCAGTGGCCACGTCTACTTTGGCGAACAACAATTCGTCCGCACCGCAAAGGCTCTCCATTGCAGCAAGCATACGGTCAAGGAATGCGCTCTCGGTGGCGGGATCAAGCCAGTCTACGCTTCCCACCCTGAAAGACCGTCCCTCATATTGGTATGATTTGCAGTCGGACAGGTATATTTCCTCGTCGCTCATTCCTTCGTAGCTGCGGGAGGCTTCTGCCATGCCCAGGCTGATGATAAAGACTTGCTCCGGGCTCATACCAAGCTGCCTGGACAGGGCAGTCCAGGCAAGGGAGTCCCGCTTTGTGGTTCCCTTTTTGTTGAGGTTTTTGGTGTCGGACATGACCCCTGCAAGCAAAGCTTTGGCACTTTGCTCCGACGGCTCCAGGCCTGCCTCTCCGTATAGCTCCCACACCAGGGTGCAGGCAGAACCTACTGGTGACACGCGCACGAAGGGGATAGAGCAAGTGTCGATATCTCCGGGGATGTGGTGGTCGATAAGCTGGAGGATGCGTGCCTGGCGGGCACCGGTTACGCTTTGGGCATATTCTGAATGGTCTGTAAGTATGATCCTGGCTCCGGGCTCAACCGCTTCCAATACAGGCGGGAGCTTGAAGCCAAGGGTCTTGCTGACAAAAGCGGTTTCATTGTTCACAGGACCGCACAAGCGGGCACTACAGCTGTAGCCAAGGCTCTGCATAAGGTCGGCATAGGCTATGGCACTGCAAACGGCGTCTACGTCGGGTGCCTTGTGGCCAGTAACGTAGCAAGTATCGGAGCCCCAGTCCAAGGCCTCCATCCTGGTGCGGAAGTCCGTACCCGGACCGGAGCAGGAAAGTAGTATTGAAGAACTCACCAAAAGCGCAATAATTAGTTTCATCACGCGAAGATAACAAAAAAAAGCGGCCGAAGCCGCTTTTTTTATTGTTCGTCGGGTTGACCGTTGCCGTAGTCAGGGCCGGGGCCTCCCTGGGGGCCGCCGCCGAAGCCACTGCCGTTGCCTCCGAAGCCGGAGTCGTTACCGCCGTAGCCTCCGCCGTTGCCACCGTAGCCTCCCTGAGGGCCCTGGGCGCCGCCCTGGGCAGCCTTGGCCATATCCTCAGAAGCTGCGTGCCAGGCTTGCTCGAGCTCGCTGTTCCACCTTTCGATTGCGCTCAGGTCCTTGGCCTCGACGGCCTTCTTGAGCTCGCTGCAGGCGCTCTCGATGGCGCTCTTCTTCTCGGCGGGAATCTTGTCGCCGTATTCCTTGAGGTTCTTTTCGGTCTGGAATACCATGGCGTCGGCGTTGTTGATCTTGTCCACACGCTCCTTCTCGGCGCGGTCGGCCTCTTCGTTGGCCTTTGCCTCGTCGCGCATGCGCTGGATCTCGGAGTCGCTCAGGCCGCTTGAGGCCTCGATGCGTATGCTCTGTTCCTTGCCGGTGGCCTTGTCGCGTGCGGATACGCTCAGGATACCGTTGGCGTCAATGTCGAAGCTGACCTCGATCTGGGGTATGCCGCGGGGTGCGGGTGCAATGCCGTCCAGGTGGAAGACTCCTATCTGCTTGTTGTCTTTGGCCATTGGGCGCTCGCCCTGAAGCACTCGGATTTCGACTGAAGGCTGGTTGTCGGCCGCGGTGCTGAATACCTGGCTCTTCTTGGCCGGGATTGTGGTGTTGGATTCGATGAGTTTGGTCATCACGCCGCCGAGGGTTTCGATGCCCAGGCTAAGAGGGGTGACGTCGAGCAGCAGAACATCCTTCACGTCGCCGGTGAGAACACCGCCCTGGATGGCTGCGCCGATAGCAACGACCTCGTCGGGATTGACGCTCTTGTTGGGCTCTTTTCCGAAGAACTCCTTGACCATCTGCTGGACCTTGGGGATACGGGTGGAACCGCCAACGAGCAGAACTTCATCTATTTGGGATGCGCTCAGCTTGGCGTCCTCGAGGGCCTTGCGGCAAGGCTCGATGCTGCGGCGGAAGAGGTCGTCGCAGAGGGCCTCGAACTTGGC
>CACXCS010000043.1 GCA_902766255.1 uncultured Bacteroidia bacterium
CTGAGTTGCTTGTCTTGGTACGAAACCGCCAGCGCCTCGGGATTGCGGGCAGCCTGCTCCTCGAAGAGTGAGACAATGGTCTGGGAACTATCGACAGGAGTAGAGTATGAATTGAATCCGTCCAGCATGCCGGCCTGGGCGGGATTGACAAGCGAAATGCCGTCAAGAGAGCAGTCGGATGCGAGTGCGCAGGCTATATTCTCCATAGTGTCGGCGAAACTCTGCATCAACTCTTTGCTGTACAATGAATCATCGTACTGGAGATGTATAAGTTCCTCTCCCTCTTTACCTTCGATGAAGATGCTCACAGGGAATTTCGGCGCGCTGCTCTCAAGATTCTCCGACTTTATTGCCTCACCGTTGATACGGTACTCTTCAAGCACTCCCACCTGATATGCGAGCATTATCTGAGGCTGGAAATCAAAGTCGGATGCCACTTTGGCAAACGGGTAGTTCTCGTGCGCCCTGGTTTGGGAGAAAGCGTCATCGGTCTGCTTAAGGTACTCGGCCGAGCTTGCCGATGAGGTGTCAGAGGCCAGTGCGAGGGTGTTGACGAACATACCCAGAGTATCGGAAGTCCTAAGGTCTGAACGGCCGTTGCTGATGGTGCAGATATATACTTTCTTGCTGCCGCTGAAAGCTCCCGTGGCAAGGAATGCTGCCGACAGGAAATAGCTTGCCGGGGATATGCCAAGGCTCCTGCAACGCTCGGAGACTTTAGCGCTCACAGTTTTGACAAGGCTTGCCTCCCTTCCCGGGCCGTCACCCTTTTCGAGGTCGGGAAGTATGCCGCTGGCGCCTTCGCAGCCTGCCATCTGTCCGTTAAAGAAATCTCTTGCGGCGGCAAATTCTTCCCCTTCTTCCGCCTCTTTCTGGTCGGAGGCATAGTCGAAGTAAGAATAAGCTTCATTTGAAGGCTCTTTACCGTCAACGGCAGCAGTAAGTTCGGTCATGAAAATGTCGTATGACCGTCCGTCGAAAATGGTGTGGTGGAAATCGGTGAACAGATAGAGTCCTCCGCCGGCCTGTACCACCGCAACACGGTAGAGGGGTCCTTCGGACAGATTGAAAGGCTTGGTGAAAGCGGTCTTGAAGCTCTCCAGTTCAGCCTCGTCGATGCTGAGCAATTCAACTTCAGGCTCCTTGTCGGAGGGAATTTGCATCACCTTTCCGTCAATCATCTCAAAATGAGTGTTGATGTAAGGATGGCATTTTAGTACGGCAAGCACGCAGTCGCGTACCTTTGCTGCATCCAGTCCGGCAGGCAAAGTCCACATGACCGGAATGTTGTACACGGTTTCATGCGGCGCTTTCATGCAGTCGAAGTAAACTCCTTCCTGCTGGTATGTAAGCGGCCTCGGGCCTTCGCTGCGTTCCTTCACCTCTGTGGCGGCCTCTCCGCGTGGGAGCATAAGGGTGGACAGCACATCGTTCTCTATCGACTGCAGGGTTGCCGTCTTGACGAATGTGTCCATATTTACCGAGATGCCGTAGCGCTTGTACAGTTCGGTGGCAAGACGGAGGGCTGACAATGAGGTCAGACCATAGTAGAAGAGCGGATCGGTAAGAGAGAAGCCTTCTACATGCGCCGACTCTGCGATAAGTGAACTTAACTCCTGCTCCAGTATGTTGAGAGGGGCCGCTTCGGCAGTTTTGGCACTGTTTTCCAGTTTAGGTTCCGGAAGAGCCTTGCGGTCAACTTTCTGGTTGACATTCAGAGGAATAGCATCAATCTGCATAATTACCGCCGGAACCATATACGGCGGTTTGCGGTCAAAGATGAAGGCCTTGAGAGCATCGATATCAACAGGAGACGGTGATACTATGTACGCAGCGAGGAACTTTCCGCCGCCGGTGCCTTGTTCGTCAAAAGCCTGCACGGTAACGTCGGTGATCCCGGGAAACTCACGGATGACCGTTTCTACCTCCTTTAGCTCTATCCTGAAGCCTCGTATCTTGACCTGCGAGTCTTTACGGCCTATGAATTCGATGTCACCGTCTGGCCTGTAACGGACTATATCGCCTGTGCTGTAAACGCTTTTGTACAGTTCATCTTTTTCAAAACGGTTGGCGATAAACGCCTCGGCGGTCTTGTCGGGGCGGTTCAGATACCCCATACCGACCTGCTTGCCGGCTACGAGGAGCTCCCCCGCAGCTCCCGCGGGCACCCTTTGGCCCGATTTGGATATCACATAGGCATGGATCCCGTCCACCGGGCGTCCGATGGGAATATCGGGCTCCTGCCTGACAACTTGCTTGAATATGACGTAGCACACGCTTTCGGTAGGACCGTAGCAATTGAAAAGCTTATACTCGGGCAGAGGAATGCTCGCCATCTTTTCCCCGCCTGTATATAAGCACTTGATGGGTGCCTGCGGGAAGTTGAGGGCAAACTGGGTGGCCACCTGTGTGGTCATGAATACATGCGTGATGCCGTTTCCCGTGAAAAACTTGTCCAGGGCGATAAGGTCGAGGCGTATTTCTTCGGGAATAACATATAGGGTAGCGCCCGCGGCGATCGACGTGTAGAGGTCGGAGAGGAAGGCGTCGAATCCGAAACTGGCATAGGCAATCAGCCTGGAGCTTGCGTCAAC
>CACXCS010000044.1 GCA_902766255.1 uncultured Bacteroidia bacterium
GACCACTGTCCTGTTAACCACTTTCCAGGCAATCCCCTTGCCGCTGAAAGCTCTTGTGAGAATAGATTCCAATGAGGCCTGGCTTTGATTGATGGAGATATTCCCCAACGATTTGGAAGCCAAGTCGGTCTCATAAGAAAACAGCACGCCGGTCTGCCCCGTAAGGGCTGCCGTGAACGAGCTGACTGTAGCTCCGGGTATGGACAAGTCCACATCGTAGAGCTTTCCCTGGGTCTGCGCCGCAGCCGTAGTGCCTGCAAACAGGCAGAGCAGCAGGGACAACCCCAGAGTGAACAGAATTTTTTTTCTCATAATCGATTGGTTAGAAGTATTATAATTATAGAATGGTGAATTTAGCACCTGTCATGTATTCCAATATGGAAAGGATGTCTTCGAGCGTGTCGGACTTGAGAACCGCAAGATTGTAACGCTTGTCGTCGTCTCCTCCGCTGGAACTGATTTTCTTATGGTAAATGGAAGAAAGCTTGGTTGTGATCTCATTGAGCGTTGCGTCTGAGATGGACATCAAGTTGTACTTGTCAGTGACGAAAGCGGTGGCGTACACGGGCTCTACGCGCACATCGCCCGAAAGCGCCTTGAATGTTGCCTTCTGGTTGGGGCTGAGCGTAACCATGGAAGCCCCTTCGGGCGAGAGCAGTCTCACGCTCCCCCGCTCCAGAACCACCTGTGATACCTCAGGCGAAGAAGATACCGAGAAGGCAGTTCCAAGTACTTTGATCCCGATGTTGTCGGTGTGCACAACAAAGGGCTTCAACTCGTTACGCGAAACGTCAAAGTAGGCGTCACCGTGGAGCGTGACTTCCCTTCTGTCTTCCAGCGTGCTGACATTGTAGGAGATTTCAGCTCCGGGATGAAGATAAACGCGCGTACCGTCGTCCAGCACAAAGTGAATAGTTTCAGCGGTGAGGTTGCTGGCATGCTCCATGGGCACGGGGATTGTTTTCTCGGTACCGATTCCGCGAAATACGAAAACAGACAATACCACGGCACAAACTGCCGCCAGCGCCCAACCCGCATACTTAAACGGCATACGCCCCCGGCGCTGGAATTCTGACGCGTCTATCCGTGCACCCAGGCGGGCTATCATAGATTCGGTATCCGAATACAGCGAGGGCGAAGCAATCGTCTCATGGAGCGAGCAGTTTGCCATGAAAAGCGAGTAGAAACGACGGTTCTCGTCCGATTCTTCCAGCCACTTCACCAGCTTGCGTTTATCCTGATCATTGGCGGCACCACGCGAATGCCGCACAATTATGTTCATTATTTCTTCTTGCATACTCTAGATATATATACAAGAGAAAGCCTTAAAACACCTAATGGCAAAAGATTATTTTATACTCCGGCAAGAGACGAGCGGAGCTGGCGGAGCGCAATGTACATGTGGTTTTCCACGGTACTGAGCGAAATGCCCAGACGCTCGCTGATTTCCTTGTTGGAAAGATTATCGATATAACTCAGAGTGAAGACCTCTTTGCAACGTGGCGAAAGCTTGCCTACAGCCTCAGATATGATGTCGCGAAGGTCGGCGTTGAAAACGCTCCTTATCACAGGGTTGCGGTCCGGAGACCAGCAGTCGCCGGCCAGAGTAAGGAGGCGCTCTTCGTACTCGCCGGTAAACAGGTTGTTGCGGCGAGCCCTTTTGATATAATTGACACAGCGGTTGTAAATAGAACGCAGAAGATATGCCTGAAGGCCGGTATCGTCCTCGCGGAGCTTGCGACGGTTCTGCCAGACTCCGAAAAGTACATCCTGCACCACATCTTCGGCCCAGGACTGATTGACGCCGGAAAGGAAAAGCCGGGCAAAGGAAATAAGCGACGCGTAGCGCTCGCGGCACAATGCGTCGAAAGCATTTCGGTCCCCCGATTTTAGAAGTGTTATCAATCCGGCTTGCATCATCGCAAATATAGCAAAAAAAAGATGCGGTTGTTAAAAGCCACATCTTTTTTTCTACTATCTGAATCCACGGCCGCCGGGACCGCCGGGACCGCCGGGGCCTCGCCCTCCGGGGCCGCGCCCTCCGGGGCCGCGCATACGCTCGCGGTCAAAAGTGCCGAATCTGTAAGTCAGCGACAAGATTACATAGCGCCCGAGAGTATTGTTGACCACCTCCGAGTGGTAGTTGGAGTTATCCGATACGCTCAGGTTCTTGGCCTGGCCGAGTATGTCGTAGCCTTTTACAGCAAGTGTGACCTTTTTTTTGAAAAGGAGTTTCTGGATCTCTGCATTAAGTATGTGTTCCGGGGTGTAGTTCAGCGCACTGGCGTAACCGTTATACCAGTTGAAGTTATAATCCGACTTGAACGTCAGGCCCGCCAGATCCCAGGTCCAGTTGACGGAGGCACGTACCTGATTGTTGAATGTCATGGTGTTGTCGGCCGTCTTGGCTATGGTATACCAGCTTTTGTTCATCCTCGTACGACCGCTGACAGATATTTCCAGATCGTCGCTGCGGTACGTAAGCCTGAGGCGCTCGGTAGCCGAGAGAGTGCGGGTGGTATTGGGGGTGAACTTGAACTCTTCTTGCTCATAAGCCTCCAGGAACGCCTTGTAATCCATATCACCCTTGACGGCGTCGTAATAATTGTCGATCTTGGAAGACACATCCTCTCCCCCCACGTAAGAAGAAGAATTGCTGTAACCCGCCCGAGCCATGTTGCTTATGGAGAAGTTGGACTGTCCCAAAGGGAAGTTGCCATACATATTTACGTTGGCGTTGAACGATGACGGGCCGTTGAAAGGCATCGAATACTGGGCGCCGTTGGGGCCGTACCAGATGGCGTTTACGATAGGATCCTGTACATAACTGCCGTCGAAGCGAACGTTAAGCGAGGAGAATCGCTTGCGGTTGGAATAGCGGTACTCTCCACGGAGACTATGGCTGAAGTAGGGAGCCAGGTAAGGATTACCGAAACTGATGTTCAACGGGTCGGTATTGTCAGGAACAGGAATCAGGCGTGACACCGAAGGCTGCTCGGAAGAACCACGGTAGAACATGCGCATGTTGGCATCGTCGCTCATCTCCCACCAAAGCATGCCCTGGGGCGAGAAGCGCCAGCGGCGGTCATCGTACGGATCAAGTTCTTTGCCGGCACGGGTAGTCTCATTGTGCGTGCGCGTGGGGCGGGCGGAGAAACCCAGCTGGAAGCGCATCTTGTCGGTCTGGTACAGGGCGTTGACTCCCATGTTGTGGCTGCTGTTTATATTGACCACGCGGCTGGAGTAGTATTCATCTTTGGCCCCGCCGTTGAGCATGTTGTAGCTGTCTTTAACCGACGTAGAGTTCGACCAGTTGTAACCGTAGTTGGCCTCGACATAGAAATTGTTGCCCAGGGGCTCGGTGTAAGTAACCCTTCCGAACAGGCTTGAACTGCGGCTCTGTTGATCGATACGCTGGTCGGTATTCTGGACATCGCCCCAGTTGGTGCCGTCAAAACCTCCGGAAAGAACCGTGGAAGTATTACGGCTGTCCAACTCATTGTTTGAGAAACTGTAACGTCCCATGGCGGTAAGAGTCCTCCCGGGGATGCCCAGCCTCTGACGGAACAGGAAGAAACCACTGGTATTAAGGTTTCGGTTGTCACCGATGTTGGCAGTGTTGCCCTGATTAACCTTGGTAACGGGATTACCGTCAAGATAATCATAATCAGTAGTATACGCACTGGTCTGGTTGTATGAACCGCCGCCGAAATTCAGCTGGGGCTCAAAAAGGATGGAGGTGTTGCTTGAGAACTTATGGTCAAGGCGCATGCCCACCCGGTGCCCCCAGGTGCGGGTGTCGTTGATGCCCTCGGAATCATATAGCATATTATGGTCCTGAAGGTAAGTGGTTTTGGCACTCTCCTCCTCGACCAGTTTGGCGGTGTTGCTGTACAAGTAGTTACCGCTCAAGTCCATATTGCCGTCGAACAGGGTCCAGGCGCCGTTGACGCCGCCCATCCACGATGTAGTGATGCCGTTGTCGTTCCAGTTGCCGCCACGGCCGCCGCCCATTCCGCCGCCACCACCGCGCATGCCGCCCATCATGGAGCCGGCAAGGTCGTTGAAGCCGCGGTTGTTGGTGTTATTGCCGTTGGCAACGAGCGAGAGCTGTGTCTTGTCGGTAAACTTGCCGACGAAAGCGGCGGTCTGGTAACGCCAGTCTCCCTCAACATTGGTGGAAGGGATATCATGGCCACCACCAGCCATGATGTTGCCGAAAGCGCCTTTCATCATGCCGGGCTTGATGCTCAGGTCGATGACCTGCTCCTCTTCGCCGTCATCGATACCGGTGAACTCGGCCTGCTCGGACTTCTTCTGGATGACCTTGAGCTTGTTGATGATCTTGGCCGGGATGTTCTTGGAAGCCAGCTGAGGATCGTTCAGGAAAAAGGTCTTGCCGTCGATAGTTATCTTGGTGATAGTCTGGCCATTATGCGTTATTGAACCATCTTCGCTCACCTCGATGCCCGGGAGCTTCTTGAGCAAATCTTCGAGCACGTCGTTGTCGGTAGTCTTGAAGGAGGAGGCGTTGTATTCCACCGTGTCCTTCTTGATTATGATTGGATTGCCCACCGCGGACACCGATGCTGCGTCGAGCTGCTGCTGGTCGAGTTTCATTTTGATTTCGCCCAGGTCGTTAACGTCAGGAATCTTGATTTGCTTTTCGAACGGCTCATAGCCAAGAAGTTCCGCCTTGAAAGTGTAAGTGCCGGCGCGTATGCCGGTAATCTCCACTTTGCCGTCGGCCTCGCTCAGGACATACTTGGCGGGCTTCTGGGCGCCTTCTTTGGTAAGGGATACAGTGGCGAAGCCGACGGGCTCACCGTTGGACTCGTCAGACAGTACCGCAGTCAGGCGGTTCTGGGCGTAAACGCCTGTGCCGAGGAGCAATGCTCCAGCAAGACACACTATTCTAGCTAACAATTTCATAAAACGCTGGTTAGACGCAATATGTCTTTCAAGGTTTAAAGGCTATTTTACCCTGTCCGGGTTGGCTGCGATGAACTTTTCCCAGGAACCGCCGGATGCCTTGCCGGCAAGCGGACTTGAGAGTTCGTAAAAATGGCACATGGCTATGGCCAGGGCATCGGTAGCATCCAGGTGGCTGGGATCGATATCGATTTCGAGTGTTTTTTCCACCATCAGAGCCACTTGCTCCTTTGACGCCGCCCCGTTGCCGCAAATTGCCTGTTTGGCTTTGCGGGGGGCGTATTCGTATACATCCACGTCGTGGGTCAGGGCGGCTGTCATAGCAGCTCCCTGGGCACGTCCGAGTTTAAAAATAACCTGGGCATTCCGGCCGTAGAACGGGGATTCTATGGCCAGGTCGCCGGGGTGGTGCAAATCGCACAGGGCGCATACCTTATCGAAGATAATGCGCAGCTTTTCGTAGATATCGTCAACGCGCCTCAGATCCAGCACGCCCATATCAACATAATGCGGTTTGCCTGCCGCGTCCACACGCACAATCCCGAAACCAAGCAAGTTGGTTCCGGGATCTATGCCTAGTATGGTGCGTTCCTTAATCAATCTTGTCGAAGCCCGTGTAGGGACGGAGTATCTCGGGGATTATGATGCCGTCGGGCGTCTGGTTGTCCTCGAGCAGAGCCGCCACCACCCTTGGAAGGGCCAGCGAACTGCCGTTGAGGGTGTGGGCCAGCTGCGTCTTGCCGTTTTCATCGCGGTAACGAAGGTGCAGACGGTTTGCCTGATAAGTTTCGAAATTGCTCACCGAGCTGATCTCGAGCCAGCGGCCCTGGGCGGCGCTCCACAACTCAAAGTCATAGGTAATGGCTGAAGTGAAGGACATATCGCCGCCGCACAGGCGGAGTATCCTGTACTTGAGGCCGAGCTTGTTGACTATACCCTCTACGTGGGCAACCATCTCATCCAGAGCCTGATAGCTGTCTTCGGGCTTCTCTACGCGCACGATCTCGACCTTGTCGAACTGGTGCAGGCGGTTAAGACCGCGGACATCCTTGCCGTACGAGCCGGCCTCGCGGCGGAAGCAGGGAGTGTAGGCGGTAAGGCGCTGGGGAATCTGGTCCGAGGGAAGGATTACATCCCTGAAAATGTTGGTAACAGGCACCTCGGCGGTGGGGACCATATAGAAATCGTCCACCTCGGCATGGTACATCTGGCCCTCTTTGTCGGGCAGCTGGCCGGTGCCGAAACCGGAGTCGCGGTTGACCATTACAGGAGGCTCTACCTCTTTGTAGCCCGCTGCAGTGTTGCAGTCAAGGAAGAAGTTGATGAGAGCCCTCTGGAGCTTTGCGCCCTTGCTCTTGTACACAGGGAAACCGGCTCCGGTGATCTTGACGCCGAGCTCGAAGTCGATGATGTCGTATTTGGAGGCGAGCTCCCAGTGAGGGAGTGCACCCTCGGGCAGCTTGACCTCGGGACCGCCCATCTTTACCACCTCGTTGTCCTCGGCTCCCTTGCCGGGCTTTACCAGACTGCAGGGCACGTTGGGCATGAGCACCAGATTCTGCTGCATCTCGGCGGCAGCCTCGTCCATCCTGGACAGAAGTTCACCGGAGCGTGCTTTCAGCGCAGCCACAGCATCTTTGGCCTTTTCGGCCTCGTCGCGCAGACCCTGCTTCATGAGGGCGCCGATTTCGGCAGCCTTCTGCTTCTGGGTGGCCAGAAGGGCGTCGGCCTCGGTTTGGAGAGTGCGGCGGAGCGTATCCAGTTCGATTACTTTGTCCACTATGGGCTGAGCATCGAAGTTCTTTATTTTCAGTTTTTCGACAACCCCCTGAGGATCGTCCCTGAGCATCTTTAGCGTCAACATAGCTTTTTAAATTAAAAAAATGACCCGCTACTCCGATCCCGAAGCGTAGGGTCATTTATCCTCATAAAACCTTCGAGATCAGTTCTCAAAAGGGACCACGGAAACGTAGGATTTGTCCCCTCTTTTACGGGAGAACTTAACGGTTCCGTCGATAAGTGCATAAAGGGTGTGGTCCTTGCCCATGCCGACGTTGACGGACGGATTGTGGACGGTGCCCCTCTGGCGCACGATAATGTTACCGGCCTTTACGACCTCGCCGCCGAATTTCTTGAGACCCAAGCGCTTGCTTTGCGACTCACGACCGTTCTTTGAACTGGATTGACCTTTCTTGTGTGCCATAATTCTTAAGCGATTTCGTTGATTTTGATCTTGGTAAGTTTCTGACGATGACCATTGAGGGTTTGGAAGCCCTTGCGGCGGATCTTCTTGAAAACAAGCACCTTGTCAGCCTTTGCATCGTCATCCAGAACGGTAGCCTTAACTACGGCTCCCTCTACATAAGGAGTTCCGACCTTGACGGCCTCTCCGTCGGCGACGAGGAGGACCTTGCCGAACTCAACATCAGCACCTTTGGCGTCGGCGAGCCTCTGCACAAAGATTTCGTTGCCAGCCTCTACTTTAAACTGCTGGCCTGCAATGTCTACGATTGCGTACATCAAACAATTAATTTTAAATGTTTGGGCCGTGAGCGTCTGCCGCTACCGGGCAGCTCTTGGCGGGCTCATCGGTCATAAAACGGACCGCAAAGATAGCAATAATTCTTGATTATACAAGTGTTTGTTAATTTGAAAATTCTTGCCATCTTTGTGAAACATTTTTGTTTTCCAAGATGGATTCTCCTTTTATCTATAACAAGCCGGTAACCGGCCGGCACTTCATAGGCCGCAGGACGGAGGCGGCAATTCTGGGCAACCTCCTGCGCGAGGGCGAGAATATCGTGATGTACGAGGGGCCAAAAACCGGCAAGGACTCGCTCCTGCAGCAGGTATTCTTCGATATGAAACTGGCCTCGCAGCAGTTCAGAATTGCCAGTGTGTCACTACTCAACGTACGCGAAACCAAACAGTTCTGCTCCCGGCTTGGCAACGGCATATTACGCCTCTACGGCAGCACACCCGAAGACTATGAGAAGATAGTTGCCGAGCATCTGGGTGGCACCCACTTCGTGTTCGATCCCAACGAATACAGTTCCGGCGGGCAAATTCTATCCCTTAACTGGGACATCGACGAGGCCGACATCCGCGCCCTGCTGCGTCTCCCCTACCGGCTCGCCATAGCCGACGGACGCAGGATCTACGTTTGCATCGACGACTTCCAGAACATCATGTTAACCGAGGACGGCGAGCGTATCTGCAATATCCTTCAGGATATTTTCAAGGCAAGAACGCCCGAGGACAAAGTGGCCGCATCCTACATTCTTTACGGCTCGCAGGTCAATGCCATGAAAGAGATCTTCGAGCATCATAAACTATTCTACCGCCAGGTGGAAAGAGTAGCCCTGGGTGAGATTGACGCCAAGGACATAGTGGAATCCGTCAACAGAGGCTTCCTTTCGAGCGGCAAGGTAGTGGACCGCGGGCTGATGCTCGGTGCCTGCCGCCTGATGCGCAACAACATATTCTATATCAACACTTTCGCCGCTATCTGCGACTCCCTGTCCAAGGGATACATGACCGAGCCTGTGCTCACCGAGGCACTCTCCGACCTGCTGGCCATCCATGAGCCACGTTTCAAGGCCGTCATGAGCGACCTTACCACCTTCCAGGTCAGCCTGCTCAGGGCAATAGTTGACGGACACACCAAATTCAGCAGCGCCGACGTCATCCACCGCTACGGCCTCAACTCCTCCGCTAACGTCCGTCGCCTCAAAGACGCCCTCTGCAAGAAAGAGATAATCACCTTCGATGAGGAAGAGATTCCCCACATCATCGATCCCCTGTTTGAATACTGGGTAACAAAGTACTACTTCGAGATATGAATAAAGGCCGGCTCAAAAGCCGGCCTTTATGTTAAGAATAAGCCATTCAAGCCTACTCGGCATTGCGGACACAACGCAGAGGAGCGCCGATACGATAGCTCGTCTTGGTACCGTTGCAGGTATACTCGGCTGCAGTATCCTTGTTGGTCATAGGCATGAAGCTATAGAACTGAAGGTTCTTGATACCGCTTTCAGCATCACCGGAAGTGTTATAGAATACAGCAGCATACGATGAACCGCAGAACATAGAAGAACTCAGTTTGTCAGGGTATTTAGAAAGCCAACCTTGGAGAGCACCCGATGTCTTGGTAACATCTTGAATGGAAACCATTCCATAGGCATCCATATTGAACCCGTCAGCATTCAACATCGCGATAGAACCGTTTGAGCCGTCGTAATATGGGGCCGTATCAATCGTGGGCAGGCCAGCGCATTTTCCGACCAAGCCCATAATCTCATCGACGTCAGGCACATGCCAGCCGGGAGGGCAGATACCCTGGGCATCTTTGAGGGCCTCGGCCTGCTCGACAGTAGTTATATCCCCGACCTTCAGGCCCAGGGCTACTTCTGCCTGATACAGGTATCCGTTAGCAGCCACAACAGCCTCGTCGGTAGTAAACTCGACACCAGATTGGTCAGCCTTGACTTTCAGAGGTGCAAAGATACCTGCGGTCACAGCTGAAAGGTCGGTAGAAGGGGTCATTCCAAAGGGAACGTAAGCCAGGTTCTTGGCCATCCACCAGCGTCCGTCCTTCATCTTTACGATGGGATACTCCCTTCCGTCGTAAGTGAACTTGTTGTTGGCAAGGTCCTCCGTGAACGACGGCTTGGTAGGATCATTCTTGTAAACAGTTCCACCGAAGGAATAATACACAGTGTGCATACTACCCTCGAATCCTGTAGCACCGCAGAAGTAGGTAAAAACATTCCCGGCGTTGATGGTATTGCCATTGGCACTGCCCTGAACCTCGATGGGATCAGACTCCGAGCCAAGGGTAATAGCATTTGTCTTTCCGTTGAACTTACCGACAATCAGGCCGGTATTGCCTTCCGGACCGCCTATCAGGGTACAATTGACGGAGCATCCGTCCATTCCCGTGAAGGCTACATTACCAAGGTTGCCTACAAGACCGGCAACAGCGGTAACAGGAACCTTTGCTTCAACAGTACCATTGGCAGTACAGTTGGAGAAAGTATGAGCCTGGGAATGGAAACCGGCAATACTGCCGAGAACAGAGCCGTCCTGACCGGAAACCAGAGTAATCTTTCCGGTATTGGTGCAGCCATCCATACGGCCGGTGCCGCCATGGATACCCCCGACGCGGGCCTTGGCCCTGCCTTCGAAGGTGATATTTCCTGAGTTGGAGCAGTTCTTTGCCACATAAACTGCAGTCTTGTCCTCGGACTGAGGCCAGCCTACGATACCGCCGACAGCATGGTTGGTGCCGTGCTTATTATCGGTGTATACGGAAACGTCGCCGCTGTTGTTGCAGTTCTCGAGAGTGAACTTGTTCAGTTTGTTGGTATCTGTTCCTCCTTGAGATGTAGAGCCACTGAAATTATAGCCGGAACCGGCGATACCACCTACATAAAGAGTATATCCGGCATTACCTGCTGTAAATTCAGTTCCATTGCCAAGGTGAGCGGAAACAGCACCATAGTTGTTGCAACCTGACATGGGACCAGCACAGTCTCCAACCAGTCCTCCTACGGAAGGACGGGCAACAGTATGGGTGCCGTCTTCACCGGAAGGATTGGTAAGGGTAAGGGTAACGGAGCCATAATTGTTACTGTCGGTGAATACAGGATTCGTGCCGGTCGCAGAGACAAGGCCGCCTACAGTAAGGCCTGCTGTTACCGCATAAAAATTCTTTGTACCATCTTTTTCTCCTGTCCAGCACTTGCTGTTGATATCACCTATTCCATTGCGGCCTTTGATAAATCCGGCCTTGACTTCAACGGCGCCGCGGTTGGTACAACCCGACATGGTATTGCTGGCAAAATAACCCGCGATACCGGCAACGAAGGTAGCCTTAAGGGCTGCTTCTGACTCAAAGTAAATCTTTCCGGTGTTCTCGCAGTCGGTAAGAAGGCCGGTAGTGTAACTCGAGATACCGGCAAGGCAAAGGGCCGCCTCGTGGCTTGCGGCCGAGAAGGTCACAGCTCCGGTATTCTTAACGTTGATATTATTACTTCCGTTGGTAGTACCGCCGGCAACGCCGCCGATGTAGAAGTTCTTGGTGTTGGTGCCGGAGCATGTAATTGAAAGATTACCATTGTTGGTGCAGTCCTTCAGCATATTCTCCGTTGAATTACCCATAGAGCCCACAATGGTGCCGACATACTGTGTGCCACCGGTATTAGCCTCGGTATTAAGAGTTATGTTACCGTTATTGACGCAATTCTCCACGGTGATGCCGTGGCCAAGATCTTTAGCGTCGCAAAGTCCGACGATTACAGCAATACGGCCACCCTTGAAGTTGACGGTGCTGGTGATGTTGGCATTGTTGGTGATTCCGGATACGGTGCCGAAGTTATTGCACACCACGAATGCTACTGCGCCGGTAACCTCGGCGGGGTAGGTAAGAGAGCAGGAACTGTCGATGGTGAAGTCCTTGACGGTACCGGTAATCTTTGTAAACAGAGGAGCACCGGCGGATGTCCACTTCTTGATGCTGAAGCCCTTGCCGTCGAAGATGCCATTGAACTCTTCGGCAGTGCCGATGGTTGCACCGGTACAATCGATGTCGTTGCCAAGTTCGACCTGCTCACCCTCGGCATACGAAGCGGCATTGGCCAGGAACTCGGTAAGTTCTGCCGCATTGGTTATCACACCGAGCTTCCACACAAGGCCGGTGGCAATCTCGCCCAGAGGGAGAACTTTGCTACGGGTGAGTGCGCCTTCCTTGGCGCTTTCCTTGGCCGCAAGACTACCACCCTTGGCAAGTCCGGCAGTAAGGCCTGTGAATGCGCCGGGAGCAACTGCAACATAATAAGTTGCATCTTTGGTGAATCCTGCCTCATTGGTAATGGACACGGAGGCAACGGAGCCCTCGCCTACCTCAGGGGCAGCCTCGGCACTCACAGCAACGGCCACATTACCGCCAAAAGCGCCGGTACCAGGGGTAAGGGTGACTTTGGTCACGCCCTCCTGGGCCACGCTGAATGAGGCCAGGGCCACGACGTTCTTGAACACGGGAGTGGCCTCGGGGCTTTCGAAATAAGCTACCGACTCCAGGGCGGTGGGATCGACAACCTGGGTGCCGGATACGGTCTGGTCGGCGATGTTCATGGTTACGGAGCCTCCCTCGATGGACACCACCTTAGAATAAGGATAAGCAGCCACAAACGTGGTTGTGCCCTCGGGGACGGAACCAGTGATAGTGACGGACGCCCCCTCTACCGTCTTGACGGTGAACTTCTCGGGGGTGGTGGCAGTGCCCGGGAACACGGCTACCTCCTCGCCTACTTCCCACACGACAGTGCTACCTTCAAGGGCAGCTTTAGTAGCGGGGTCGCAGGTGGCGGAAAGGGTAATCTGCACATAGCCCTGCTTGGGAGCAAGGACTTCTTCGGTGGCAAGTTCCCTGGTACAGGAAACTGCGGCAGCAAGTACGAGCGCTGCAAAGACAAAATACTTCTTCATAGCTGCACTCGTTTACCAGGTGAAGGGCTCTTCTTCGGTGAAATCCTCGGTGGTACCGGAAGGACTTTGGCAAAGAAGTTCTTCGAAGAGGACTCCTTCTGTTTCACATTTAGGTGCCTTGTAGGCGCCGGTAGTTGATTTAATAATCATAGTGTTTAAAATGTATGTTGGATAAAAAATAATCCTTTTAGGCAACTTACAAATTTAGCAATAAAAAATAAAACATCAAATCACCAAAAATGATGATTATCGTTAATCCCTATGTTCCTCAGACGCAGCCACCCGTCGTTGCTTATTTCGGGCAAGGTCCAGATCTGAGCGGCAGACCTTGCCCGCTCACCAGCCTTCTACCACCCTCCAACCCACATCTCCGGGCAAGGTCTCTATCTTTTTCTTCGACCTTGCCCGCTTCGCCCCTCCATATAACAATCAGACCGGCCCCGAAGGGCCGGCCTTTGAAAGAAATCAGTTGACACGCAATTAATCGGCAAACACAACGGCTCCTTCATTAAGGAAGCCTGCCGCATTATCACCGGAATAAGCAGCGCCGTTGACTGTCGAAGTAATAGTATAAGGGCTGTTGACTGTAAGAGTCTTACCCGCTGCCGAGAACTGCCCCAAAATTGCACCGGCATAAAAACCGGAGTCCGCAGTCACAGAACCTGTAGATGAAATATCGGTCCATGAAGAATCGACATTCAGGGCTCCGACAAGGCCTCCCGCGCAAGATTGTGATTCAGCTGAATCACAGGTAACAGCACCACTGCTTGAAGCCTTTGTCATGGGTCCATTGCCCCAATATCCGGCGATACCGCCTATCTGGCTGCTAGCAAGGCAGTTGGAAGCACTGATACTGCCGGTGTTGGTGCAACCCGTAGTTTCAGCACCATTAATTGAAGCGCCTATTCCGGCCACTCTCATTTTTGACTTGGCAGTACTCGTAATGTTGCCAGTATTGCTCAGGTCTACATAAGTATTTCCTCCTTTGGTGTAGCTTCCTGATATACCAGCGATATAATTGTAATAAGTATTCTCCCAATTGGAAACGGTGATATTACCACTGTTCGAACAACTCTTGATGGTAACGGCAGCAGATGCCGCATAAGTTCCAACTATACCGCATACGCACATTTGCTTGACCATTTTGGCACCATCGAAGACTATTTCGCCAGCGTTGCTGCAGTTTTCGATTAAAGTGCTCTTGGCATTGCCCACCACACCAGCCAGATGACTGTACTTGGAGTCGTTATCCAGTTTCACATCAATCTTTGCCTTGTTTTCGCATTTAGAGATGGGTTTATCGGCATTCTGGTAGCCGATTACACCTCCCATATAGGAAACATATTCGACATCAATATCTTTATTCCTGTCGATGGTTATAGGGGCAGAGTTGGTACAACCGCTTACGGGAGCATAAGACATTCCGACTATACCGCCGCACCTTAACTCACCGTTTGAACTGACCTTAAGAGAAGCCGAACCGGCTACCGTACAGTCAGAGATGCTGGATCCGTCTTGAGCATAACCGACAATGCCACCCACGTTATTGAAGCAGGATGCTTGATTAGTAGTCAGGGTCTCAATGTTGAATATCATTGACATGGGAGCACTCAGCTGGCAGTTGGAAACAACTTTGTAGGCATTGCCGATAACTCCGGCAAGGTGGCAGTTTTTAGTCATTCCGGACAGAGTGCAGAGCTTTGTGGAAAGATTGTCGCAATCCTTGACATCAGCGGAACTGACGCCGATTACGCCGCCAAACGCACTTTGTGAGCCTGCCGTCGCGGCCATTTTACCATACACATTAACCTGCCCCTTATTGTCGCAGTTCTGGACAAGTGTAGCATTGTCTCCTACGGTACCGAAGCAACCGCCGCATGTGGCCCAGGTAAAGCCCGCCACACCACTTGCGTAAGCACTTCCAGCATTGGAGAACATTCCGGACATCAGAACGGAACCCTCGTTTACACAATCCTTGGCATTAACAGGAGCCTTGCCGGCCAAAACAGCGGATACACCGCCCACCGAAGGACCGGCGTTGGCTACTTCATCACTGTTCACATAGCTTACCTCGCCTTTATTGACGCAACTGAAAAGTGCTGCTTCAGAGTAGCCTAAAACACCACCGACCTTGAAGTAGCCACCTGTACCGCCGCCCCAGGCCGCTGATACACTTCCCTCGTTGACACATTTCTTTATGTCGCCATAATACTTAGTGAAGCCTGTCTGCTCACTACTGGAACCGTAGTTTACGCCTGTTCCACCTGCCACGCCTCCGATAAAGTGGCTCTTGAGCCATGCCTGTGAATTATCGGCACTTTTGACTGTTACTTTGACATTGCCTTTATTGGTACAGCCTTCGAGCCTTGTAACCACTTCTTCTCCAGGATCGCCCACAAGGCCTACCAGACCGCCTATGTACTGGGCTCCGCCCATGGCCTTTGAAATATTCACATTGACTGTCACATTCCCGGAATTGGAACAATCGATCATCTTGGCACTGTGAAGTGTCATGCGGCCTACAAGGGCGCCTATCCTGCGGCCCTGTATGCTGCCTATTTCGTCTCCTTCCAGATCCTCGCCGCTGTCGTTTACTGTATCGTTGGATTCCAAGGTGATGTTTACTGCGCCTCTATTGTGGCAGTTTTCCATTACGCCCTCAAGGTTCTTTGCTATGAAGCCTGTATTGCCAGGATCTGCTGCAGTCAACGAGCAACTGGAGTCGATTATGAGGTTATAGATATTGCCTGTCACTTTGCTGAACAAGGGAGCACCTGCACAAGTCCAGTTTTTCAAACAGTGATCTTGGCCATCAAAATAGCCGGCAAAAGCCGAAGGGGCAGTTTTAATCACCGTCCTGCTCAGGTCCAGGTCATTCCCTAGCCTGACGAGGTCATCTACGGTATAGACGTCTGTAGTGGCGAGAAAATCCTCAAGTTCTGGGACGGTGCGTATCTCGGAATACTTCCATGTCAGCCTGCCGCTGATATTTCCGAGGTTGACACCCTTGTTGCGCTCAAGGCTGATGGTCTTTTCCGAATCCACCATGCCGATTTTGTTCTCGCAGCCCATGCCGGTGGTAAAGCCCTCTATTGTACCGGGTGCCAACACAGCGTAATAGGTGGTATTTGCATCGAACACAGTATCGGCAAAAAGTTCAACGCCGGTTTCGGTACAGCCATCTATGGGAGCGATGACTGGATCGGCATCTGCAGAAAGAGTTGCGGCGAACTCGCCTGCGAGTGCAGCAGTCTCACCGGCGGCAAAGATTCCCAGCACAGAGGCATTGTCCACTGCCCCCGGATTCATGGCAACGATCGAGAAAAGGTTCTTGAATACTGCAGGGGTCTCAATGTCAGTATACACCGCGGCTGAAACCAGAGCGTATGGGTTGACGGTTCCGCCTGCAGGAATATTCTGGGTTTCAGGAACATAGAACACAACTGAATTGCCATCACGGCCCTCGGCAAGATCATAAGGGTACACGGCCACGACGCTGGTGGTTCCTTCGGGTACGGAGCCTGTAATGGTAACGGAACTCCCTTCAACCGTCTTTACGGTAAACTTTTCAGGAGATGTGGCAGTGCCGGGATAAACGGCAACCTCGTCTCCAACGGACCACAGGACGGTATTGCCGTCCAGGACAGCCTTGGTGGCTTGATCGGTGCCGGCGGAGAGGGTAATCTGCACATAGCCCTCGCGCGAGGTGGCAACAGGTTCATCAACAGATACGATTTCCTTGGTACAAGAAACGGCTGCGGCCATTAACAGAGCCGCGAAAAATAATGACTTTTTCATAAGGCTCATGTTTTACCAGGTGAAATCTTCAAGCTGACCGAAATCCTCGGTAGTTCCACTGGGACTCTGGCACAGGAGTTCCTCCGTGAGGGCACCCTCTGTTTCACATTTGGGAGCTTTATATGCTCCGGGAAGCTTGTTTTTAATCATGACTGTATATGGTTATTATTTACGGTACTTGGCAGGAACGCTTGCGTGGCAGGAGACTTTAAGGGGAGTATCGGTGTCGGTAAACCAATTTGTTACATAAAAGTTTACATCGAATTCTTGAACGTTCCAGGGTTTGCGGCTGTCGATTCCGTTGACGGTAAATGTGATTTCCTCGCCCTCGTTCAGGTGGACCTGGCGGGCATAAACTATCATCTCGCTGCCGGGCGCTTTCAAAAGGGTCACGGGAATTGTGCTCAGGTTCTTGACCGTGCAGGTCATTTTCTTCTCAGAGAACTTGACATTTGTGACTTCCACGCAGGCCTTCAGCAAGGGCTTGATCAACTCTTCCCTGCCGTATACGCAGCCATCGGCGACGGCGACAGTCCGCTTGGCCGCAACTGCCTCGCGTATGCCGTCAAGGGAGCGCTCCTTGGCAAAGACCAGCGTCATGGGGCGGTACTCACCCTTCTCATAGTCAACCCATTGGAACATAGGCACATGGGCGTCGGTACCGGTGGTAATGACAAGGTCTTTTTCTATAGCCCAATGGAATGCCTCGGGGTCGAAGCCCACGAAGCTGTTGTAAATCTCGATGCCGTCTATTAGGCCCTTGCCCAGAAGCTCGGTGTGGATGGGCCACCATTTGGTTTCGTTGGGGGCCTGCTGCTCCCAGTCAGGGTGGTTCCATGTTATGAACGCCCCCTGGCGCCTGGCCTCCTGGAGGCCGGAGCGTATGGCTTCCTCTTCCTGACGGAATTCATCGGTACCATACTTGCCGTTGTGAGCCTCGGCAGCAGAATTTATGGCATCCCCGTCGGTAATGAAGTGGGTGTTGTAATGTCCGGGGAACAGGCGAGAGCCGCGTGTCAGCTCGGCTCCATGGATTACAATGATGCCATATTTCTTGGCGGCCTTGAGGGCAAGCTCGTAGGATGAGTTGCGGTTGACGTCGGCCTTATAATCTTTAATCATGTGCTGATGATGTGTCTCCACATGATCGGTGATGGCGATGAAATCCAGGCCGTCGAAAGCAGCCTCGTCAATGCGGGTTTCGGGCCACACGTGGGCGTCGCTGAAGTTGGTGTGAATGTGAAAGTCCCCTTTGAGGGTTTTATAGCCGGGAATATCGGGGATTCTAGAACGGTGAGGAACTGTACCCGTAACTGATATGGCCATCAGGGCCACCAGAACTGTGATTAGTAATCTTTTCATATTTTTTAGTGTCAACAATCAACAAATATAAAAAAAATATTTATCTTTGCCGTCCAAAAAAGAAAAGGGGGTGATAAAAGAATGATCATAGTACCGGTAAAAGAAGGCGAAAATATCGAGCGCGCATTGAAAAAGTTCAAGCGTAAATTCGAGAAGACGGGTGCAGTCCGCGAGATGCGCTCCCGCAAGAACTTCGAGAAGCCTTCCGTGAAGAAGCGTATTGCCAAGCAAAAGGCAATATACGTACAGCACCTCCGTCTCCAAGAGGAACAATAAAAAAAGAAGCTCGTCGAGCTTCTTTTTTTGCTTTATTGTCAGATACCGCTTACACGGTGCCTTGTTCCAGCATTGCGGTGGCGACCTTCATGAAGCCTGCAATGTTGGCTCCTTTGACATAATCCACGCTTCCGTCGGGCCTGGCGCCAAACTTCACGCACTGCTCGTGGATGGACTTCATGATGAAGTGAAGTTTGTCATCCACCTCGCTGGCATCCCAGGAAATATGCTCGGCGTTCTGGGTCATTTCCAGGCCTGAAGTGGCAACGCCGCCTGCATTGACCGCCTTGCCGGGAGCAAACAGGATACCATTATTCTGGAAGAAATGGATGGCACCGGGCTGGCATCCCATGTTGGACACCTCGCAGCAGCACCAGCAGCCGTTGGCTTTGAGTTCCTTGGCATCATCCTCGGAGAGCTCGTTCTGGAAAGCGCAAGGCAGAGCAATGTCTACAGGAATGCTCCATGCCTTTTTGCCGGCAGTAAAGAAAGCCTTGCCCGGGAATTTATCCGCCATATCCTCAACCTTGTTGCGGTTGGATGCACGCATGACGAGCATGTAGTCTATCATCTCCTTGGTGATGCCATCGGGGATGTGGCAAACTCCGTCGGGACCTGAAATAGCGACAACCTTGGCGCCCAGTTCGGTGGCCTTTGTAGCTG
Organism: uncultured Bacteroidia bacterium; assembly: GCA_902766255.1. GTDB lineage: Bacteria > Bacteroidota > Bacteroidia > Bacteroidales > UBA932 > Cryptobacteroides. Next base: position 18,520 of record CACXCS010000044.1, read on the forward strand.
CTCCCCAGGCAACGTTGCCGAAGCCTGACAGGGCCACTTTCTTGCCTTTTATATCCTTGCCGGCCTTCTCCAGAAGGTGCTGGGTAAAGTACAGGGCCCCGAATCCGGTGGCCTCGGGGCGAAGTATGCTGCCTCCCCATGTGCCTCCCTTGCCGGTAAGCACTCCGGTATTATACTGGCGGGCGAGTTTTTTATACATGCCGTAGAGGTAGCCGATTTCACGTCCGCCAACACCCACGTCACCTGCAGGAATATCCTGGTCGGGGCCGATGCACTGCCAGAGTTCAAGCATGAAAGCCTGGCAGAAGCGCATAATTTCGTCGTTGCTCTTGCCTACCGGGTCAAAATCCGATCCGCCCTTGGCTCCGCCCATCGGGAGAGTTGTAAGCGCGTTCTTGAAAGTCTGCTCGAAACCGAGGAACTTGAGCATGGAAGGGGTGACAGCCTTATGGAAGCGCAGACCTCCCTTGTAGGGACCGATTGCACTGTTGAACTGGACACGGTAACCGGTGTTGGTCTGCACCTGGCCTGCATCATCAACCCAGGTCACCCTGAAAGTAAAGATACGATCAGGCTCGACCATCCTCTCGACAATCTTGGCACTCTCGAATTCGGGATGCTGATTGTAGACTTCCTCTACAGATTCTAGAACCTCCTGAACAGCCTGGAGATATTCATTTTCACCAGGATACTTGGCCCGGAGCTTGGCCAGAATTTCATTGGTATTCATAATTAGTGTTAAAATGGTTATGGTTAGATAAAAACCTGCAAACCTTTGATGGGCTTGCAGGTTTCAACTTCGGTTTACTGCTGTGCTTGTTCTGCCTTGGCCTGGAGTTCTTTCTGGAGGGACTCCATGGTGCGGTCGTCGGGGATTCCGAGAGCCTTGCGGGCAGTTGCCGTAAGATCGACTGCCTGGGCAGGATCGACGTAAAGAGCAGTTGTCTGGTCGAAGACAAATATATATCCGCCTTCCTTGGCAAGCTTCTCGATGGTCTCCTGGGCCTTCTGATAGATGGGAGCCATCAGCTGCTGCTGTTGCTGCTGGAGCTCGGCCTGAACGGTCTGCTGGAATTCCTGAATACGCTGCTGGATATCAGTCAGTTCCTTTTCTTTTGTCTCACGTATAGCCTGGGTCCAGGACTGTCCTTTCTGCTGATACTGCTGCAATTTGGTATTGAACTCATCTGCCATGGCCTGGTAGGTCTCACTAGCCTCCTTGGTGGAAGCGTCGATGGTGGCGCGAGCCTGGTCAGCATCGGGCATCAACTGCACGAGCTCGGTAAAGTTGACATAAGCGAACTTCTGCTGGGCGAATGCCGCTGTGCTCAATATTGCCAATGCGGCAAGCATAATCATCTTTTTCATATCAAATAATTTAAAATTGTTGTCCTATAACAAAATGGAATTGACTGCCTCCGTGGGCGGAGTCGTCGAAGCCGTAGCCCCAGTCGACACCAAGCAAACCAATCATCGGCAGGAAGATACGCACGCCAACACCGGCGCTGCGCTTGATTTGGAAGGGATTGAAATCTTTAATGTCGCTCCAGCAGTTACCACCTTCCAGGAATCCCAGGACGAAGATCGTAGAAGAGGGCTGGAGGATAACAGGATAGCGCAACTCCACTGTGAATTTGTCATAAACATTGCCGGCATAGGCATAACGGTTGGAGTTGTACTGGGTAGGCAGGTACGGGGTAAGGCTGCTGTTCTCGTAGCCTCGCAAGGCTATGATTTCCGTACCGTAGGAGTAGTAGCCGGACATGCCGTCGCCGCCCACAACGAAACCCTCGAACGGCGAATAACCCCAGCTACGGTTATAATAGCCCAGGTAGCCGAACTGGGCGCGCGTCATCAACACCAGGTCTCCTATGAGTTTGGTGTAAGTAGCCGCGGAAAGCTTCCATTTGTGGTATTCTATCCACTTGTAGCGGTTCTGGACAGACCAATTGTCGTATTTAACGTCCCTCCAGCCGATGGGCTTGCCGCCACGATCGGTAATCTTGTTGCCGGCTGCGTCGTAATCGTAATTGCGAAGCAGCGAGAAAGGAGGCGTGAGCGACAGCGACAGCGAGATATCCGATCCCTGACGGGGGTAAATCTGCTGGTCGGTGGAGTTACGCATCAGGTTGACGGTGTAACTGATATTGTGGGAAATACCATTGTCGAAGATGAAATAGCCGTGGTCCCAGTTCTTGAGCCGGTACGTCTGCCAGCTCAAGCCGTTGTAAAGGACAAAGTAGTTGTCGGGCCACTTGAGGCGGTTGCCAAGCGATGCGGATACGCCGAAGACCTCCATCTGCTGGTCGTTGCTGAGGATGCCCAGCCACAGGTTGGAGTTGGTATAGCGGGTATAATATCCCGACAGGCTAAGGGATGTAGGCTTTTTGCCGAAGAGCCAGGGCTCCACGAAACTAGCCGTAAGCGCTGTGTAATACCGGCCGTTTGTCTGGAAACGGAAGGCAAGGTTCTGGGCATCGCCAAGAGGCACGGGTCTCCAGGCGCTCTTGTCGAACATGCGGCGGGTGGAGAAGTTATTGAAACTCACGCCCACGGTAGCAACGAATGTGTTTGCGCCCCAACCTCCGGAAAGCTCCAGCTGGCTGGAGGGTTTTTCGGTTACATTATATACAATATCTACGGTGTTGTTGAGCTGGTTGGGGATGATGGACCATCCCTTGGCGGGATCGGAAATCGCCTCGGGATCGAACTGGCCGAGGGAAGCGATTTCACGTATGGAGCGTTCAAAATCGGACTGGCGGAACAAGTAGCCCGGGCGCGTAAATATCTGGCGGCGCACGACCTTCTCGCTTGTGAGATCGTTACCGTTGATTACTATGTTGTTAAGGGTGGCCTGCTTGCCCTCGGAGATGCGGAGTTCCACATCGACGGAATCATTCTGGATATTGGTCTCGACTGCGTTGATGTTGAAGAATAGATAGCCGTTGTCGCGGTAGAGTTTGGACACGTCCATATCCGTCTGCTTGCCGCCGCCCTTCAGGCGTTTCTCCATGGTGACGACATCGTACACATCGCCCTTCTGGACCTGCAGCACGCTGTTGAGAACCTCGGAAGGATACACAGAATTGCCGGTCCAGGTAATGTCGCGGAAGTAGTACTTGTCGCCCTCTTCAAACACCAGGTCGATACCGAGGCGCTTGGGCTCGATGTAGTACACTGAGTCACGCACCAGGCGGGCGTCGCGGTAGCCTGCCTCGTTGAAGGCAGAAAGTACAAGCTTCTTGTCGTTGATGTACTCTTTCTGGTTGAACTTCTTGCTGTTGAAGAAGTTGTAAATTTTGTTGGACTTTGTCTTCTTCATGGCGCGGGCAAGTTTGAAATCCTTGACATGCTCGTTACCGATGAAGTTGATGTCCTTGATACGGACTCGCTCGCCACGGTCAATGGCAAAATTGACTTTGATGGCGTTCTTAACTATGGAATCATTTTGCGTTTCGGCCTTGACGGTAGCATTGAGGAAGCCCTTTTCGGCGTAATAACGCTTGATGATGTCGGAGGAGGTCTTTTCGACGTATTCAGAAAATTCCCCGCCTCGGCGCAGGTTGAGACGTTCCTGAAGTTCCTTCTTGTCGCCGGATTTAATACCGGAGAAACTCCACTTGGATACCCTGGGGCGCTCTTTGATGACGATTTTGAAATAGGCTGTATCGGGAGTCTCGCCCAGATGGTCGATTGTGAGGGAGACATCCTCGAAGAAGCGCTGCAGCCAGAGCCTGCGCACTATGCCGGTTACGTCATCGCTCGGAACGGTCAGTTCCATGCCCTTCTGCAAGCCGGTCAACTGTATGATTTGCTGGGAATTGAAATAATTGTTGCCTTCTACAGACACGCCGCCCACTATGTACTTTACAGGGCGGTTGTAGTCAATCTCCACACCACCTTCCTGGGCTAAGGCCGTAAGGCCCGGGACCAGGACCAACATCAACAGGGCAACAATATATCTTAGTTTCATCCTTCTTTTCCGATAAATGCGCAAATATACGGAATTATTTGACTTTTCCGAAACGTCTGTCCCGTGAAGCGTACTCCCGC
>CACXCS010000045.1 GCA_902766255.1 uncultured Bacteroidia bacterium
AACTTGAGGCCTGACCGGTTATCCGTCCAGGCGCCACCAGAATATGAAACCTGCGTTGCGCATACAGTTGCAAATATATGCAAAAAAATTAATCATGCAATAATTAGCGTAAAAAATTTTATCTTTGTGTTATGGACAGAAGAGTCTTCCTAAAAAGCGGCGCCGCCGGCGCGCTGGCCCTGGCCCTTGCTCCCGGCAGCATCAGCGCCGCGTCTAAAGGCCGCAGTTCAGTTCCGGCTGCTTTCAGCAAAGCCGCGCCCCTGGCAGGCAGCTACGATATAGTGGTTTGCGGCGGAGGCCCAGCTGGATTCATCGCAGCCACTGCAGCCGCCCGTAAAGGCGCAAAGACAGCAATAATAGAACGTTACGGTTTCCTCGGCGGCATGGCCACCATGGGATATGTCGCACCTATAAGCGAGTTCGCCTTCAATGGGGAGCGGGTGATAGGCGGACTGCCCTGGGAGTTTGTGCAGCGCCTCGAGGCTCTCGGCGGTGCCACGGTACAGTGGCCCAAGGGTAATGTGGACTTCGATATCGAGCTTTATAAGCTATGTGCCCAGCGCATGGTGCTTGAGGCCGGAGTCGACCTGTACATGCACTCTTCTCTTATAGGATGTGAAATGCAGGACGGCACCATAACAAGCGTCATCATCGAGAATAAAAACGGCCTTGAGTCGCTTGCTGCCCGTCGTTTCATCGACGCCACAGGTGACGCCGACCTTGCTTGGCTTGCCGGCGTGCCTATGCAGTCCAACGGTGAGGGCGAGGTGCAGCCGTCTTCGTTCTGCTTCGTGCTGTCCGGAGTGGATACCGACAGCCCCCTGCTTCAGCGCTACATGTACCACAGCGGTAAAAAGGGCTCCAGCGAGTGCAAACCCATAAGGGAGAAGCTTCTTGAAATCAATGGATTGCCCGACTTCGGCGGCCCCTGGTTCAACAGCGTCATGCATAAGGGTAGCGTAGCAGTCAACATAACCCGCGCAGCCGTAGACTCTACTGACAACCGCAATTTTACCGGAGCCGAGTGCCGCCTGCGCGAAGACATTTTCAAGTTCACTGAGGCACTTCGCAGCGTGGCTCCCGAATTCAGCAACTGCTACGTGAGTTCCACCGCTCCGCAGGCGGGCATACGCGAGTCGCGCCGTATTAAAGGCGTACATACTGTTACTGCAGATGAATACGTGGCCGGCGAGCACTACCCCGACAGCGTGTCCCGCGGTGCCCATCAGATCGACATGCACTCCAGCAAGGGCACCGGCCAGGTGCTCATTAAGCTGCAGCAGGCGGCATATATGCCTTACAGGGCCATGATAGCAGGCGGTTTTCCAAACCTGATTGTTGCCGGCCGCTGCATATCTGCCGACCGGAAGGCCCTCGCCTCCCTTCGCGTGCAGGCCAGCTGCATGGGAATGGGGCAGGCGGCGGGCATGGCAGCTGCGCAGAGCATCTCCGAGGGCTGCAACGTACAAGATATTCACACGGCCACCCTGGTGGATTCCCTCAAAGAGGCCGGAGCCATACTTTAAAACACTGACGATATGACTGTTACCAGAAAGATTTGGAGCCGGACTGCTGATGGGCAGGCGATTTACCGCTACACCATTACCAATGCCTCCGGCGCTTCCGTCGTGCTGTGCAATTACGGCGCGGCTATAGTAAGTGTAAACGTACCCGACCGCAAAGGTAAGCTTGCCGACGTGGTGCTCGGCTACGGCAAGGCCGAGAATTATTTCCATGACGGCCCCTGCTTCGGCAAATGCCCCGGCCGCTATGCCAACCGCATCGCAAAGGGCCGTTTCAGCCTGGACGGCAAAACCTTCGAACTCCCTGTCAACAACGGCCCCAACCATTTGCACGGCGGCCCCGACGGTTTCCAGAACCGCGTATGGGAGTCCCGCAAGAAGAGGGGAGCGGTGGAGTTCAAATACGTTGCCGCAGACGGCGAGATGGGCTATCCCGGTCGTCTGGTGGTAGTCGCTCACTATGAGTGGAGCGACGACAACGTGCTCCGTCTCACCTTTACGGCCAAATCCGATTCGGCAACCGTCATCAATCTTACCAATCACGCCTATTTCAATCTGGAGGGTCACGGCTCGGTGCTCAATCACCGCCTGCGCCTGAATGCTTCGGAGTACCTTCCTACCGACGCCACCCTCATTCCTCTGGGCGAGTCCGAACCGGTGGCGGGAACTCCGATGGATTTCCTTACCGCCAAGCGCCTCGGGCGCGACATACGCAAGGATTTCCCTGCACTCAAATATGGCAAGGGCTACGATGCGTGCTGGCTCATAGATGGTTACATGCCCGGCCAGCTGCAGGAGGCAGCTTTCCTGAAAGCTCCCCGCAGCGGCCGTACTCTCAAGGTGCACACCACTCAGCCCGGAGTTCAGATCTATACCGGCAACTGGCTGTCCGGCTGCCCTAAGGGCAAGAAGGGCCGCATCTATCACGATTACGACGGAGTGGCCATAGAGTGCCAGCATTTCCCCGACAGCCCCAACCGCCCGGAGTATCCTCCAGTGGTGCTCAGGCCGGGCAGGATTTTCCATGAGGCCATTGTATTTGCATTCGGAGTAGAGTAGCAGTATGTTCTCGTTTTTAATAAGCATTGCGGTCCTGATAATCGGCTATCTTATTTATGGTAAGGTGGTTGAGAAGATTTTTGGAGCCGATCCGGCGCGTGTCACGCCTGCTGTTTCCATGCGCGACGGCGTCGACTATGTACCCTTGCCCTCGTGGAAGGTGTATATGATCCAGTTCCTTAACATAGCGGGTACGGGGCCTATTTTTGGGGCTATCATGGGCGCCAAGTTCGGCCCGTCCTGCTACTTGTGGATAGTGCTGGGCAGTATTTTCGCCGGGGCGGTGCACGATTATTTCTCGGGCATGCTGTCCATTCGCAAGGGAGGAGCTACTTACCCCGAGATCATCGGTTCCGAGATCAAGGGAAGCCGTACCCTGATTATGGTTTTCGCCACTGTACTGCTGCTTATGGTGGGTACTGTGTTCGTGTACAGTCCGGCCCTTATACTCGGCGACATCGCAGGCGACGGTACCCACAATGCGGTGCTTATATGGACGCTGATCATTCTGGGTTACTATATTATCGCCACCCTGGTGCCCATCGACAAGCTCATCGGCCGCATATATCCACTTTTCGCTATTGCGCTGCTGTTCATGGCCGTATCGATGATGATTTGCCTGTTCGTCAAGTGGCCCACAATTCCCGAGATCTGGGAGGGCCTTCAGAACAGGGCTCCCTCGGTCGGCGTAAAAGGGCAGAGTATATTCCCTTGTCTGTTCATTACTGTGGCTTGCGGGGCCGTGAGCGGCTTCCATGCCACGCAGAGCCCTATGATGGCAAGGTGCCTTAAAAACGAGAAGATGGGGCGTCCTGTCTTCTTTGGCGCCATGATTACCGAGGGTATAGTCGCCCTGGTGTGGGCTGCGGTAAGCTCCTATTTCTTCTTTGACGGAGGAATGGCTGCGTGCGGTCTTCAGAGCGCCTCGGCGCCGCAGGTCGTTACGGCCATAAGCAAACATTGGCTTGGGGTTGTGGGCAGCATTCTGGCAATATTGGGTGTAGTGGCTGCACCGATTACGTCGGGAGATACAGCTCTTCGCGGGGCGCGTCTTAACATCGCCGAGTTCTTCCATGTCAAGCAGGACAAGATATGGAGGCGCCTGATTATCAGCATCCCTATCTTTATTGGCGTAGGCCTGCTGCTGTGGTTCAATATCAGCAATGAGGATGGTTTCAACATCATCTGGCGTTATTTCGGGCTTTCCAACCAGACGCTGGCGGTATGCTTTCTGGCTACTATTACTGTGTGGCTGGTACGTAAGTATCCGCGCGGATGGCAGTTCTTGATTGCTGGTCTGCCGGCCGTTTTTATGTTCTCGGTATGCCTTACTTTCTTCTGCGTTGACAAGACCTGCCTGGGGCTCCCCATGGAGTGGGCTGTATGGCTCGGCCCTGTCTGGGCCGCTGTAGCCACCGCCATCCTCGCCGCTTTTGTTATCCGCACACGTAAGAAGCAATGAATATGTATCATCAGGGGGGGGATTACCTCCTGGAAAAGTCGCTACGCGACCCCTCCCACTACGTGGCCCCCTCCCTCTTATGTTGCCGAGGGTGGCACATTTTCCAGGAGGTAATCCCCCCTCTGATGATACAAACACATCTACATTAAAAATCTTTATATGAACGTTAAGCGTTTTGATGTGCCGTTGAGGACATCGACAGAAAGGATACGGCAGGTAGCAGCATCTGCTGATACAGAATATACCTTGATTTACACGCGGGAAACACGCCTTGACTGGGTGCACTTCGGCTTGGAGCGCCTGTTGCAGATTGCCGCGGATACCGGTGCTGCGATGGCATACGCCGATCACTTTGACGGCGAGTCTCCTGCACCTGTAATCGATTATCAGCCAGGATCTTTGCGTGACGACTTCGACTTCGGAGGCGTTCAACTGTACCGTACCTCCGTGCTCAAGGAGGCGGTAGCTTCGATGACGGAGGACTATGAATTCGCCGGCCTGTACGACCTGCGCCTCCGCGTGTCCGAACTCGGATCCCTGGTGCATGTCAACGAACTGCTGTACTACGAGATCGAAACCGACCGCCGCTCATCCGGCGAAAAGCTCTTCGACTATGTCGATCCCCGGAACCGTGCTGTCCAGATAGAGATGGAGCAGGCTTGTACCGCCTATCTGAAGCGTGTAGGAGGTTATTTGAAGCCCGTTTTCAAGGAGGTCGACCTCAGCAGCGTGCCGTTCGGGCTTGAGGCCTCGGTGGTTATACCATGCCGCAACAGAGTAAGGACCATAGGGGACGCTCTCCGTTCTGCGCTCAGCCAGGAAACATCTTTCGACTACAATGTGATAGTGGTGGATGACAACAGCACCGACGGCACAGTGGACGTAATCAAGTCGTTCCTTGATAACCCCAAACTTATCTATATCGCTCAGGACAAGACCTATCATGCCATAGGGGGCAACTGGAACGCTGCCGTTCATCATCCACAGTGCGGACGGTTTGCCCTGCAGCTGGATTCGGACGATATGTATTCTGACAGCCACACCGTGCAGAAGTTCGTCGATGCCTTCCGCGAGCAGGGATGCGCCATGGTTGTCGGGACGTACAGGATCACCGACTTCGACCTCAACGAGCTTCCCCCCGGAATTATCGACCACCGTGAGTGGACACCCGGCAACGGGCGCAACAATGCCCTAAGGGTCAATGGCTTGGGGGCACCTCGAGGCTTCTGGACCCCGCTTCTCCGGGAGATTAACTTCCCCACAACCAAATATGGCGAGGACTACGCCGTGGCACTGCGCATCAGCAGGGAATACCGTATCGGGCGCATCTATGACGTTATGTACAACTGCCGTCGCTGGGGAGGCAACTCCGACGGTGCCCTGGATGTCGATGCCGTCAACCGCAACAATCTATACAAAGACCGCATACGCACTTGGGAACTCCAGGCCCGCCAGCGGCTCAACCGCCGTTAAACGGCACTGGACCAGGTCCCGCTGGTCGGGGAGAGCGGATTGGAAGGCCAGTATCGAGGGCCTGGTGAGCACTCGATTGAGAGAGTCAGCCAGCTGGCTGGCGTCTGGGGCTAAATCAGTGAGGCGGTTTCTTTTTCGGCGTCGATTTCGAATTCGTCGGGGACGTTATGGAAGAAGTCGAAGCCGGCGCGCTTCTCGATGTTGTCGATGGTCTCTTTGTAGGAATTGTAATCGTTGCCGGAATGGGCCCTGTTTTCCATGATGTAGCTGCATCCCCGGGCGCCGGTCATTACGCCAGAGTTGTTGAAGCTGCACTTCATGAGGCAGGTGTAGAAGTGGCTGGGAATGGGTACGCCGCTGACGGTTTTGGGCGTTCCTTCATACAACACGCCTACTGTAACGTACAGTGTATCACGGCCGAGGTTCTTGCTGGCACTGACTATTGCACTTTCCATCTGTGACCAGATTCCTCCGTTGAATCCATTCTGAATCTGGGGGGCCTGGTTGGTGTAGTAGTAAGTCTGGTTCCTTGCGGATGTGGAGCTGCGCCTGTAGTTGGAAGCGCAGAGATGCCCCTTGCTGTAACCGCTGACGCCGTCCTGCTGCCAGTCGGGATGGTTGGTGGGGTCGAAAGCGGGATCGCTGCCCCAGCTTCCGCCACTGTCCACCGAGTGTGGGAATACACCTTCGTGCATGATGAATGCGTTCCACAGGGGAGCTTTCTTGCTTCCGTCAAGCAGTACGGTGTAGCTGCGAATTTGTTTGTTGCCGGTTGCAGATTCTTTAAGTGTATGTGTTGCAACCCATTGCACCGAGTTGGTGGTCTTGAACCGATACCATTTGTATCCCTTTCCGGAAGCCTCGTTGCCAGTGGTCATGGCACCGGAGATATTTACTGCCGGAATTTCGTAGCAGTCGAGGTAGCCGTTGCCGGAGGAAGTTTGCGAGGAACGGGTCGTGAAACTCTTGACCTCGCCGGCAACGTCGGTTCCGTCGGCCAGGGTTAGGACAGCCTGATAGTAGTATGTGGTGGCCTCGGTGAGACCGGTAAGGGAGGCGCTGAACGTGCCGGCAGAGCTGTTGAGCAGGGTTTGGTTGTCGTATATCACATTGCCCAGATTGCTTGAACTGGTGCCCCAGCGGAAGAATGCAGCGGTGGGATCGGGCTTGGTGGGGATTCCGCTGAAAGATGCGTAAAGAGTGGCGTCGGCCATGCCTATGTTGTCGGCCGGAAGGGTTGTTACGGTGGGCTGAACCTGGCTGCTTCCGGAACTGCGGCTGTAAATCGATACGCTCTGTTGGTTGGTGTTGCTGTTATAGCAGCTGAAGCGGGGTGAGCCGGTGTTGTACCGTATGTACGGGCTTGTTCCCTTCTGGGCTTTTATGTCGGCATTGCCGGACGAATCGATGCTGATGCTCCAGCTGGAGAAGTCGTTCTTTTCGGTAGTGTTCTGTAAGTTATTGCCGGAGGATGCGCTGCAGAGGTATTTGCCTACATCATTGAAAGACCATGTTCCACTGGTAGCTCCGGCCTCGAGCTTAAGAACCGTAGCACTGCCGGGCGAGGGGATAGTGGACCCGTCTATGGTTACATCGGCAGGCATGCGGTAGTTCCCGTTTGCGCTGATGCTGCCCAATGCCAGGCTTCCGCTGCGGTAAACTATCAGCACTTCATCGCCGGCATTGAGGGAAGAAGCGCTGGTTACCAGAGTAAAGACGTCACTGACAGGCGTGTCGCCGGTCCAGTCGGAATCGTTGATGGTAAACGCGCTGACGGGCAGTATCTTGCTGCGCTTGAGGGTAAACTCGGAATCCTTGGTGAAGGTGGCTGTACGTCCGTCGTTGTGGGTGAAGGTTACGGTAAGGCCGCTGTAGGTGCCGGGCCAGGCCAGGGCGTAATACTGTTTGCCGCTGGCGATGGGGCCGTTGAGGGTGATGTTGCTGCTGCCGGTTGAGATGTCGGAGGCGGAGAGAGGCAGGGCGCTTTCGAACTCAACCATTGCCGTGCCTGCGAGTGCGCCGCCGGAGGTCTCGGTGGCATGGATGCTTACGGAACTGACTCCTTCGGCATTGACCTGTATGCCGATAAGGCTGCCTACGTTCTTGAATGACAGGGTATTGGAGTCATCGCTGACCTCGGATACCGTGATGTTGGCGGTAGGGAAGCCACCCTCCAGGGCCTGCTGCTCTTTGGGGATGGTCAGGGAGACGGCGCCGTCGTCATAGTTGAGATTGCTGCTGGAGGGATATGCAGCCAGCACAAGGCCGCTCTCGGGGGCGGAGCCTGTGAAAGTGGCGGTGCGGCGGTCGGAACTTGCGCTTTTCTGGGTGAAATAATACTGGTTGCCCTGGTCGTCCAGAAGTGTGATGGACTCGCCGGAGGTATCCCAAAGGACCTTTCCGCCTTGCTCGAGGCTGGTTTTGGTGCCGCCGTCGAAGGTAGCGGTAAATTCGCGTGTGACCAGAGATATGGATGCGTTTTCGTCTATGGTGGCTACGGTGCAGGATGCCGCCAGCGCAGCTCCTGCCAAAGCTATAATTATGCGATTGAGTCTCA
>CACXCS010000046.1 GCA_902766255.1 uncultured Bacteroidia bacterium
CTAACACGGTGCGATTAGTTCAGTTGGTAGAGCACCAGATTGTGGTTCTGGGTGTCGTGGGTTCGAGCCCCACATCGCACCCCAAAGAAAGCAGGCTTCCAATGCCTGCTTTTTCTTTGGGGTGCTATGCACTACTACGTTACCCCACCCCCAAACCCCCGCCCTCGGGGCGGTGGCTTAGTCGCTTCGCTCCGATAATTTGGTGCGATATGGGGCGGCGCCCGTACTGGTCCATTGCTGGGACCAGTACCTACGAAAACCCCCGCTATTCGCACGTACCCTGCAATTCTCTGGACCAGTACCCACACTGGCTGGCTCTCCTCCGGCTAAAACGGAAGCATCCCCTGGCCAAACGGGAATAATAATGGCTTTTCCATTCCCAAATCGTCACTTTTTCTGCCAAATGGGAATGGATTCGCCGTTTTTGTTCCCGGGACGGGCGAGTGTAATCCGGTACAAGGCCCTATCGGAATGATTTTTGCTGGATTAACCTGGATTGTTTCTGCCTTCCTTCTATGGCATAAGAAAAAAGCCGTTGTGGTTGCCACAAACATTTATTTACTACTTACATCGCTGGCATTGATTCCCCTGTTTATGATAGGGGCGGCTTCTGCCCATACCGATATGTCGAAGTTTGAGAAGGTGTTTCCCTGGGTTGGCGTTTTCCTTTCGCTGCTATGCATAATCTTCGTTCTTATCAGAAAGCCCCTGTCACGACAGGCCCCGGAATAGTGCGTGGTATAACTACAAATGTTGGTTATACAGTTGCCCAAAATAAGCTGCTGGATGTCGTAAGATGAAGACTGCGCTGGATCAATAAATATTCATGGACTATTGCAGGAAGAAAATATTTGATTACCTTTGCAGTAGTGATTTGTTCAAAATTATTTTGGAACAATGACACAGACATCTAGCCTCTAAATGGATGTCTGTTTCTTTTTTCAAATAGGCCCTTAACCGAGGGGAGGTACTGAATGCAAGCCCCGATTGTTCTCTCACACAATCCAAAATAATAATAACAAATCACAATGAGAACAAATCAGACGCTGATTCAAATCTCCATTGGAGTGAAGGTTTTGAAGCTTGTCAAGGTGCGCTCGTACAGACGACGACGCAATGACAAGGTTGAGAAGGTAAAGAGCCACTATCGAAGGTATTAGAGGTATCTGAGGTTTGATAGGTTCTTGCCTTGCCGCAAGGCACTCTGCTCTATCCCCTCGGTTTTTTATTGTCTTCAATGCTGGCAGGATTGCACGGGTCAGGGATTATATCTCGCAGCGCCCAAAGGCTTTCCAAGCCCTCTATAACGCGGTTCGAGAAGGGAAAGTCTATCGACCCCAAAAGTAAAACAGCAGGCAACGGCCTACTGTTTTCTTTTTGGAGATGCGCACCGTTACCTTACCCCACTCCTCCCTGGAATCAAATCAATAGCGTGATTTCATAAGAAATGATGATTTTTGGGCGGTGGTTTTAGTGGTTTGAAGAATATTTCCTAACTTTCGGACAATTATGCTGAAGTCTGCGCTCAAGAAGTGTTGTCTGCTGCTGCTCCTGCTCGTTCCGGCTGTGCTCAGGGGCCAGTCGTTTAGCGTATCCGGTTCAGTGGTCGACAAGAATACCGGCAGTCCCGTGGAGTTCGCGACCGTCGTGCTTGAAGCCACCGAGCAATGGGCCGTTGCCGACGAAAAAGGCCGTTTTACCATATCCAATGTCCCTCACGGCAAAATTGTCGTCACCGCCTCGTGCCTTGGATATGTTAATGATACTCAGGAAATTACTCTTTCAAAGAACGTCTCCGGGCTCATCATAAAGCTGGCTCCCGACAACCTTGCCCTTGAAGAGGCCGTCGTCACCGCCAAAGAGAACTCCAATGCCGCCACCACATCGCGCACCATCGACAAAGCGGCCCTGGAACACGTTCAGATGATGAACGTTTCCGACATCTCCAGCCTGCTGCCCGGCGGCGCCACCCAGTCCAACGTGCTCACATCCGAAAAGCGCTTCGACCTGCGTGCCGGCGGCACATCCGAAGACGGCAATTCATCCTTCGGCACCGCCGTCGAGGTGGACGGCGTCCGCTTGTCCAACAATGCCTCTTATTCCGACATCAAAGGCGTGCCTACCAATAACATAGCCTCGGCCAACGTGGAGTCCGTGGAAGTTATAACCGGTGTCCCTTCAGTGGAATACGGAGATATGGGCTCCGGTGTTGTAAAGATCAATACTAAAAAAGGCAAAACCCCCTGGTCGGTGACCATGTCCACCAGCCCCAAGACCAAGCAGCTCTCGCTGAGCAAAGGCTTCGGCTTCGGAACCGGCCGCTCGGGGCAGGCGCTCGGCGTTCTCAACTCCAGCCTGGAGTACACCCGTTCAATCTCCGAGCCCATGTCGCCGTATACCTCTTACCTGAGACGCCAGTTATCGCTGACTTACAGCAATTTACTGTCGACCGGAGCCTTCGCTGCAAAGCCCCTTCGTTACTCGATTGGAGTCACCGGCAATCTGGGCGGATACGACAACTCCGCCGACCCGGACAGATTCACCAACACCTTCCTCAAGCAGCGCGACAACACCGCCCGGGCCAATCTCAACGCCAGCTGGCTGCTCAGTCTCGGCTGGATAACCAACATCGAGCTCAATGCCTCGGCAGTCTATTCCGACAAACTGTCCCGCGAGAACAGCAACTACCACACAAGCGTAACCCAGGTTGCCCTGCACTCTATGGCCAACGGCTACCTGATGTCGGAGCCTTATGCCGACGTTGCTCCCAATGGCGCCGTGATGATCCCTGCCGGGTCCTGGTACAACGTCATGGCCGTTGACGACCGTCCCCTGTCATCCAAAATCACCCTTAAGGCCAACTGGTCCCGCAAGTTCGGCGAAGTGAACAACAAACTCAAGATCGGCGGCGACTGGAACATGGACTGCAACTTCGGCGTGGGCGCCTATTCCGAGGACCAGTCGACGGCCCCCACCTACAGGGAGTACCGCTACTGCGACAATCCCGCCATGAACAACTACGCCGCCTTCATCGAGGATAACCTGATGATGCCCCTGTGGGGAGGACGGCTTAACCTGATTGCCGGCCTCCGCAGCGACAATACATACATCAAAGGCTCGGCCTATGGGCTTACCACAAGTCTTTCGCCACGTTTCAACGCCAAGTATTCGCTGTTCGACGGCGCAGACCGCTCCGACAAGTTCCTCCGCGCCCTTTCCTTCCGTGGCAGCTGGGGCATAGCGGTCAAGCAGCCGTCGTTCTCCATCCTGTATCCAGTGCCCAGCTACCTGGATATCAGCGTTTTTACCTCTACTGCATCGGACCAGAACGTGGTTTACAGAGCCTACTACGTCCAACCCCGCACCATCGAGTACAACAGCCGCCTGCGCTGGCAGCAGAACCATCAGGCCGAATTCGGCATCGACGCCGACCTGGCAGGGAACAAGCTGTCGCTGGTTGCGTTCTACAACAAAACCCTTGGCTCCTACCTGCTGCAGTCGGATTACGAGCGTTTCAGTTACAACTTTACCACCGCCGCCGATGTGCAGGGGCTCCCGATCCCGGCTTCCGACAGGCATTATACCCTCGACCCGTCTTCCGGTGTCGTAACCGTCAACGACAGAACCGGCGCCCATGCCCCGATCCAGGCAGGTTACTACACCCGCAAACAGTTCATAAGCACTGTCCTCGAGGCCAACGAGGAAAGCCCCGTGCACCGCTACGGATTGGAATGGGTGCTGGAACTCAAGGAGATACGCCCGATCCACACATCAGTCCGCATAGACGGCAGTTTCTATTCTTACCATGGTATAGATACCGACATCGAGGCATACTGCCCCTATTCTTCCCCCGGCAAGGACGGCGAGCCGTTCAGGTACGTGGGTTATTATGTCGGCGGCAATTCGATCTCCAACGGACACGAAACCCGTACGGTCAACAATAACATTACCATCGTCACGCGCATTCCCAAGGTCAGGATGATTGTTTCGCTCAAGCTGGAATCGAGCCTCCTCAAGTACACACGCAGCCTTAGCGAAAGGACGCATGGCCGCCGCTCGTATGCAGTTGCCGACCGGGCCGATTTCCTGAATTACGATGAAGCGGCATCTATCTACGGAGACCAGACATACACGGTTATGTTCCCCGACTACTATGTTTCGTGGGACGATCCCAATCCGCAGCCCTTCCTGGAAAAGCTCAAATGGGCCAAAGCCAACGACCCCGATCTGTACACCGACCTTTCAAAGCTGGTTATCACCTCCAACTACCTGTACATCTTCAGCAAGGATTATATATCCCCGTATTTCAGCGCCAACTTCAGCGTAACCAAAGAGATAGGCGACTTGGCCTCCATATCGTTCTATGCCAATAATTTCTTCAACAACCTCGGACAGGTGTGGAGTACCAAAACCAACACTTACAGTTCAGTAGCAAAATATATCCCGTCTTTTTACTACGGCCTTACCGTACGATTCAAGTTTTAGAAAAATGAGAAGGTTAGTTTATTTGCTCAGCATTATTCTGATTGCAGCCGTGAGCGCAGGCTGCAACACCAAGCCTGCTTTAGTTACTGTCGAGATAAAAGTACAGCTTATGTCGGACAGCATACCGTTCGAGCAGGCCGGAGTACCGGTTTCCCTCACAGACGCAGGCGGTGCCGTCACTTACGATTCGGTTTCCGATGCTTCCGGCATAGCGTCTTTCAAAGTTACCCCTGGCGCTTACACGGCTTCTGTAACCTACAAGATAGTGGCGGACGGCAAGCGCATATCGTTCAACGGATCCAATTCCAACATAACGGTAACTGATCAGACGGCCGGCACCTTCAAGCTCGAACTACGGAAAGTCGAGTCCCAGCAGCTTATAATCAAGGAGTTGTATTGCGGCGGCTGTCAGAAAGACGACGGCTCGGGTTCCTATATCAACGACAGCTACATAATCATTTACAATAATTCCGAGTTCGAGGCCGACGCTTCCGACCTGATAATCGGCAATATTATGCCGTACAATGCCGAATCCAACAGCAACAAGTATTACACTTCAGCCGGTTTGCTGTACGAGTCGGAGGACTGGCTGCCTGCTGGAGGTGCAGTCTGGTATTTCCCTTCCGAGATCAAGATTCCTGCCTATTCCCAGATCGAGATTGCAGTTTTCTCGGCAATCGACCATACTGCGACCGTCAAGGCTTCGGTCAATCTGTCCAACCCTTCATACTACTGGATGGCAAATACCAGCATTCCCGCTTTCACTCACGCCAAGCACGCCGTTTCGGACCAAATTCCTGTAAGCCACTATCTTTATGGCCTGCAGATTAATCAGGGCACAGCCTGGACGCTTTCTACACGTAGTCCTGCCCTTTATATCGCCAAGATGGACCAGGCGGCATTGAAGGCACTGAATGCCGATACGGCCGCTTATGACTTTACTGCCGGCTCAAATGCCATAGGCTGGGCGATGAAACTCCCCAAGGCAAGTGTGATAGGTGCCATTGAGGTATATTTGGCTTCGAGTATTGAAACCAGTCATCCCCGCTTCCCGGCCGATATCAACACGGGGTATTTGACGATGACAAACAACCACGGCTATTCCTTGTACCGCAACGTAGACAAGGAGGCCACCGAGGCCCTTCCCGAGAACAACGGAAAGCTTGTGTACAATTATTCGCTCGGAACCGAGGATGTCGGGGGCTCGACCGACCCGTCCGGCATCGATGCCGAGGCCTCCATAGCGGCCGGCGCCCATATACTGTTTGCCCAGACCAACAATTCCAGCAAGGACTACCACCAGAGGAAGGTCGCTTCATTGAAAAAGTAGCTGA
The DNA here is from genome assembly GCA_902766255.1 of uncultured Bacteroidia bacterium. Lineage (GTDB taxonomy): Bacteria > Bacteroidota > Bacteroidia > Bacteroidales > UBA932 > Cryptobacteroides. Next base: position 5,820 of record CACXCS010000046.1, read on the forward strand.
TGAGACTCCGTACACTATTGGCAGCAACTTGTTTCCTGGCGGCGGCCGCGGCGGCTTACGGTCAGGAGGCGGAGCCATGCCGCGATTTCCGTTTCCGGGTAGACACCGATCCCGTTCTCTTTGCCGGCAATCCGGCCGCCATTGCTTCCTTCAAAGGGCATATTTCCATGGCAGGCATTGAATTCCGCAAAGAAAACGGAGCGTTGATGCCGCTGGAAGGATCGCCCGACAGTTATAGGGCAGCTGCCGTAACGGAGTCATTCATAAGTATTTCTGATCGTATCAGCTTTCACGGCAAGCTGGAGTGGTCCTATTTCGCCGGCCAGAAGATGGGTGCCCAGATTCTGATCGACCCTTCGTTCAATCCAGTCAATTTCCTGGAGAGCACCGACGCTAATCCGGGCCGTAAGAATAAGGAAACTTATTCTCTTCTGGGCGCAATGTCGTACCGCTTCAGCGACAAGTGGGCGGCCGGCATGAGCATTGACTACGTGTCCGCCGACCAGACCAAGGTCAAGGACCCCCGTTTCAGCAATATTTGGATGGATATGTACCTCAAGGCCGGTGTAAGTTTCTGCCCCTCCGAAAAGCTTATGCTGGGCCTGTCGCTGCTCTATCGCAGCACTCTCGAGCAGGTGCGCGGCGGTATCTACGGAACCACCGACAAGCAGTATTTCATACTTGCCGACAAGGGCGGGTTCTATGGTACAATGAGCGAGCTGTCAGGCGATTACAACTATATCCCCGTTACCACTCAAAGGCCCATGAAGAACGACTTCTACGGCCTTGGACTGCAGGCTGTCAGCGGCCCGGTAAGCAATGAGCTTGAGCTGTTTTACCGCCAGGGCTACTGGGGAAAGAGGTCGTCGGGCACCGCAACCTACTTTGAGTTTTCTGGCATCAAGGCAGGCTATAAGGGCCGCCTGCTGGCTAAATCCGGTAATGATCTCCACAAATTCTCCCTTGACCTGGGCTATGAGCTCCTTGGCAACGACGAGAATATCTTCAAATACGTTACACCGTCCGGCCAGAACACACGCGTTGAGTATTCCGGGCAGAACCATATCTTCGACAGGCACGCGGCCAGCGCCGGGCTGGAATATGTGTGGTACAAAGGCACCGGCGGCTATCTGCCCGCATTTACCGCAGGGGCTGCGGTCAAGGGCGTGGCAGTCATCGGCAATACCGTTCTTTACCCCAATTACAGGAACTTCGACACAGAAAAGCTGTCGGCAGATGTGTTCGCCCTCAAGAGCATCTTCAGCGGCCGTTCGATATTTACTTTTGGCTTGAACGCCCTTTTCCGCGCCGGCTTCGGCACGCCCAACGACGACGGCAGCCTGGTGCCGGCATCGACTTCCGGCCATATCAGCTTCGACAATTATCTTTTACGGCAGTTTGAATACGACACTGCCACTGCAGCTGGAGCCGGAGCTGAATTCAGGTATACCTATATCTTTTCTCCACGTTTTGCTCCGTATGTCAGGGTATCAGACGATTTCAGCGCCCTGCTGCAGGCTCCGCAATATCTTGACGGACGCTTCCGCAACGTGGCGCTGATAACGCTCGGGTGCTCTTTCTAGCTATTTACTCCACTCCCAGGAGAACAGTATTGACTCTACCTGCCTGAGGTACTGGCGTTTGTCGTACTTGGGAGCGTAAACGAACGCCTCGGCGCAGATGATTTCGGTACCGTCGGGCGAGTAGAATGAGTGCGAAACGAAGGGGCCGCCCATGTAGTCATTTTCTACCTCCCAGAGGCCGCGGACCTGCGCGAAGTCCCTGCCCCTGAAGCGTATGAATTCCAGGGATGGGGGGAGATAAGTCCCGGTGGTCATCCAGGTATTCTCGAACATTCCGGGGACGTTGTCCTTGAGGACAGCGTTGCGCTTGGCGATTATCTTATTGAGGGTGAGGTCGTTGCTTGTAACGGGGTACTTATAGATGAGCACTCCCTGTATGGTGTACTGCTTCTCGTCGGCTATCCATCCGAAATCCTCGGTGAGCTTCTTGAGTTTGTAGCCGGTGGGGAAGTGGGGCGATCCGCCGAAGACCTCGGCCACCTTGGGGGCGATTTCGCGCTCCTCGTAACGGATGGAGTTGCGGATTACGCGGTCGCGCTCGGCCTGCTCCACAAATCCTACGATTCTCTGGCCGTTGGCTTCCAGAAGCTCCAGGGCCTTGTCGGACGTTGGCGCATTGACCTGCACCAGGCACTGGGGTGCGGCCCAAACGTCGCTGCGATATTTTACTGCGGCGCTGTCGGTCTGGGCGTTGATGTTGAAATAGACGATGTTGCGGTGCACCTTGAACAGGTCGCCGAAATTTCCCGGCGGCACGTTGACAAGGGTGTACAGGGGCTCTTTCTGGGCCAGGAACGGGCAGTCGCATGCCAGCAGGTCGCGAACCTGGGTGCCAAGGTTGCCCTCCCAGTCGGTCTTTTCGATTACTACGATGATTTCGCCTGCCTTGCCGCTGACGTTGGGCAGCAGAGCCTTGGTGTTCTTGCAGGAGGCCATGGCCAGAACGGCCGAAAGAATGAGCAATATCTTTTTCATGTGATTAATGTATTAGTCGTATTATGTCGTTCCCGAATGCCAGCAGCATGAGTCCCAGCAGCAGGATCATGCCTATGACCTGCATGATTACCAGGAACCGGTCGCTTGGCTTGCGGCCCGTAATCATCTCGTACAGGGTGAATAATATATGCCCGCCGTCGAGCGCCGGAATGGGCAGCAGGTTCATTATTCCAAGCATTACAGACAGAAGGGCCAGGATGCTCAGGAAGCGGTACCAGTCCCATGTTGAGGGGAACACCTGGCCGATGGCAATGAAACTCCCCACAGACTTGTAGGCTCCGGTGGACGGACGTGCCAGGAGTCCGAGGTCGCGGACATAGCCGCTGATTGTATCCCATGTGAGGCGCAGGCCTGCGGGGATGGACTCCAGGGCGGTGTACTGCATACGCTCTATCTTTGGCATCTGCAGATAGACGCCTATCTGCCCCAGGCTGTCCACTTTGACGGGGAAGGCCAGCGTGTCTGCGCCCCGCAGCGCCAGGGCTTCCACCGTGCTGCCCTTGAATGATGCAAGCACTTCCCGCGCATCTTGAATGAAGGATACCGGCTGCCCGTTGAATGCCAGGACGCGGTCGCCGGCGGAGAGCCCGCAGTTGCCGTTGCCCGAGTCCGTACGCATGGAATCTACTATGAAGGGCACGGCCAGGTCGAACATGCCGGGGCTGTTGAGTACGTCGCCTATGTAAGCCTGGTCGATGTAAAGATCGAGGGTGTCGGTGCCGCGCAACAGTTTGGCTGAGCGCACGTTGCGCCTTGCCAGATCGGCCTGCAGCATACCGAAGTTGGTGGGTTCGTAGTCGTCGAAGCTGATGATATGGTCGCCAAGGCGGAAGCCCATTTCCCGGGCCAGCTCGTTGGGCGCTATCTGTGCGTTTTCGTTGCTGATGAAGGCCTCGCCCCAGATGCCTGCAATGAGACAGTACACCAGAATGGCGAAGATGAAGTTGTTCAGTACGCCGCCGGCCATGACGAAGAGCCGCTGCCACGCCGGCTTGCTGCGGAACTCCCATTTCTTCGGGGCTTTTTTAAGCTGGTCCAGGTCCATGGATTCATCTATCATTCCAGCTATCTTGCAGTAGCCACCGAAGGGGATCCAGCCAATACCGAACTCTGTTTCTCCCCACTTCCAGCGGGCCAGCGCCTTGCCGCCCACGTCGAAGAAGAGGTAGAACTTCTCAACCCTTATACCGAAGATGCGCGCCCACATAAAATGCCCGAACTCATGTATGATGATGAGTATCGAGAGGGCGAGTATGACTTGAAGTGCTTTAATTAATGCAACCATCGGCTATCCGTGCAACTTCTGCGTTCGTTTCGAAGATGTCTTCGAGCGATGGTTCCGCTGCAAAATTCAGGCCGTTCAGACATTTTTCGTTGATGCGGGAGATGTCGTAGAATCCTATCTGTCCCTTCAGGTAAGCTGCCACTGCCACCTCGTTGGCGGCGTTGAGGGCGCAGGGGGCGTTGCCGCCGCGCTCGATTGCCTCGTACGCCAGCCTGAGATTGGGAAAACGCTCCATGTCGGGGGCTTCGAAATGAAGGCTTCCCAGGGCGGCGAAGTCCAGCCTTTTGTTGCCCACGCTGATGCGGGCGGGGAAGGCGAGCGCCAGGCCTATGGGCTCGCGCATGTCGGGGCAGCCAAGCTGGGCGATTACGGCGCCGTCTTCGAACTCCACCATCGAATGGATGATGGATTCGGGATGTACCACCACTTGTATGTCCCTGGGTTTGATGTCGAAGAGCCAGCGGGCCTCGATGACTTCGAAGCCTTTGTTCATCATGGTTGCCGAGTCGATAGTCACCTTGGCGCCCATGTCCCAGTTGGGGTGCTTGAGGGCGTCGGCGGCAGTCGCGGCGCTGATGCTGCGCTTGTCCCAGGTGCGGAAGGGGCCTCCGGAAGCTGTCAGATGTATCTTTTCGACCGCGTTCCCCTGTGCGCCCAGCAGGCACTGGAAGATGGCGGAGTGCTCGGAGTCTACGGGGAGTATCACGGCGCCGTTCTCACGCATGGTGCGAGTGACCAGGGAGCCGGCGGCCACGAGGGTTTCCTTGTTGGCCAGGGCCACGATCTTGCCGGCCTCGAGGGCGGCAAGGGTAGGGCGAAGGCCGCTGAATCCCACCATCGCTCCTACCACAATGTCGACGTCGGCGGAGCGGACCAGCGAGCACAGGCTGTCAACGCCGGTCCATGGCTTGGAATCGCTGTCGGCGAGGGCTTGCCGAAGCGCCTCGTACCGCGCCTCGTTGCAAATTACGACATGGGCTGCATCGAACTCAAGTGCCTGTGCGGCAAGCAGTTCTACATTGTTGTTGGCCGAGATCATCTCCACCTCGAACATGTCGGGGTGCTGGCGTATGACGTCCAGTGTCTGGGTGCCGATGGAGCCGGTGGAGCCCAGAATAGCTATCCTTCTTTTTCTCATTTGGCAAGCGAGTCGGCCGCTTCCTTGGCCACCAGAATGCTGTCGATATTGATGGTGGTATCACCTGAAAGCACGCGGGAAAGGTTCTCGGAATAGAGTTTCCAGCGGGTGATGGCGCTTTCGAGGGAATCGATTTTTATGGCGTTGTTGACGGCCTCGCGGCGGAAGTGGGCGTCGGGGTAACCGGGTATGGTGGTGCGCAGGGGAGTGAAGGCGATGAGTGCGTAAAGGGCGCCCAGGACCACCACGAAGGTGGTTATGCCGGTCAGGGCTATGCCCAGAGGAGTTATGCGCAGCGAGCGTATCAACCTGTGCGACTCATCCTCGCTTATGCTCAGACGGTATACTTTTGGATTTTTTTTCCCCATAATTAATTGCTAAATTTGTGGTTTGTGGAACGGATAATCGGAATAGACTACGGAAGAGCCCGAGTGGGGGTTGCCCAGAGCGATCCTCTTGGTATCTTTGCGTCTCCAATCGAAACCGTACCTGCTGCAAAGATAATAGTTTATCTTCAAAATTATGCCCTTCGCGAGCCTATATCTAAATTTGTAGTGGGGTATCCGCTCAATCTTGACGGCTCCCGGGCCCAGGCGGCTCCCGATGTTGACAAATTCCTCCTGCAGCTTCAAAAGGCCTTCCCCGAGGTGCCCGTAGCCCTTGAGGATGAGCGTTTTACCTCTGTAATGGCGCACCGGGCCATGATTGACGGCGGCATGAAGAAGAGCGACCGCCGCGACAAGAATTCCGTCGACAAGATCAGCGCCGCAATAATCCTTCAAGCATATCTGGACAAGAAAAAATGATACAGCCAATATACCTGTACGGCTCGGAAGTGCTCCGCGCCAAGGCCGCCGAGGCCGACCTCTCGAAGCGTGATGAATTGACGCAACTCATTACAGACCTGAAAGATACCCTTGAACGCTCCGAGGGCTGCGGGCTTGCCGCCCCCCAGATCGGTGTTAGCCTGCGGGTACTCATCGTGGACGGTGACGTGATGCAGGACGTATATCCTTACCTCAAGGGCTTCAAGCGCACCATCATCAATCCCCAGGTGCTTGAAGAAAGTCCCGAGCAGTGCGAATATGAGGAGGGATGCCTGAGCGTCCCGGGTGTGTACTGTAATGTCCGGCGTCCTGCATCCGTCAAGCTCCGCTACTGGGGCGAGGACTTCCAGGAGCACGTCGAGAACTTCGACAAATTTGCAGCCCGCATGATCCAGCACGAGATGTCCCACCTTGACGGCGTCCTCTTCACCGACCTGGTCGCCCCCATACGCCGCAAGATGATAGCCAAAAAGCTTGTCAACATCTCCCACGGCAAAGTCTCCACCCGCTACAATACCAAAGTCAAGTAGCCAGCCTCCTCTCCCGCCCCCTTCTGTCACAAAAATGCGGTTTTTTGTTCCGGGGAAGGGGAGAGTCGGGAGGGATGAGGGCGGGCGAAACTTTATTATATAATTATTGGGTGTTTTTCGAATAAGGTTTGTATATAGATTGTTAAGACTGAAACTATTATTATTTACGATCAATATGCGCAAAAACTACATTCGACCTGACGCCTTCGAACTGGAGGCAGGGTGTTTATTCGCTTTAGCGGCCAGTCCCGCCGAGAGTGAAGGCTCTCTGGAGGGTTTTGACAACGAATTTGTTGATATTCAATGGTAAAGGAGGACGTGTTATGAAAAAGATTTTCACATTCGCCGTCCTGGCTTTGACGGTTTTGGCTTGCAACAAAGAGATTGCAGATCTGCAGATGATCGGAGAAGGAGAGAAGGCTTACACTTCTTTTACTGCTTATGGCGAGGACCTTTCAAAGGTTGCTTTGAATTTTGAAGAGGCTCAGAACACTAAATGGGAAGACTCCGACCAGGTGGCTGTTTTTGATGGCAGCGCCAAGAATGTCTTCTCTATTAAGTCTGGGTCCAACACCGGCGCTTCAGCCGTGTTCGAAGGCGAAGTCTCCGACGGTGCAGCTACGCTCTGGGCCGTTTATCCTGCCGATGCAGGAGTTGCACTTAGCGGCTCTGATATTCAAATTGAAGTTCCGGCCCAGCAGACTATACCTTCTGGTGCCATTGCGGACCCCAAAGCTCTTGTTGCAGTTGCTTCAGCGGCTAAAGGCGATGCTATGGCTTTCAAGCAGGTTTGCGGTTTGCTGAAATTGACGTTTACTGCCACAAACGTCTCTAAAATAACTATATCAGGTCAGGCAATATGCGGTCAGGCTACAGTTGGTGTTGACGGAACGGTAAAATCTGCCGCATCTGCATCGGGAACTATTACCCTTATCCATGCTGACGGCGTTTTCCCTGCAGGAACATATTATGTGCCTGTTCTTCCCGGCACTACGGCGGCTGGTGCATTCTCGATTTGTCTGATTAAAGGGGCTTCCACATCGGAGCGTGCCGTCAGTTCGGCAGTGACTTTCGAGCGGGCCAAGGGCCTCAATGCAGGTTCTCTTGATCAGTTGCCTACAACAACCGTCATACGCACTAAAGCAGAGCTCTTCGAGTGGAACAACAATCGTGTTGCTGGAACAGAGGAATCCGTGACCATAGGCGCCGACATAGATATGGAGAAAGATCCCTGGACTCCAAAAGATTTCACCGGGACGTTCGATGGTAAAGGCCATAAGATTTACAATATCAATGTGAATCGCAATTCCAACGCGTGTTTTATCAACTCCCTTACCGGCACCATGAAGGATGTCGTTTTCGGATCTTCCGACGGCTCTACCTATGATGGATACAGTGCATTTGTGCAGAACAACCCTACTGATGGCAATACTTGGCGTTATGTCGGATTGGTGACCAGACTCCAGCCCGGTGCATCACTTGAAAATGTGACCAATTATGCTGCCGTCACCGTAGATGAATCCTCCATAAGCAAGACCCGTATTGGAGGACTTGTGGGAGTTATTGCCGGAACAGGTACGGTTATCAAGAGCTGCTATAATTACGGAACAGTCTCCAATCTTGCATCTACTGCAGCTGCTGCCAGCAATATGGGTGGTATTATAGGACGTATGGACTATACCATGACACTGGAAAGTGTCTACAATTACGGCGAGGTGATTTGCAAGAATCCCAAAGTGGTTCAACTGGGCGGCATCGTTTCCGGTATCCAGTCGGAAACCACCATGAAGAACTGCTTTAACTATGGCAAAATCACTTTTGAAGTTGAAAAGTTAAGTGGTATAACCTATATAGGCGGCATTGCTGGCTATACTACACTTACTGAAGCCAATGAAGCAAAACTGGACAATTGCTGTAATTACGGCGAGATTACAGTAAGCAGTAAGGCGGGCGGCTCCAACCTGTATTTTGGCGGTGTGCTTGGATACTCAAGATTAACCACCCTTGACGGTTGCGGCAATTATGCCGACCTGTCATCCGACCACGGTCAGGTTGCCCGTATCGGCGGTATGGTTGGAACCGTTCATAACGCAACGAAAATAATTGACGGCTGCAATATGGGAAAGATTCAGTTTGCACAGGATCCCGATAAAGTTGTTGATGCATGGCAAGGAATTGGAGGCATAGCAGGTTTTTCTGAGGGCTCTACAACTTCAACTATCGAGGGTTGTTTAAGCTATGGCAATATATCTGTAGTATTTAACTCTACCGGAGGATCCTATGCTCGTTGTTGTGTAGGAGGTATCGTTGGCATGCCTTATAGGAAGACAGTTATTAAGGACAACGAGAATGAGGCTGCTATAGTGGTTCAGAATAATAATAGTGCGGCTCTCCAGTGCTGTGTCGGAGGTATTATCGGGCAAGATGATGGCGCGGCTTCCGCTTCCGATTTCTCAGGAAACGTCAATCGTGGAACAATTTCAGGTATTTCCGATAATGCGTACACTGGAGGTCTTTATGGCAATATCGGTGTGGCAACGTCAATAGGCGGAGATAAGAGCTTCGGAAATGTTTCAGGAACGCACGCAGGCGCTGTAGCAGGCGTAAATCAGACGGCTAATATAGCGGTGACCATTTGCGATGCCGTTTCTGTAAACGGAATAAAAAGAGAGGCAGCAAGCAACGAATCTGCGTGGTTGTGTCCTATAAATTCCGGCATGATTTTACCTAATTACGTTGCGCACAGCAGCAGCGAGTAGTCTTCATTGAATATATTGATTTCTTTATAATACTTATGAAAACCTTATTTTTGGACAGACCAACAGGAGGGTATGCCGCTCCCTCGTGTAGAGTGTATTACGTTAATTGTTCCAACGTAATCTGTTACAGCGACAAGTTGGGTAATCGCGAGACCTTCGATGGTTTCGAGGATGCCGAGTCTGATTTCTTTGATGAGTAAAGGAGGGCAGAGTTATGAAAAAGACATTATTGATTCTTGCTGCCTTTGCTGCTGCAGCACTTGTTTCCTGCAATAAGGAACTTGCCGAAAAGCCCGTACAGGGCACTGACCCCACCACCGATACTCCCGGCGGAGTGATGTCGGAGTTCAGCTTCTCCGTTGCCAGGGAACTCCCGGGTACCAAGTCCTATCTCGACGGGAATGACTTCCTGTGGGAGGACGGAGAGGAAATAGCCGTATGCTATGGCTCGTCCGTAGTAAAATTCGTTTACTCCGAGGCAACCGAGAAGTTCTCTTCTTCCGAGTTCGACGAGTCAGCCTCCGGACCTTTCTATGTGGTGGCGCCGTATGATGCTGATATAGCTATCGTTGACGGAAAGGTTTCCACTAAGATTCCGGATCTTCAGACCGCAGGTGAACATGGGGTTGACTCGAAGGCCCTTCTTTCGGTAGGAAAGGCCGACGATGTGTCGGCGCTTGCCGGAGGCGTGAGCCTGAAGAATGCTTTCAGCCTTGTGAAAGTCGGTATTACCGATACCGATGTGAACCGCATCTCCATCGACGGAAACTATGAGGGTACGGCTATCTCTCCCGTGATTGCCGGTCCCGTGACTGTCGACCCCGCCTCCGGTGTTGTTACTGTCTCAGGCCGCACCACCTCAGTGTCTCTGGTTCCTGAAGAAGGCGCATTTGCCGCTGGCGATTACATCATTGCCGTTGCTCCTCAAACAATGACAAACGGCATCAAGGTGGTGTTCCGCCGTGCCGAAGAAGCCCGGTCTTACTATCGCAACTCCTCCAAGAACACTACTTTCGAGCGCAACAAAGGTATATCCTTTGCTGCCGTCAGCGCAGCCGGCTTGACAAACCGCTGCTTCTTCATAACCGATGCCGCGGATATGGCGGAATGGAGTGCCAGCACCTTTGTGGACACCGACAATATCTTCCTTGGGGCAGATATCGATATGACTGACGCTACCTGGAAGCCTGTCAACAACTTCGTGGGTACGTTCGACGGACAGAACCATAGGGTTTATAATCTGGAAGTTACCGGAAGCGAATATGTCGGCTTCATCCGGATCAACAAAAATGATACTTCGACAGCAGTATTGAAGAATGCTATCTTTGGAAGCAAAGATGGCGAATCCTGGGACGGCGTCAGCATCTTTAAGCATTCGAACTCATCGAACAATTATACTTGGTACTATGTGGGTGTCTTTGCAAAGACCCAGCAGTCGGCAGAAATGGAGAATGTGACAAATTTTGCCAAAGCGGAAGTTGCTGCCGGCAGCACAGGCAAAACACGAGCCGCCGGACTCTGTGGAAACTGGGCGTCCTCAAAACCTATGAAGAATTGTTATAACTACGGAGAGGTGGTTAACAATGCGGACAAAACAGGAGTAGCTGAAAGCGGCTCTTCTTCGGTGGCCACAAGTATTCTCGGAGGTGTTGTGGCCCAGTGCGATACATCGGTTGAGATTGTTGAATGTGAAAACTATGGTACTATAACCAACAAAAACCCCTATGTAAAGTGGGTTGGCGGAATAATAGGTTCTTCAAGCCAGAACCTTACTGTGAAAAAATGCATCAACTATGGAACAATTAAGAACGAAGTCGCTGCATACACATCTTGGCTTGGTACGGGCGGTATAGCCGGTTATCTTTCCGGTGCCAGCGCCAAGATTGACGCTTGCCAGACAATCAACGCCTCCATCTCTTCGGTGTGTCATGTTGTAGGTGGTATTGCCGCTCAAATTGGCGCAGGAACTATAACGGGCTGTACTGTGAGCAATAGCAATATAACCGGATCTGCCAACTTCCCTGCTGGCATCCTGGCATATTGCGCAACAAACGGCGCCAAAGTTAACAAATGCAAAGTAACTGATTCTACTGTCATTACCGGCAAAGGTGAAATAGGCGGCATTGGCGGTCGTTTTAATGCCTCTGTTACGGTAACAGATTGCGAATTCTCGAAATCTACCATCAACGCCAGCGGTGAAGATGCAGGAGGAATCATAGGCTGGAGCCAGAACGGAGTCGTTGTTGAAGGATGTAAAGTTTTGGATGCCACTATCTCCTCTTCATCTAATTATGTAAGTGGCGTTGTCGGTTTGGCAGAAAAGACTTCAGTGCTTGACTGTATAGTGAACGATTCTTCGATTTCAGGGGATATTGGAGTAGGAGGTTTTGCGGGATTTGCCAAGAATGCCGGCAACTTTGTTTTCAATGGCTGTATAGTCAAGGGCAGTTCTATTAAAGGACGTCACAGCATAGGCGGTATCGTAGGATATGCTTATGGAAATAGCGGTACCAATATTCTTAACGCGTACTTCTTCAACTGCGGAACAGATTCCGCAACGTCCCTGATTGCAACCGGCTCGGACGATACTCCTCCTGCAGGCGATTCTATGGTGGCCGGCATTTGCGGTTGGTTGCGTTGTGCATCTACAGGTGCTTTCAAAATTGTCAACTGCTATTGTAATGCAGGCATAGTGTGCCAGCAAACCGTGAATACTCCTTCTGCCGGTGGAACAGTAGGTTACTGCTCGTTTGGCAGTGGTAGTGCCGAAATCACTAATTTCTCGACGTCCCTTACAGCTGAAAGGATTCAAGTCGGTGGCGCTGCGGTGGCTTCAGGTTCAAGATATGGCGCCATTTGCGGAATGCTTCCCGACAAACCCATTGAAGTGTCCAAGTGTTATTATATGGCAGATAAAGGCTTGGACCTTGGCTCTTTAGGAGAAAGCGTTGTCGTTAGTGACTGTGATGCGGTAGCCGAGAGTACCTTCAAGGATGGATCGACCGTTGTAGGACAGCTCAATGCTTATGTGAGCGCCTATACCGGGAGTGAAACCCTCAAGTCCTGGACTGTTGACGCTTCCGGTCTGCCGGTTCTGGTCGACTGATTTTGTCATCATCGGGCAAGGTACCTTTTTTAGTTGGGGGACCTTGCCCGTTATCGTCCTCAAAACCTGCGCGATATGGGGATGAACGCAAGGGAAAAAGTGTATATTTGTGAGTTGAAGGCTGAAAACGATGATGAAGCAGCATAAGCTATTGGTTTTGGCGGCCCTGACGCCGCTTCTGTTTGCCTGCACTGCAGAGCCGGAGCCGCAGAGGGCCCCTGCCGCCCCAGCGGGAGGCCAGGAAACGATATTCCTCAGCGCAGTCACAGAATCGGGCCCTTCCAAAACCACCCTTGAGTTCCCCTCGGTCAAGTGGGAGGACAGCGACCAGATCGCCGTCTTTGACGGCACTGCCAAAAATACCTTCACCATTCCCGAGGGCGGCAACCACGGCACATCAGCGACCTTCACCGGCACGGTCACAGAGGGCGCAGCCGAGCTATATGCGGTTAGTCCCTCTTCGGCCGGCACAACGCTCGCCGGCAGCTTGCTGACCGTCAATCTTCCCTCGGTGCAAAGCATCCCCGCCGGGCTCAATGCCTCGCCTGACGCCCTTGTGAGCGTTGCCAAGGCACAGCAGGGAACACTCCAGTTCCGCAACGTTGTTTCACTCATAAAAATCAGTATTTCTTCTGCAGATATCACCTCGGTGATAATCAGCGGAACCAATTTGGCAGGAACGGCCAGGATCAACTCCGACGGCACGCTCGCCCAGCCTCTGAAGACCTCCGGCAGCGTGGAGTTGAAGCCTGCCGGCGGCACCTTTGCTCCGGGAGACTATTATGCTGCCGTATTGCCCGGCACGGCGCCTCCGGGAGGCTTTTCCATCGCACTGATCCGCAGCGACGGTCTCTCATGCACCCGCACTTCCACCCGCACCCAGACGTTCACCCGCAACGGCTGCAAATCGGCCGGCGATATCAGCTCGGCGGCAAGCTGGAGCAACATAATCTACACAAAGGCCCAGCTCTTCTCCTGGAACGATACCCGCAACCCTTCCGATGCCTCCGATGCACCCATCCTCGGCGCCGATATAGACATGGAGATGGACCCATGGACGCCCAAGAACTTCGCCGGTACCTTTGACGGTCGCGGCCACAAGCTGTACAACATCAACGTAAGTACAAATAACTACTCGGGTTTTCTCCGCGAACTCACCGGCAGCGCCTCTGTAAAGGACCTTGTGGTGGGCAGTTCCGACGGTGTTATCTATGACGGCCAGAGCATTATAAAGCACAGCAAGTCGGCCAACAACTACACTTGGTATTACGCCGGAGCCATAGCCAAAGTGTCCGGTAGCAGTACTGTCAGCAACGTTACCAACTTCGCTACTGTCGAAGTGGCATCCGATGCCACGAGCAAGACCCGCATCGGCGGAATTGTCGGCAGCTGGAACAGCACAGGCACCCTTAAGGGC
>CACXCS010000047.1 GCA_902766255.1 uncultured Bacteroidia bacterium
CGCATACGGCAGAGCGTGCCTGCACTTGTACGCGCCACCTTCCTTGGAGCCCACGCTGTAGGTCGAGGTTACACGCACGAGGCTTACGTTCAAGAAGTTATAGATATGATGCCCCAAGCCGCCGGGCTGGCCGATTTTGTGGATGTGTTCTGCGACGATGGCTTCTTCTCCCCTTCCGACACGGCCCGCATTCTTGAAGCCGGCTGGAGTTTCGGGCTCAGGCCCAAGATTCACGCCAACGAGCTTGCCGTCAGCGGCGGTGTGCAGGTGGGAGTAGCCCACCGTGCCCTGTCAGTCGACCATCTCGAGCGCAGCACCGGGGCCGAAATCGAAGCTCTCCGCGGCACCGGCACCATGCCAACCATGCTCCCCGGGTCGTCTTTTTTCCTGGGAATTCCTTTCGCTCCGGCCAAAGAGTACATTGCGGAAGGGCTCGGAATCGCGCTTGCATCGGACTACAACCCCGGCTCGTCGCCCATGGGTGACATGCGATTTGTGATGGCACTCGCATGCATCAGGATGCGGCTGACCCCGGTACAAGCACTGAACGCTATTACGCTTAACAGTGCATACGCCATGGGAGTAAGCGAACAGACCGGCTCGATTACCGCAGGTAAAAGAGCCGATCTGTTGCTGACTTATCCCGACTGGACACTGAACCGCATCCCCTATACCTACCGGACACCTTTTATCCGCAAGGTATTTATTGCCGGAAAAGCAATCTAGATACAGGTATATCCGCCGTCTACAGCGATATTCTGACCGTTGACATAAGTGCTGGCAGGCGAAGCGAGGAACAGGGCGCAGGTGTCCAGCTCGCCGCTTTTGCCGTAGCGTCCCAGAGGGATGCTCTGCTTTGCAATGGCCTGGAAGTAATCGGAATCCAGGGTCGCGGTGGTAAGGTCGGTATAGAAGTAGCCGGGGCAAATGCTGTTGACGGTAATGCCATGCTTGCCCCATTCTGCTGCAAGCGCGCGGGTTAGATTGACCACACCGCCCTTGGCGGCATGATAAGGTGCACTGCCGCAGATAAGGTTACCAACAAGACCGTACATCGAAGCAATGTTGATGATGCGGCCGTATCCGGCTTTGATCATCTCCTTGCCGAACTCTCTTGAGCACACGAAAGTTCCGAACAGGTCGATATCCAGCTCTTTCTTGAACTGCTCGTCGGTTATGTTTTCAGCATCGTCAACAGCTCCGGTGCCGGCGTTGTTCATAAGGATATCAACACGGCCGAACTTGGCAATTGTGGCAGCTACGGCAGCCTTTACCTTTTCGGTGTCGGTAATGTCGCATGCAAAAGGAAGTACTTCGACTCCGAACTCCTCGATGATTGCCTTGGCATTCTCTTCAAGAAGGTTGAAGCGGCGGGCCAGAAGCACAAGGTTAGCACCCTGGCTTGCAAAAGCCTTTGCCATTTGAAGACCAAGTCCGGTAGATGCGCCTGTAACGACGGCGACGCGCCCGCTCAAATCAAAATAATTTTTCATAAAACCTTGTTATTTAGCATTTTTATCAAAAGGCTTGGGACGTATGAGAGTTTGCTCGCACACTACATTTCCTTCAGCGTCGGTGACCCTTACAAGTATAGGGGCTGTAGCAGTGCTTGCGGTGGCAATGAAACAATGAGGATTCTTCCTGTCTTTAAGGTTCGACTTGGAAGGTTTGCTGTCTTTGTTAAGTTTTGGGGTGATATACGTTATTACGTATAGGGGATCATCTCGTAAGCATGTGCTCACATCCAAGGCTTTGCCGTCTTCAAAAATCTCGACAGTCTGACCGGGCGCAAACCCCCAGTAATTCACATATACCATATTGGTAAACGAAGGGTCGGCATACCAGGTCCGGACGGGATAAAGTTCATGGAATATACCGCAGCGGCTGTCTGTACGGTAAAAATCTCCTACGGCGTTCAGATCGTAGACACGCATCGGGGAAAGATTACCGCTTATGGGGACGGACCTTGGCGAAGGATTGAGAACAGTGCAGTCGAGCACGTTGATAGCCTGCTCGCTGGCATCGGAGCCAATAGGCTGATATCCAACTGGATGCTGCCACATACTGCCGGATGTTGCACCGAATATGAACTGCTTGAAACGAGGGAAATCTCCCGAACCGGTGTTTATGTTCTTGTGGGTATGCCCGGAGAAAACGTACACCGTAGGGAAATCTTTGAACACCTCGTCCATAAGGGCGGCCTGCCCTGGAATCATGACCTCGCTTTTGCTTGCATCATTCAGCAGGGGCACATGGCAGCACATAAAAATACGGGCATTCCGGTCGACATATTCAAGGTCTTTGCGTAGCCACTCTATGTCCTTTTCAAGAAAACGGCACACATAGTTGCGACGGCCGTTTATGTTCTTGTGGCGGGCATCCGGTTCTCCGTCGTTTATATATTCGACCGAGTCCATGAATATCCAGTGGTCTCCGCCGATATTGACGGAATAACAGGACGGGCCCCATGTATGGCGGTAATTCCACGCCGACACAAAATCGGTGCGTTCGCCCAGGCCGGCTACAGCACCGTCATTGTCATGGTTGCCGGAAACTGAGTACAGAGGCCCGGGATAGCCGGCCATTGAAAGGAACTGCTCGGCTGCATATTCGTTGAGGCCGAAGTCGTACCAGTAACGGTCATGGGCAAAGTCTCCCAGATTGACCGAAAAAACGGCTCCCTTTGATGCTGCCTGCCGGTATTCCCTACGGATTACAGGCATGACAGTACCCTTGAAACGCTTAAGGTCATTTCGGGAAGGATCCGCGGCAAAGTGGGTGTCGGTGATGAATATCACGCTGTATTTGTCCTGATTCTGGGGAACCAGCTTGAAGTCATGCACCTCGGTCTTGCCCGGAGCCTTGGTGAGCAGCTGCCAGAAACCCGGACGCAAAGGATCGGTCATTTGTGCGATATAACCTGATGGAGTGGTTATGAATACAACGCTGTCGGCCTTGTCGGTCTTCATGGAATAGCGTCCCTTTGCGTCGGTAAGCACTATTTGACGGCCGTCGGACACCTGTACTCCCGCAACCGGTTTGCCTTTGGCGGTAACCTTGCCCTTAACCACCCCGGCCCCGGCCCACAAAGGCAGGAGCACGAGGAAGGCTATCAGTGCATATCGCTTCATACCTTGCTGTATTTCAATATAGGCTGACGGGCGGCGGCGGTTTCGTCAGGACGCGAAATGGGAGCGTTGTGAGGTGCCCCGTGAAGAAGTCCGGGGTTCTCGGACGCTTCGGCCGCTATTTTGCGCATGACCTCAATGAAGGAGTCCAGGGTCTGGAGCGATTCGGTCTCTGTGGGCTCTATCATCAATGCCTGATGGAATAACAGGGGGAAGTAGATGGTAGGAGCGTGGAAGCCATAGTCCAGGAGGCGTTTGGCCACGTCAAGCGTGGTTACGTCCCCAGCATCCTTAAGACCGTCGAATACGAATTCGTGTTTGCATACCGAAGGAATTGGCAGCTTGTAGCAGTCTTTCAACGATTCCTTGATGTAGTTTGCAGCCAGGGTCGAGAGGCGCCCAGCGAGTTTGACATTCTCTTTTCCGAGGGCAAGAATGTATGCACATGCACGCAGTATCACGCCGAAGTTGCCGTGGAAGCCGCTCACCCTGGGTTTGCCCAGGAAAGGTACCAGGCGCTCTCCAACACCTACCGGACCGCTGCCGGGGCCGCCTCCGCCGTGAGGAGTGGAGAAGGTCTTGTGGAGATTGAGATGCATAACGTCGAAGCCCATGTCGCCGGGACGCACGACCCCCAGGAGAGGGTTCATGTTGGCTCCGTCATAATACAGCAGGCCTCCGCATCCGTGCACCAGTCCGGCAATCTGCTTGATATCCTTTTCGAACAGGCCCAGGGTGTTGGGGTTCGTAAGCATGATGCCGGCGATGTCGGGACCGAGAAGCGGCTTGAGGGCGTCAACATCCACCAGCCCGTCTGGACGGGACTTGACAACCACTACGTCCAAACCGCAAACTGCAGCGCTGGCAGGATTGGTGCCGTGGGCGCTGTCGGGGACTATTATCTTGGTGCGGGCAGCGTCTCCCCTGCTCATGTGATACTCGCGTATGAGCATGAGTCCGGTCAGCTCACCGTGAGCTCCGGCACAGGGCAGGAAGGTGAAATGCCTCATGCCGGTAATCTCGGCAAGAGCCTTGTCCATGAAATCGTATATGGACTGAATACCAACTGTTGTCTCTTCAGGCTGAAGGGGGTGGTAACCATTGAAAAGTGCTACGACCTCCTCGTTTATCTTGGGATTGTACTTCATGGTACATGATCCCAGAGGATAGAAGCCGGTATCCACGCCAAAGTTCATCTGGCTGAGATTAGTGTAGTGCCTGACAACGTCGGGCTCGCTGACCTCCGGGAGTTCAAGCGGGGTCTGGCGCCAAACAATTGAGGAACCTGGCTCAGGAAGGCTGGCCTTGGGCATATCCGGCAGAGAATATCCGGAACGTCCGGGGCGCGACAGCTCGAATATCAGTTTGTCGTAGTATCTCATAGCGCAAGCTCCTTTACAACTTTAACAAGGGCGTCGATTTCCTCGCGGGTGCGGCGCTCGGTAACGCAGAAGCTGACATATCCTTCCTCAGTCGCCAGGGCTCCGAAGAAGCCTGCATCAAGCAATGCCTGCTGGAGCTTCTGAACATCGCACAGAGGCTGCAGCACGAACTCCTTAAGGAATTCGCGGCCCTCGAAAGGATCGGAGAACAAGCCCGTAGCAAGCAGCTCGCGCTTGAGGTAATGGGAGTTCTCGTAGCAGATGGAATTGAGCTTGCGCATGCCTTCAGGGCCCATAAGTGACAGATATACAGTGCACCAAAGGGCCATGAGGGACTCGTTGGAGCAGATGTTGGAGGTGGCCTTTTCGCGACGGATATGCTGCTCGCGCGCCTGGAGGGTAAGAACGAAAGCCCTGCGGCCCTGGGCATCCTGGGTCTGGCCTACTATACGGCCGGGAAGTTTGCGCATCAACTCGCTCCTGCAGGCCATGAAGCCTACGTAAGGGCCGCCGTAACAAAGTGGAATACCAAGGCTCTGGCCGTCGCCAACGGCGATGTCGCCCCCCCACTCGGCGGGCGTTTTTACAACCGCAAGGGCAGACGGATCACAGTACTCGACAAGCAGGCCTCCCATCTCATGCACCAGCTGTGCAAGGCCAAGGTGGCTTTCGATGATACCGTAGCGGTTGATTGACGGAACGATAACGCCGGCAAGGTCGAGTGTGCCCTCGGCAACAGCCTCGGCGACATCGCTGGTCTCTACCAGGTTGATGCCGGAATAACGTGAATATGTGCGCAGGACCTCCAGCACATTCGGGAGCAATCTTGAAGATGCTACAACCGTATTACGCTTGCGGGTACTGGCAACGCACATGCGCATGGCCTCGGCAGCGGCGGTGGGGCCGTCGTACATGGAGGCATTGGACACGTCCAGCCCAGTAAGGGCGCAAATCATTGTCTGCCACTCGAATATATAGCGCAGAGTACCCTGGGAAATCTCGCACTGGTAAGGCGTATAGGCAGTCAGGAACTCCGACCTGGACGTGATGTAAGGGATGACTGACGGAGTGTAGTGGTCGTAGGCGCCGGCACCGGCAAATACCTTGAGGCGGGTATTGCGTGCCGCCATGGATTCAAACCACGCGCGTACCTGGTCCTCGCTCATGGAAGAAGGAAGATCATAATCCTCCTTGCGTATGAACTCGTCAGGTACGTCCGAATAGAGCGCATCCAGATTGGGTACGCCTATCCGTTCCAACATCACCCGAATATCCTCCTCTGTATGGGGGAAATAGGCGAATGTTCCCATTGTTATTCAGCTATTTTGCCGTATGCGGCTGCGTCCAGCAGGGATTCGAGTTCGGAAGGATCGCTCATGCGCACTTTTATGATCCATGCGGCATATGCATCCTGGTTGACCATTTCGGGAGCGGACTCAAGATCTTCGTTGACGGCCTCCACGGTGCCGCTTACGGGGCTGTAAAGGTCACTTGAAGCCTTTACGCTCTCAAGGGCGCCGAATTCCTCGCCGGCCTGAATCTCATCACCCTCGGAGGGAAGATCTACATAAGTGATATCGCCCATCTCGGCTTGTGCAAAATCGGATACTCCGATTACGGCCAGGTCGCCTTCGACCTTTACCCATTCGTGTGACTCGCTGTAGAGGAGTCCTTCAATTATTCTGCTCATTTTTTATAGTTTGTCTTGTAAAACCTTTTTTTGATAACCTCGCCGGGGAATACGCGCTTGCGGATGCGTATGAAAAGCGGTGTGCCCAGAGGCGCATAAGCGGAGTCCACCAGTGCGAAGCAGATGCTCTTGTCAAGGCTGATGGAATGATAGCCGGTGGTTACGACACCTACCTGCGTACCATCTTCAAGCTCAACGGGATAGCCGGCCCTGGGGATAGCGTTGTCGTGGAGTTCGATGCCTACGATCTTGCGGGCGACGCCCTCGGCTTTTTGCTTCTCAAGGACCTCTTTGCCTATGAATTCAGGCTTGTCGAATTTACAGAACATGGACAGACCGGCCATGACGGGGCTGATTTCGGGGCTCAGCTCGTCGCCGTACAGGGGAAGGCCTGCCTCGAAACGGAGAGTATCACGGCAACCCAGGCCGCAGGGAGTGACACCGTCTTCGAGGAAAATCGCCCAAAGGTCACGGATATTGTCCGGCGAAGCATAGATCTCAAAACCGTCCTCACCCGTGTAGCCGGTGCGGCTGATGATTACGCGGCCGCCGTCCTCATCTTCAAGGTCGAAGAATGTGTAGAATTCTAGCTCGCGGAGTTCCTCGATACCGAAGGCCTTGACCAGGGCATCTTCAGCACCGGGTCCCTGCAGGGCTATCTGGCCCCAGGAATCGGAATCGTCGAAGATTTCCACCTCGAAACCGGATGATTGCTCAAGGAGCCATTTGTAATCTTTTTCAACATTGGCGGCATTGACAACCAGCAGATACCCGGATTCGAATTCTTTGTAAACCAGCAGGTCATCTACCACGCCGCCGTCTGGGTAACACATCATCCCGTAAAGGATGCCGCCGGGGGCAAGCTGGCTCACATCGTTGGTAAACACATGATTTACAAAGGCCTCGGCGGCAGGGCCGTCGACAAAGATCTCGCCCATGTGGGAAACGTCGAACATTCCCACAGCCTTGCGCACCGCGTTATGTTCCTGGATTATGCCGCTATATTGTATCGGCATGTCGAAGCCTGCGAAGGGACTCATTTTTGCCCCGAGCGATATGTGGCAATCGTGCAGACAGGTGGTTTTAAGAGATTGGTCCATAGTAGGCCCAAATATAGGGTTTTTAAGGCGCTTTTCCAAGAATAAACGATTCTTTATGGTAGCATTTTTCCAATTGCTCTATTGCTTCAATTTCCGTTTCCGAAATGACCCTCTCCGAGTCGCAGAATGAGGCCACCAGGGCATCGGCTACAGCTTCCACCGTAAGGTCGGGAGCATATTCCCGCAGATTTGCAACACGCTGCCTTACAGACCGTACAGCGTGTCTGGCAAGTTTCTCCACAGGCGGGGTTATAGCCCGTTCCAAGGCATCAAGATCGACTGAAAACATTAGGGTTGAATGCGCGATGCTGGCTCCCGGATGCGAAAAGAAAGCGCTGCCGGACACTTTGCGTCCGCTTATCAGGATGTCGTTATGTCCTGTGACAATGGCGTTGACTCCGCAACCGCGAAGCACTGAGGCAAGCCTCTGGAGGTAAGCAGGAAAGACTATGTCCACTCCCCTTTCGGGGGTAATGAATGAGATCATGAGGTTGCCCCTGTCGGCATATACACATCCGCCTCCACTTTTACGGCGAACGATTTCAATGCCGCGGGAGGCACAGAAATCAAGATCAACCTCGGATGCCAGATCCTGATTGCGGCCTATGATGACGGTAGGGTTGACCTGCCACACAAAAAAACCGCAGCCTAAGGCAGCAGCTACGTATTCTTCCATGGCCAGGTAGAAAGACAGCGATCTGACGGTCCTGTCGGGAAGAATGATATGTTCCATTACCTACTGGATTTCCTTAAGGTCCTTTTTGAGGATCATCTTGGGATCCATCATCGAAACTTTCTCAAAAAGGAGGATGCGGTTGCGCAGAGACAGATAAACTTTGTCCTCGTGCTTGCCTTTGCGCCACCATTTATAAAAGCCCACGGGATCGTTCTCATAAGGGATTTTGGCAACTATACCGGAGCTGTATCCTGGATAATCAATGATGAGCTGAAGGCCCATGAAACGCTTGTAGTACTCGGGGTCAGCCCTGCGGAGCTTGCTTACCAGAGGATTCAGGACCTCGAAGTTATCGACCTGTAACGTCTTGTCCCTCACAATCATGCGATGGATCCGGACAGGATCGGCGTTGAGCCACGCCCCCATTTTGAGGGTCACGGGACCCTGCTCGGTCTCGAGCGTAAGTTCATCCATCGAATAGTAAACTTTCTCCGGATTCAGGGGGAATAGTTCTTCAGCGGGCATATAAAAAACTCTAATACAAGCGCGTCAATGGGGCAAATTTAAAAATTTTTTTTTAGATTTGAACAAGTTATGCACACAATTCTGAATCTAAGCGGCGTTTATGACGACGAAGGCTGGCTCCTCACAGGTGCCGCAAGGCTCGATTTCCGCACCCTTGAAGCGTGTTGCTGTTATTGCAGCCATGAAGCTCTGGATGCACTCCGAAGAGCAATTGGAAGGCAGGATGTCTCCGGCATCCACTGGATTGACACCGGAGACTATCACTATATTACCAAATTGTGGCTGGAAGGGCTTAGCGAGCCTTTCCTGCTGGCACTATTCGACAATCACCCCGATGACGAGGCCGATTCTCTGGGAAGCGGACTTCTGAGCTGCGGAAACTGGGTACAGGCTGCCAGGGAGGATATCCCTTTAATGAAAGCTGACTTTCTCAACACATCCGACATCCCCGGCACATTGCCAGTCTATTTGTCTATCGACCTGGATGTTTTGTCTCCGGAGTGGGCGCGTACTGACTGGAGCCAGGGAGACATGACTGTCGATGAACTGATCTGTTCAGTTGAGCGCATTCACGGTACGCACAGGATATTGGGTGTGGACATTTGCGGCGGAATCACCGTAGCAAAAGGCGCCCGCCCCACCGACCTTGCGGTCAACGTGCGGACGCGTAAACTGCTAGCTGCCTATTTTGACAGCCACCCGTTAGTATCAGGATAGAGTTCTCCGTACTTCCATATCACCAGATCATAACCTCCTCCGTAGCCTTCAGGAACGTGGTAACTGGAGCCGGACAACGGCTTTATGGTAGATGGTGCCTTCTCCAGATCTGCGAAACTGAACTGCGGTTCTTCCATCTCCATTATGTAATCCGGGCTATAACCATATACAACATAGAGCCTTTCATACATTCCTTTATTCCAGCGGCCGGCATCGGACCATGCGGCAACAGCATTCTGCTCTATGAATCGGAGCCGGCCCTCATCCCGGCGCGGGAAGACCCACTCGACGCTGACGTCACAACCTCCTGCATCATTGTCTTCTGCAATTCCTCCCACAGCAAGATTGACGGTAAAATCTACCGAGAATCTGTTGTGCGATATATATGTTTCGCCCGAGTTCCGGTTGCGCATTGCAGGTGCCAGGGCAAAATAGTGCTCCGGCATGGCCGTTTCTGCGTAAGTGTTATACAGAATCGTCATCTTGATAGTATTGCGGTCGATGTGAGTAAACTCGTACTTCCCTTCTTCCGAGAATGGATAAATCACGCTGACGGCGTCCATATCGTTGCCCGGGAGTACCATGTCATCGATACTGAAGGTGAACGATTCGTTCCTGTCCGAGAGCTCCGGCCATCGGGCAAGCGCCCAGCTGACTCTCTGTCCCAGATGCTCCGAACCTGTAAACGGATCGGCCGTATAAAGCTCCGCCGTGGCGGGCAGCACACCGCAGTCCCTGTCGTTAGGGCAGCCTGTTATCGTTTCCAGAGTAACTTCACCTGCTGAAAAGTCGTAATTGTATCCTATGCCTACTCCATTGACAGTCAGCATTTTGATAAAGAAGCCGAATGCCGTGTTGCTGGTACCCATCAATCTGCTGCCTACGGCAGGATTCCCGCCGCCGATTCTGGGCGTCCAGCTGTTTCCGCACATTTGTGGAGTGACGCTCCGTTCGACCTGAACATCCAGCAGCTCTTCATATAGCTCGGGGACGAAATCGGTATAATACAACCGTGAACCGTCTACCTTGTGGTAGTAAGGCCCGCATTCCGCAACGCTTCCGTCAATCGGGAGGAATATCCTGTCGGACGAAAACTTCAGGACAGGCGCAACGCAAGATAATGGTATTTCGGCTACTTTACGCCCGTCAACCTTGACTGTCAGCACATCTTCCCCTACTGCAACGGCATCTACTATCCAGCCCGAACCGGAAGCAGTCAGGTCCGCAACGCCGGTAGTGCTTGTTATCTTGACAGTTCCGGACGGATATCCTCCTGTTGATGCGTCCCTTATGTACAGAGTTCCCCGCTGTGCAAGATAGAGGACGGCCCCACCCTCCTGCCATACGATTTCGTAAGCAGGATTCGGGGCTGAAGCCACGCTGGCCGTATATAGGGCCGAGAGTTTCCCGTCCCAGGTTGCTGCACGTATCTGCACCTGCGCTCCGGGGGGCGCGTTCTGCCGGCAGCTTACAGTAAACTGTGTAGCATTGGCATTTGCCGCCACTTCAAAGTACATAAGGTCACCGGTTACCGAATATGAATAATCCCCGGCAGAATAGCTCAAGTTGGTATAGAGTGATAAGCCGGCGCTGCTGCCAGGGTCCAGGGTGCTGCTTTGAGGATTGAAGCGCAAGTACCTGTCATCCTGCAAGTTGCCGTCTATCTTCCAGTCCGTGTTCAGGCAGCCTTCGTCCGTAATATACAAGTCCACGTTGTACTGGTTGTTTCGTACAATGTCGAAGTTCGAGCATGGATCGGCACCGAGGAACAGGCGGGCTGTAAGGGGCTCGCCGCGCAACTGACCGGAGCTTCCGGAATAATCACCCGACAGTTCAAGATAGGTACACAGTCCAGGGTCCCGTCCGGCGGCCCTGACCATGTCGGGCACTTTTAAATCCGGGTTACTGTTACCGGGAAGTATATCGCCCTGCAGGTTCTCCAGGACATAGAAGCTGCATGTGTACCCTTTAGGATTGGCATTTACCCCCGATAATTCCTGCGCTGAAGCCAGGTCTCCGTCGCACACGGTCCTGACCGCTTTTCCATCTGCAAAGAAAGGGCATCCCGTATTCATCTGGCGTACTTTCATGGATGTAAATCTTATACTTCCGTGCGTAACGCCGGAGGTATGGATGGTAAAATTGACCTTGGCGACAAGGCGGCTTATCTGGACTTCAACGCTGGAGCTGGTGGGAGAAACATAATAATGGGTACGGCCGGCCATCGGCAATCCTTTTGTGCTCCATGCATTTACATCGGTAACCGTACAGCTCAGCCCTGACAAGGCAGCGGTCAGGGAGGCAGGAGGATCATCTACATCGCAGTTTGCGACCACGAGAATATCATAGCTCCTGCCTATGTCCAGTACCACATCGCATGTATAGTGGTTCACGCCGCTGCCCGTAAAGCAGGCGCCGTGGCTGAGATCTTCCACCAATACTCCGTCCGTATAGAAGAATACTGATGCTGAACGAATTGCGTCCTCCCTTGAGGTAACGCTGCTTCTGGTATCCACCGGAGGCAATCCGGCCTCCGAGATAGTAATACTAACCTCCCTGGTTCCGGCCAGGCCGGGAGCCTCGGGTATTTGAATCCGGTCCGCGCATGCCGTCAGCATCAAGGCAGCCAGGACCATCTGTATGAATCTTTTCATCCCTTAATATTCTATCTGTGTATATCCCTCAATCGTCCAATCTGCCACGGTCACGGCCACACTCGATTTGGAGAGATCCACAGTGATTGATATGTCCAGCAGGTCAGGGTCGTCGTAGCGATATCCCGAAGCGGATATCATATCGCCAATGGCTATCTGCCTGGTGGTTTTTCCAGGCTGCATAATATCCAGCATAAGCCCGTCATCCGTCTGGCGCGGGAGGCGTATGCAGTACTCCACACCATTTTCCACCCCAGGGGCCGAGCAGGAGAAATTGCCCTGAAACGGACTCTGGTCCATTATATCATAGCCCTGCACTGAGCCCCTGACCGCCGCCTGCGCTCCTTCAGGCATACCTATTATTGTGAGATACAGACGCACAAAGTTCTTATGCGTAGTCACCACGCAGTCATAGGTTTCGCCTTTTATGGGCGCAAATTCACGGCAGCTGTACAGCTCGTCGCACTGATGCTCGAACATTATATCCAGCCAGCGTCCATTAAGTGTATTCATGTCGGTTATTCCCGAAAAAACCGTTATGGTGGAGGGCTTCCGCGGGACGGTAAGACGGCACCGTCCCGCTTCGAAGTCCTCGCGGCTCATCATGCCCTGCTTCACTACCGCATCTTCCTGGATGACGCTTACCAGCACGCTGCCTTCCGTCTTGAGGGCTTCCTCACTACGGACAACAAGCTCGCAGGGGCACTCCGAACGGTTCTCCTTTACGGAACACGCGTAAGTGAGCAGGATGGCAATGAAACAGAGAGATTTGCGCATATCCTAATACTCCTCGGTGTAAGAACTGGAGCCTTCCCAATCAGACACTTGGATGTTGACCTTGAAACTGACGGTGGAAGATACGGTTTCTTGAGGGTCGTCGGAATCCGTGGAGCCAGGCTTGGTAAGGGTAAGCAGGCTGATGTGATAGACTTTATTTCTCTTGAGCGTGCCTGTTTCGCCCTGGGGCAAGGTAATTGGATAGTAGCAGGTACGCCCGCCATAATCGCACTCCAGTACAAGTCTGGTGCGTCTGGGGCTCCAGGCACCGCCGTAGACCTTATCCTCGATAGGGTTCGGATACACATAGAATGTATGCTGGCGGGTATAGCTTCCGCCTTCTGACAGACTCACATTCAAACCATCATCAACAGTGAGAGCCTTTATTGCTGCAGGAAGGCTGGCGGGAATCACACCAAGCTGATTGTACCATAGCGTAGGCATCTCGTTCTCACAGCCTATACTGCATCTTCCGGCAACGTTACTCATATATATCTTCTTGATGGTCAGTGGTATAACCGAATAGCCAGGATCTTCGAACTCTCGTTTGACTTCATCGATTATAACCTTGCATGCGAGATGCTTCACCAGGATATCAACTTCCGAGTCCTCAATGCTGACTACTTTTGATTCATATCCGCTCATCGTCATATTGTTGAGGGCGTTGTCACTCAATTCGGTCATCTTGGCGCTCAAGTCGGCAGGTGAAGGCACTGCAGACTCGCTGATCTTGGAGGGTATGTTGGCTACTGCCCACACAGTCTTGGGGCCGGGGAGGACTTCCAGGGTAATCTGGGTTTGTCCCGTTACAAGGTTCGAAGTTTTTTCGAGCTTGCCGGCATTGTTGTAGACTATAACCTGTACATTGTTGAGAGTCATGTCTTCGGTTCCGTTAACCAAAGCACGTGTAGTAACTGTACCCACATTAACTGTAAGTGCAATTGTCTGCGGTTCTGCCGGCCTGTCAGGTTCTTCATCTTTGGTACAAGCAGAAAGTGTAATGGCGGCAAAAGCGACAGCCGCAAAAAGTAAGTTGATTGTTTTCATGGTATAAGTTTTTACATTTCGTATTGAACTTCCGTATCTGTAGGGAGGATCTGCAGGCGGGAGCAGATAATATCTACCGCAGTGCGCTCTACGCCGTCCACCCCTGTGTATCGCTGGACCTGCAACCGGCCCCACAGGTGCACTGCGCGCCCTTTTTCAATCCTGTCCAGGTCCTGGACATTCTTACCTTCAAACGCAGTCACATTGTGCCACTGCGTTTCGATGACAGGTGCACCCTCCTTGTTTTTGTAGGCTCTGTTGGTGACCACCGTGAACTTGGCCATCTGCCGGTCGTTGATGTGCTGGAAACGCACGCTCCCGACAATTCCGAGCAATTCGATTTTGTTGATTTGTTCCATTAGTTCTCCATAATTTAAATGAACATCCGGGCATCCAGGCGCTAGGGTCCGCCATCGGCCCGAATGCAAAGGAAGCGCATTTACAACTCAGGAGCGCAAGAACTAAAGGATAGTGTATCAATTATTTACGATTTTTATAGAAATGCTGCATGCCATAAATAATCTTACCCTGATTCTTTGACCGAAAGATAAGTTTTACAAGCCCGGTGGAAGCCGGCTTCGGGAGCAGATTATAAGAATCAGCAATTAATAGTTGACGATTTTTTCGATTGCTTTGGATTTCCCGCCAATTGCGTCATATTTGGCTTATGTACAATAGCTACAATGACGAGAATGCGCATTGTCTGGAGTGCGGCGAGCCAATTTACGGAAGGACTGACAAAAGATTCTGCAGCGGTCAGTGCCGGAGCAAATACCACCGGCACAGGGTTTACGCTCACGAGCAGCAGGTCGAAAGCGCTATGGACGCCCTGTTCAAGAACTACTCGGTTCTGGAACAATTGCTGATGCTACAGTGCAAGAGAAGTCCTCTTGCCGCCGTGGAGGCAATGGGATTCAACAAGGACTTCGTGACCAGGGTGACAAAAAAAGGGAAGCACCTGGAATACAGGTGCTTCGACTTAATCTACTCTGTAAGTGCCGGGTACTTATTCGGCCTGCGTAGGGACGGATGACGGTTCCGACAGATTCGCGTCGAAATCCTCTTCGGAAATCATCTTGCAAGTGCCGTTCACCGATGCACCCATTTCCACCTGGAGTTTACGTACGTGAATATCCCCTTCAACGGATGACGTTCCTTTGAGGGAAAGTAAATTACGGACGAATATTTCGCCGGTCACCGAGCCCCAGAGATCCAGGTCATTGCAAAGGACTGTGCCGTTGATGGAGGCATTCTCCCCCACTACTACCCGGCCCTCTGAATATAAACGGCCCTCGACAAATCCATCCACACGGATGTCGCTGCCGCAATTGATCTGTCCTTTTACGGTTGTACCTTCGGATATGCGGCTGACAGTGTTGGCCTCAACAGTTTCTGCTATTCTGGTCATACTTTTTATTTTGTTAAACAAGCCCTTGTCCATGGCAATTCTTGTATTTCTTACCGCTGCCGCACGGGCAGGGATCGTTGCGCCCGACTTTCTTTTCAACCTTGACGGGAGCATTTGACTTGGGCTCGCCGTTGGTACTCAGGTCGCTGTGCCTTGTCTGCATCTGGGACATGTCTGTCCTGCGGCGGGCGGCCTGCTGAGGCTGCTGGCTGCGGTCGGTCAGAGGAACGAATGCCCGGAACAGGAACGACAGCACATCCTGATTGAGAGACTCCAGCATCTCGGAGAAGAGGTTATAACTCTCGAGCTTGTACACCACGATAGGGTCTTTCTGCTCGTATGTCGCATTCTGGACGCTTTGTTTGAGGTCGTCCATATCGCGGAGATGCTCTTTCCAATGCTCGTCAATCTGGTAGAGTATGATGTTCTTGCTCAGTGTCTTGGATATCTCCTTGCCCTCAGTCTCGTAGGCCTTCTGAAGGTTGACAGAAAGGTTGAGCATTTTGCGCCCGTCGGAAACGGGGATGGCGATGTTCTGGTACATCGACCCCTGCTTCTCGAACACTTCTTTGATGATAGGATAGAGTTTCTCGTTCAGAGCTTCCATCCTTCGGGCATAAGTCTCACGCATTACCTGGCAGATGCGCTCCACCAGATCGCGCTCCTTGATTTTATCGTACTCCTCAGGGGTGATTTCAAGGTCGATGGAAAAGCGGGCCATGAGACTTTCGCGGAAATCTTCGCAGCTCATGCCGCCCGACTTCTCAACGAAGAGGGATGCTGTATCAACCATCATGTTCTGGAGGTCGATTTCCACCTTCTCGCCGCTGATTGCATTGCGGCGGCGCGAATAGATAGCCTCGCGCTGATAGTTCATCACATCGTCGTACTCCAGCAGGCGCTTACGTATTCCGAAGTTGTTCTCTTCAACTTTCTTCTGGGCGTTTTCGATGGCGCTCGACAGCATTGAACTTACCAGAGCTTCGTCGTCGCGCATGCCCATCTTGTCCACCATACCCGCTATACGCTCCGAGCCGAACAGGCGCATCAACTTGTCTTCCAGCGAGATGTAGAACGTGGACGAGCCCGGGTCTCCCTGACGTCCGGCACGGCCGCGCAGCTGCCGGTCGACGCGGCGGGAGTCGTGGCGCTCGGTACCGATGATAGCCAGACCTCCGGCCTTTTTGACCTCGTCGGACAACTTGATATCGGTACCACGACCTGCCATGTTGGTTGCAATGGTCACTGTGGAACTCTGACCTGCCTGACCTACGATTTCGGCCTCGCGGGCGTGCTCCTTGGCGTTCAATACATTGTGCCTGATGCCGCGCATGCGGAGCATTCGGGACAGCAGCTCGGAAGTTTCAACGTCGGTCGTACCAACCAGCACGGGGCGGCCGGCCTTGGAAAGTTCGGAAACGCGGTCGATGACGGCAGCGTACTTGGCCTTCTTGGTTTTGTAGATGCGGTCGTCCTGGTCGTCACGGATAACGGGACGGTTGGTAGGGATGACCATGACGTCAAGCTTGTATATGCTCCAGAACTCGCCGGCCTCCGTTTCTGCGGTACCGGTCATGCCCGCAAGTTTGTGATACATACGGAAATAGTTCTGAAGAGTGATGGTGGCGAAGGTCTGGGTTGCAGCCTCAACCTTGACACTTTCCTTAGCCTCGACAGCTTGATGCAAACCGTCACTCCAGCGGCGGCCCTCCATGATACGGCCGGTGCTTTCATCGACAATCTTGACCTTGCCGTCCTCGGAGATGATGTAGTCGACATCTTTCTCGAACATGGCGTAGGCCTTGAGCAACTGCTCAACCACATGAACGCGCTCGCTCTTGAGGGAGAACTCTTCCATGAGGGCGTCCTTGCGTTCCTGCTTCTGAACCGGAGAGCCCTCGCTCTGCATGATTTCAGCAGTGCGGGCTCCTACGTCGGGAAGGACAAAGAAATCCTCGTTTCCAACGGCCTGGGCCAGCATTGCATCGCCCTTGTCGGTTTTAACTACCGAATGAAGCTGCTCATTGATAACGAAATACAGGGGATCGGTGATGACGGGCATCTCCTTTTCGTTGTCCTGGATATAGTAATTCTCCGTCTTCTGAAGGATAACTTTTATACCAGGTTCAGAGAGGTATTTGATCAACGGCTGATACTTTGGAAGGCCCTTGTGGGCACGCAGGAGAAGCTTTCCGCCCTCGCGCTCATCGCCTGCGGCAATGAGTTTCTTGGCCTCGTTAAGGCACTGGTTGACAAGCTGGCGCTGAGCCAGATAAAGGCGCTCCACGTATGGCTTGTACTCGCTGTACTGGGCATCGTCATCGGCGCTCTTCTGTACAGGACCGGAAATGATCAATGGGGTTCGGGCATCGTCAATGAGGACCGAGTCCACCTCGTCCACGATTGCATAGTGGTGCTTGCGCTGAACGAGATCTTCTTTGCTAACGGCCATGTTGTCACGCAGATAATCAAAGCCGAACTCGTTGTTGGTACCGAAAGTGATGTCGCAGTCGTAAGCACGCTTGCGTGCGTCGGAGTTGGGCTGGTGCTTGTCTATACAGTCAACGCTCAGGCCATGGAACATATAAAGCGGTCCCATCCATTCCGAGTCACGCTTGGACAGGTAGTCGTTGACCGTAACAACGTGTACACCTTTCCCCGCAAGTGCGTTAAGGAATACCGGGAGGGTTGCCACAAGGGTTTTTCCTTCACCGGTGGCCATTTCCGCTATCTTGCCCTGGTGCAGGGCGATACCGCCTATGAGCTGCACTTCGTAATGGACCATGTCCCAGGTTACTTCGTTGCCGCCGGCCATCCAGTGGTTGCAATAGATTGCCTTGTCCCCTTCGATACGCACGAAATCGTGATTGACACTGATATCGCGGTCAAACTGGGTGGCGGTAACCTCGATGAATTCATTTTCCTTGAGCCTGCGCGCCGTGCTCTTGATGATGGAGAATGCCTCGGGAAGGATGTCGGTAAGACACTTTTCGATGGCTTCGTCCTCGTCTTTAACAAGTTTGTCGGACTCGGTTGCGAGCGCTTCCTTTTCCGAAATGGGTATATCCTGGCCAAGTTCTTCGCGGATTTGCTCTATCCTGCTTTCGAAGGGAGCCTCGACCTGGCGCAGACGCTCGCGCAGAGCGGCGCTTCTGGCCCTGAGCTCATCGTTGGAAAGGGCGTCTATCTCGGGGTATGCGGCAAGTATTTTTTGAAGGGTCGGCTTGACGGCCTTATAGTCGCGGTCCGCCTTGGAGCCGAA
Organism: uncultured Bacteroidia bacterium; assembly: GCA_902766255.1. GTDB lineage: Bacteria > Bacteroidota > Bacteroidia > Bacteroidales > UBA932 > Cryptobacteroides. The sequence continues at coordinate 18,367 of CACXCS010000047.1, forward strand.
GATTTTTTTGATTACGTCAGCTAATGCCATTCCTAATAATAACTAAAACGGGCAAATTTAGTAAAAAATATTGTACATTTGTAATCCATGCCCACCGTAAGTATAATAATAGTTTGCATGAACCGGCCTGACAACCTCAGACCGTGCCTGGACAGCATCAAACTGCATACCAAGGCAGAATACGAGACTCTGGTGGTTGCATACCGCTTTTCGCCTGACAATCTGTCAGCGGTAAAGGCAGAATATCCATGGGTAAAGTTCATCGTAAACGATTCGCTGAGCGGCTTTTCCGAGAACAATAACCTCGCCCTCAGGCAGGCTGCCGGTGATTATTGCTTCATTCTTAACGACGATACCGTACTTCCGGGGCCAAGCATTGACAGGTTGCTCAAGGACTTTGCCAAGCTGCCCCCCGACGCTGCCATCGTAGCGCCCAAACTCCTCAATGCCGACGGTTCCCTGCAGCTATGCGGCCGCCCCGACTACCCGGCATACAAATATGTCCTGCAGCAATGGCACCTTTACAAAGAGCCTGTCGACAATGGCAGCGGACTGTTCCGGACATATAACGCGAGCGGTGCCGCCTTCCTAATCAAGACGCATATTTTCAAGGAGTTGGGATGGTTTGACGAACGCTACTACTTTACCCCGGAAGATATCGCCCTTACTACCCTTGCCCGCCGAAGGGGCTACTCAGTATGGTGCGACTCCGAGGCAGAAGTCATACACAAATGGCGGACTACAGCCTCACGGCTGGCTCCCGCCCTACGCCCTTGCTCCATCAGGGGGAGTCTAATCTTTTTTGCCGACGGTTGTTCCATCCGCTACTTTTTCCTTGGACTGGGTGTCTGGGGCGCAGAGATGTTCAAGCGCGTCAAGGCCCGCCTCCAGGGGCGCAAAGCCGACTACTTGACCTACAAGCACAACACCCACAGCATATTCACCCGCAAAACGCCCAAACAAATATTCATCCACTACTTCAATGAACTCTGAGATTCTTGTAATCATAGTGACTTTCAACGGAATGCGCTGGATCGACCGTTGCATCGACTCGGTCCGCAAGTCCAACATACCGGCAGATTTACTGGTCATCGACAACGGTTCCACCGACGGAAGCGTCGAGCGTCTTCAGAAGAAATCCGTCGAAGTCATATCCAACTCCTCCAACATGGGCTTCGGAGCAGCCAACAACATCGGTCTCAAGAGAGCTCTCGAAGAGGGGTACAGCTATGTTTACCTGCTCAATCAGGACGCATGGCTGGAGCCTGATACCCTGGGATTGCTGCTGGACGGATTCAAGAACGAAGGCTACGGCATCCTGAGTCCCGTACAGTACGACGGAGGGGGCAAAAAGATGGACAAGCAATTTGCCAAACGCTGCAAGCGCTACCTCAACAAAGATAAAGACGCCGCCGTGGTTGAAGTGCCGTTTGTAATGGCCGCACACTGGATGATAAGCCGCAGCTGTTTCATGCAGGCAGGTGGTTTCTCCCCTGCTTTTACGATGTACGGCGAAGACGACAATTACATTGACCGTGCGCGCTGGTTCGGCTTCAAAGCCGGCATTGTGCGTGCCGCCAAAGCAGTGCACGACAGGGCCGACCGCCCGGACTCCCCCGAGAGGCGCATGTTTCTGAAATGCAATGCATCAATAATCCACGTAAGCAATCCTGCAGGAGGCGTCTTCTTCCGCCTTCTGGGCGAGCCGTTGCGCCTTGTGGGCATAGGCATACTGCATTTCAGCGGGACTCCTTTCAGGTTTATCGGCACACTGCTCAAGCGCTACCCCGAACTGCTGCGCTACCGCCGGAAGAGCCGCAAAAAGGGAGCGTTCCTGCTCCCGGATAAAAAAAGAAGATAAGTCAGATACGCGCAATCTTGCGCTTCAGAAGCCACTTCGAAACCACCTGCCTGAGACCGTTCCATTTTCGGGCCAGCCAGTTACGCTGCGGGCTAACGTCGTGCCGCACGTAACCAACCCATTCACAATCTCTTACGTTCGTTCCAGCAGGAAATAGAGGAACGATCTCCACACCGGTCTTACGGGCGCAGTACACCAGCGAAAGCTGGTCGCGGCGCGAGATGCGGCACAGGCACTCCCACCATAGGCCATCAAGTTCACGGACACGGGCCGATGACAGGGAGCGAAGTATAATATTGTTCTCGAACAAGCCGGCATGCCGGGGGAAGCCTTCAGCTGACAGGAAATCCACTGCCCCGGACATCTCTCGGTAACCTGCTTTGCCGGCAGACAGCACGGCATAAGCCTCCTCGTAGGCGCAGTCCCTGGAAGGGTGGCGGCAGATCGCCACTTCAGCTCCGGCATCTACAATACTGTCCACCATCTGGTAGAATGAAGCGGAGCGTATTGTTATATTTCCGTCTATCCATACGCACCACGAATAGCCGGCCAGCAGATCTTCCGGATGCATTTTAGGATACCTGGACAGCAGTTGGTTATCCTCGATGTCCACAGGAATCTCCTCTATCTGCCAAACACCCTCAGCGGCGGTTCGCCTTTCCCCCCTGCGCACAAAACAGATATAATCGTAGCGGGGATCGGTTACTTGCGGCTGCATGAGCGAATCAAAACCGCCCACTATGGAAGTATATACGACGCGATCTTTCATTTATCGACGGGAAGTTTGAGCCAGTCGCCAAGAGTGCGGTCCTGGGAGTCGTCACCGAAGGGAATGTACCCTCCGGTAGGATAGAAAGTCATCTCAGAGAAGTAGACACTTTCGCCTATGAAATAGAAATCCACCCTCACGAAACAGTGCCCGGCAGCCAGTTTGCGGCTCATTTCCATCATACGGTCCAGTGCCAGCGGCCGCTCGGGGAGAGTCTCGAAAGGGGTATAGTCGCTGCGGCGGAAAGGAGCCGGAGTCCAGTCGGGGTTGACAAAACTAATGCGCGCAGTAGAGTGATCCTCGAGGCCCCTGGAGATATACAACAGCTTAGGTTCTCCATTGAAACAGAAGAACTTATAATCGGTAAGGCCATCCGGGTTACCGTCGTCCAGGAAGGGCTCGGCAATTATCCTGGGAGGGATATCCTTGTAAGCCCATTCGCGGGAATATGAGTAGAAGTTGCGCTTCAGCGAGGCTTCAAGACTGCGCACCGCCTCGGCCCTGTCAAAAGCGGAGGCATCCCGGCAGACCAGAACGCTGCCGCTATCGTGAGTACATTTAAGTACGAAGCGGCTTGGAAGGGCGTCAAAATCAATGTCGGAAGCCTTGGTCCATATTCCCAAAGTGGGGATGATGATATCATTGCCGAGCACCTCGCCCACCTCCTGCTTGGCTGCAAGTTTATCGGCGAGGAGCGTTTGCCGGGGTTTTCGGTCGTAAAGTTTGAGCCACTGTATCTTTTCGTTGAGCGTGCGCGGGTGACAGAGGTGCAAGCGCTTGCCTGTAAGCAACTTATACTGAACCCTGAGAAACAGTGGATCGGGCATCCACCGGCCGGTTTTACGGAATACGAAATGCTTTTCTCCGTGCGTGAGCGCCACAGCCCAACAAACAGGCGGGAGGATCAGCAGTTCGGCAGCCAGCACTGCAAGCAGGCGCCACCACCCACACGGGAGCACGAAATGAAGAAGAACCGGTACGAGTGATGCCAGGACTGCAGCAGCAGCCACGGGCAGGAGGGCCTCGCGCATCAGCTGGCCAAAGCTGTACCCCGTCAGGCGGCGGGCATAAACAACCTTAATGCAATCTACCAGCAGGTAGGCCAAGGTAAAGAAAATATAAGAACTGTATGCAGGCGCACCGGCGGCGAATGCTGCCCACGAAGCTGCAAAGCATAGCATGGCTACCGCCGAACTGACTATATAATAACCCTTTATGCGTCCGTCTGCCTGTATTATAGTAAGCAAGGGATTTAAAAGCAGGTCGGCAAGGATGCAGAAAACAGTAAGCCGTACGAAGATAACACTGTGCCCCGGCACATTCCCCAGCCAAAGGTGCAGAAGGATAGGGGCTTCCAGCAGCAGCGGCAAGCCAAGGGCCAGCAAAATCAAGCCGCTGAACTTTACCCCTTTGCTTACCAGTTCAAAACTATACTGCTTTTCGGAAGCGGCCAACGACTTGGTAATCTGGGGATTGAGAGCGGTAAGGAAGTTGGTGACAAACTGTTTCAGGATGTTCTCCACTTGCAGGGCAATGCTACGTGCGCCATTCACCGCCACCCCGAAGAAGATGTTCACCATCTGGTTGATACCCTGTGTATTGACTATGTACGCTCCGCTGCCCAGGACGTTCCAACCTGCGAATGCAGTCATACGCTTCAGCAATGGCCCGTCCAGTACCATCCGCCCCCTGGTTTCTGGGAAAAGACGCCTGCACACCAAGCCGTACGCCAGGCGCACCAGCAGCGCTACGCACAGCATCAGAACGGCGTACAACTTGAGTTTGTCGAATGCCGAGAAGAAAATAAGCAGGGCCACGCCAAGCTTGAGCACGGCCTCGCCCAGGCTGATCCAGGCAAACAAATCCATGCGCTCATGCGAGATGATAGTGGCATTGAACGGCACGCTCAGAAGATTGACCATCAGCACACCCATCGAGCATTGAAGGACCCAGAATGCGGCCTCGCGACGGCCGTCCGGGATGTTCATCTTTTGGTTCAGCCACCACAGGCCGGCAGTTTCAGTAAGTACCAGCAGCAGCACGCAGAATGCCAGCTGCATGACGACTGCGGACGAGAACACACGGTGAAGATCATCGCCGCTCCCGGCTGAGCCGCTGCGGCCAAGGTGCCATGTAATATAGCGGCTTATCGACTGGCTCACCGAGTTGGTCACCACAGTAAAGAGCATCACGACACCGCCCACGGCGCCATATATTCCGTAATCGTCTATGCCCAGGGAATTCAGAACCACCCTGGAAGTGAAAAGCCCTATCAACATCAATAACAACATCCTGAAGTACAGCAGGATGGTATTGCGGGCGATCCGGCGGCTATTCTCGGAAATTTCGGGCATTATCTTGCGAAGATACAAAAAATTCGTATCTTTGTGCACTTTCTGCAGGATTAGCACATCGGTAGTGCATTGGCTTCCCAAGCCAAGGAGGAGGGTTCGACTCCCTTATCCTGCTCAAAAAAAGAGGGCCCCTTCCGGAGCCCTCTTTTGAGTATTGCATATTGCTACTCAGCCTCGGGGAATTCCGGCGAAGGAGCAGGAGCGTCGGTGAAATCAGGTGCCGGGGGCTCAGGATACTCGGGAGCGGGAGCGGCCGGAGGTACGGGAGCTGCGGGCGGAGCCTGATGAACCGGAGCGGCGGGTGCCGCAGGGGCGGAAGCGGGAGCGGCCGCAGCCTGTGCAGCAAGCTGGGCTTTCTTTTCCTTGCTCTTCTTACCCAGGAACCAGATAAGTGCGCCGGCCACAGCAAGCAGCAGGATTCCCAGGACAGGCCTGTAGAACAGCCATGCTATAGCTATAACAACGAGCGACCATACAAGGGCAAGCACGCCGGCCACCAGATTGACGCCGAGGTCGGCGATGTTGGCCAGGAACGGGAGCACCTTGAGGAGCTGGGTGATGATGTTGAAGATATTCTTGAAGCCGAAGAAGATAAGCAGGATACCGACGAAGCGGAGAATCCATGCCAGTGACTTGTTGGCGGCATGTTCGTTGGCGAACATATCGTCCATGCTGACGGAGCCGTCCTCGAGGGACATCATGCTGTAGCCGTTCTTCGCGGTGAATTTCTCAAAGGTATTGCCATTGACGACGGCCAGGATGGATACGTCGCCGGGAAGGACCTTGGTGAAGGTAACGCGGACGTCACCCACGGTGGGGTTGTTGGCGTTGGCGCCGATGTACAGGACATTGCCGTTGGCGTGGATGAATTCGGTGCTGGCATCTACGTTGTACACCTTGTGGAACTCGTTCTCATAATACGTTTTGGTCTCGGGCTTGAGCTCCAATTCGTAAGGCTGGCTATTGTTCATCTGGGAAATGAGGCCCTCGGGGAACTTGTAGGCTCCGAAGGTGACGTTCTTAGCCATGAGAGTCTGATTCTCGACGTTGAGGAGAATCTCGTTGTTGATGCCTTTATAAGAAGGATCCTCAAAGCTGGAGGAGTTGACCGGAGAACTTACCCACTCTTTACTGTAAGTGTAGGTGGTTATGGTTTCCTGACCGCCTCCTACTTTGTCTCTGGTTTCGGAGTGCTGATGCTCAACCCACTGGTAATACTCGGCACGACGGCTGAACTTTATGGCGTTGACCGAAAGGTCGAACATGCCGTCAGTAAGTATTTCTTCGGTGTTGGCAAAACCCTGGGCATGAATCATCTTGCCGTTCATTTCGGGGTTTACCTGCTCGATGTCACCCAACTCTACGCAGACACCCTGCGCTTCCTTGAGCATTTTGGTGGTCTTGACCGTGCGGCCTTCGTTCCAGAAGAGGAGTACGGTACCGGCGATGAGCATCACGAAGCCCATTCCGACGCCCTGGAAAGCTTTCTTGAGGCGTCCGCCATAAGAGGTGGTAGTTACTTTTTGATAGGCCATAATATTAAAGAATTAGGAATTGTTGCAAACCGTATTCACAAATATAGTTATTTTTTAGAAATCCACCACCATACAACCTCAAATAAGCAAAAAAGGCGGCCCCGCAAAGAGGCCGCCGAAAGGAAAACGGTTCAGAACCTTACTGCTTTACATAGAAAGTGAAGGTCTGTCCGTTGATATTAGCCGAGGTAGGACTGGTATAGCAACGCCAGTCGGGAGTTGTGGTATAGACACCTACGTACCTCGTATTATCTTTAGTCTTGATAGCCAGATAGCCAGAGCTGTCAAGCGAGAAAACATTGTTGGTGTTAGTACCTACCCGTAACCCATTATTCGAGTCGTTTGCGTACAGATAGTTGTCACCAGAAGCGTTGAACTTATATCCGGCAGTATCTTTTACCAAAGTCCAAACCAGATTGGAAGCAGGTGCGGAGGCGAGTTTTGTACCACTCGCAGTTACTACAACTGCAGATGGAGCGGTTCCTGTGCCCTTATCATTAGACATTGCATAGAGAGTCTCACCGGCTTTACCCACAATAACTATCTGGGCGCCATCGGCAATGCTGGCCAGGGATGTTGCTACCCAGGTTCCTGTAGTAGGAGTCGGCTTGGCGGAGACAGTAACGTTGCAGTAGCGCTCGGCATCGGTATACTCACCGGAGACACCGGTAATGCGGGCATAGACCTTAACGGTACCTTCCGCAACGCCGGTGACGACACCGGAAGAAGATACTGTAGCAATTGACGTATCCTCACTGCTATAGTTGATGGTAGCTCCCGACACATTGGAGCTTGCGTTCAACTCCCCGGTTTCGCCGACATAGATAGTCATGTTGCCTGCCATGGTGATCTTGGTTTCAGTTTCTCCTGCAGGCTCATCAGGCTCGGGAGGGAGGGTTCCGCTGCCTTTGTAGACTATCGTAACCGCTGTTACTCTGACCTGGCCGTTTGCACCACCTTCAACACTGTTGCCCACAGTAAACACGACCGAAGTGCCGGAAGCGCTGACCTCCTGATTGCTTGCGACTTGATTGCCGGCGCTGTCAACAAGGACTCCGTTGCCCTGGGGTGAGTATGTA
>CACXCS010000048.1 GCA_902766255.1 uncultured Bacteroidia bacterium
ATATACACGTTTCGCCATTAAACTGTTTGATTCATATGGCAAACAATTGGATGAAGAAGCGGTTGAGAGTCTATACAATCTTGTCCAGGGTTACACCTACTACCTCCAGAGGGCTATGAATGAGTCATTCTCTTTGCTTCCGTCCGAGACCGTATGTGACCGTTCTTTTGTTTTTGAAAGAATTGATGGAATACTAACGTCCAATACAGATACTTATAAAGAATTACTATCTTCATTGACAGCCAATCAGCGAGCTCTTCTGACGGCTATAGCTTTAGAAGGGAAAGCAATGAACATAACATCAGTTGAGTTCGTAAAAAGGCATGGGCTTGGCGCTGTAAGTTCAGTGCAGACGGCAGCCCGGTCGTTGTTGAAAAGGCAACTCATAACCCGCGATTCCGAGAAGCAATACTATATGGATGATAAGTTCCTGGAACTGTGGTTGATTCGTCCATACGGTATCTCACTTGATATTCGTTTAGCGCAAAACAAACAATGATTGTTCGGTGGGGGGCAACATTGTCTCAAATAATCGCAACTCCTGAGTTCCAGCTGCTGAATATCATCATCAAACTGGGCAACAAACCACTGGACGCCATTATTAGTTACACCAAGTAATGGAGTCTTCACTTTATGCCCCTGTTAAACCAAAATGCTGACAGGCCGCCTTCAAAAAGTGCCCCAATCCGCATTCCCCGCCACACACAGCACATTTTGCGTACGCACTTACTGGCAGCAAAGGAATAATAAAACCATTGCGATATTGGGTATTAAGTTCTATCACCTCCTGCGTATTTGCTCAAGAGCTGAAATAGCACCTGACGGGTGTCTAAAGTTAGTTTTGAGAATAACGTCCATAGCACTGGCAACGGTCTGCTGATAATCAGACAGTTAGCCTTTGGCAGCATGGCTAATATAGAAAGCCACTACCACGCTATCCCTCCCGTCCATGATAAGCAGACCAGACCGCTCGAAAAGATTAAACTGAAGAGTTTACAAAGTATACAAAAAAACGAGCGGCCCCAGAAGGGCCGCCCGAAAAAGTGTTAAGTAACTAATTACTCCGTAGGTGTCGTAGGAGTTGTGCCAGGAGTAGTAAAAGATTCGACTTTTGAACTCTTGTAATGCTCCTCTTGCTTGCCGTTAAAGGCGCCACCGCTTATGGTGTAACCAAAGTGGTTGATAGTTACGGCTTCTGCGTGCTTGACAGCATCAGCCTTTTCAGTATTCCTGAACTTGAAGGGATTGACGTCGACGGTGGAAGTCGTTGTCAGGCCAGATGCATCTGTCTGATTCAGTCCGGTCATGGTGTATGCCCATCCCCAGTCGTCTTCGAGAACCATATAGATCCAGTAAGGGTCAAGGCCGCGCATGGTCTTGATGACTTCAGCGCCGTTGGCTCCCTTGTTGGTCAGGATGACTTTGCTAAAGGATGACCAACCCATTTTCTTGTACAAATCGCTGCCTGTTTCAGGACCGGTGTAACTTGTAGAGTTGGGCAGAGGACGGCCGGCAATGTCATACTGAATGTTCGCAACATTCTCATCGACAGTTTTGGTTTCATCCCATCCCTTTGGACGGATCTTCATGATTTCGAAGGTCGCACTTTCACCGCTGCGGAGCCCCGTCTTGCTGATCTTGATCGTTGTGGTCAAAGTCGTGTGCGGGATGTCATAGTGATTGACACAAGTGTAAGCGCCGGTATCCGGATTATAGACATAAACACCGGAGGTTTCTGTATTGGTCGGAGTTCCGGTGCCGCCTGTGGCATCACCGTTGGCCCTTATCTTTATTTCGATGATGAGCTTCTTTCCAGCCCAGAAGTACGGGGGATTACGACTGGGGTCGTAACGTTGTCCGACCCAGTTTCCGTCGCCGGCACCTTCCGAGGTGTCGTCTTTACTGAAATCGAAGCCTTCAACTATGACAGCCCTGTTCGCCGCATTTGCTGCTCCTGCCGCAACGGGCGTGCCTTGGGCGTCGACGTCGACAATATTGACGGTCGCATTGAATGCAACACGACTTCCCCACGTGGTCTCATTCACTGCATTGGCAGTATATACTTTTATGTCACTGGGCTCTGTATCTTCAGGTATAACGAAACTGTTGGACACGACATCCCTGACTTGCGTTGAAGCACCGACCTGTGCGGTGGATCCGCCCGAGGCAGAAGCAATGGCAGAAAAGATTTCTGTAAGGTCGACACTTGAACTTGATGCATCCTTATAATACCCTTGATCACTACCACCATCTCCATCATCCATCTGGTTAGCACTATCAAGCGAGGCGGTCGGATAATTCGAAGACATATAGTTCATGAACTTGAACGTATCAGATGTACTCGAAGGGGACGAATCAAACATTCCGACAGTGTACACCGAAGCCATGTATGTATTCTTAGAGGTGTATGCACTTGCTACACCCTTGTATTTGGGATTATCGTAAGGATCTCCATCCGTAAAGATTAGCAGGGTCCGAGTGAAATCGACATCTACGGTACCAGTATGCCCGTTAGTGCTGAACTGGGTATTTGCAGATTCTATACCCTCGCTTGGCTGCGTTCCTGTACGCAGAGAAAAATTCCAGACTTTAGACTTTAGATCATCGAGATTTATATCCGCCAAAGATTGAAGGCTTTGATGGACCACGGGGTCTGATTCAAAGGTTATGATGGACAGTTTATTCCCCAGACGGCTATCTCTAGGAATCAGATTGTCGTTTGCATCTTTTTCGTAGAGGTCGTTTTCGTTAATTGTATCGATAAATGCGCAAACGGCCTCTTTCAGGGCGAAAATTCTGGAAGATCCGGTGTACAGAACACCATTCGCGGGGAATGTAACTATTGCATCGCCGGGTCTAGTAGCGTAAGATGCGTTATTCCTGTTGGTCGTCGTATTAATAGTCGTATTAATACCATTATTCTGTGCCCTGACGTAGTTCTTGTTATTGCTGCCAGAAGCATTGTAGTAAAGGTAATACCTACCATTATACTCTTCAGCAAACAGCTGGTAAGTGTTATACAAATAATTAGTAGCCACAGTTCTGGCAGAAACAACATTATTGTAGCTCAAAGCAGTCCTCTGAGTAACCCTGGTTCTGGTTCCTCGAGAATCACGCATTGAAGTTGAGAGGTCAAGAACCAGAACTACATCTGCTGGTTTTGCAGCCTCGGTCACAGTGGTTGTACCAGTGGCAAATGTCTCCAGGGTGATGGTATAGAAACCGTCGTCATCGGGGGCGGAGACCACCTTGGAGGTTGAGACGCCAGGGAAAGCTTCATCAGAATGGTACTGGGCATTTGCCGTCATAGCGGTGAACAGAAGACCAACCGCCATTGCCATGTATTTGAATATATTCCTTTTCATTTCGTGATCAGTTTATTATTCCTTTGCAGCGATTGTTTCACCGGTAGCGGCACTCCAAGCTGCCCAGCAGTCAGCATAAGGCTGTCCGCTGGAGTCCTTGGTTCCTATGGCTTGGATTACACATTCCATAATGAGGTGGACACCCTGAGCCTGCCGGCGGCCGCCTTCGGGAACAGGAATCCATATCTCGGGGACCCAGCTTGGATTAAGCGTGTATTCCTGGAACAGAGCATCGGTAGCAGAGTCGAGAGTGGTACCGGAACCAATGGCGTCGGGGTAATAGAAATAACTGCCGGTTCCAAATATCCATTTATTGGTGCCACTGGGCTTGCCGCCTGTGAAAGTGGCGTCGAATCCGGTGCTGAATGTAGAATTCTCACGATACCATGCAGAGACCATTTCATTGCCGGTCTCGTGCTGGTAACCGACAAGGATTGTGGGCTCGTCCGTGGCTGGATCTTCACTGGGAAGCCAGCCATACCAGTTGCCGATGATCATCATACGGACATATTCATCGACGTTGCCTGTGTTGGTGACGTGGAGGCCGCTCTTTTTCATGCCGCTCATGGTGTCGAAGATCTCGACATCGATATCCTTGGGCTCGAGAGTATAAGTGCGGAGCTGACCGGCTTTCCACTGAACACCATTAAGCTTGGCGCCGAAATCGCTGATGGTATGGGTAATCTCCTGTCCGTTGGGGGTGTCTGCCGTCTTTACGCGGAACGTGACCTTCAGGGTGGCATCTTCGGTAATAGTCTGAGGAATGAGCCAGAAGGTGAGGGAACCGTCGGCATCGTTGAGGTTGTGGTCGGAGGCTGCAGCCGTCCAGCTCGTGCCGTTCAGGTCTGAGTTCCACTTGTGGTCGTCATCGGAGTTGGCATTGCCGACGGTGCCATCTGGATTCTGAGTGAGATCGGTCAGAGTCTTGTCGTATGTGGCGTTTTCAAACTCCTGATAGAAGGAACCGAGGGTCGCACCAAGGCCAGTCCAGGTTACGGCACCGGTGCTGGTGTTGACAACGCAACTGCCGTTGTCCTTGAGGTTTGTGAATTCTACCTTGGTGATGATGGTCTTGGTTTCGCCGTCATTCACGTGACCGTTGCGGAACCTAATCCCGGTAAGGGCATGATACACCGTTACTGGTGCGCCATTGGGGAGATATCCGTCATGATCCTCCTTGCTGATGGACGTCTTGCCGAAAAGGATATCCTGCTGGTCTTCACCGGTAGCGGGAGACGCGTATTTAAAACCAATCTCCGCTCCGGACCTGCTGATTTCGGTAACCCCGGTGGGGGATGCAGGAATATTAAAATAGAAATCTACAGGAGTACTTTCATCGGGCCAGGGAGCGCTGCCAGCGTAGCTGTGACGGTAGCGCCAGCCATCGCCAAGAGAAGCATCGTTCTTGTCGTGCTGGTACATATCCATCACCTCGAAGGTGGCTTCCGCATTGACGGTGCCCGTTGCGTATACGCCCATGGTGGAGTAGATTTTGCCAACATTGGAGGTATAGGCAGGCGCACCCTTGGTGGCAGGCGTGGGATTCAGTTCCTCCACGCTTTCCTCGAGGAAGTAGCCCATACCTTTGTCGTCAGTGCCAACAGGCAGGGACACTCCGGTAGCCTTTGTGGGAGCGGCGACTCCAGACTTAGTCTCCGTGTTTTTGATAACAAAGGCAATGTCGCCCTCGTTTAGGGGTGTCATACCATCGAAAGACTTCTCCCTTGTGCAGGAGACAAGCAACGCAGTCGCTGCGACTGCCAAAGCAATGTAAATCTTTTTCATAACTCTCAGTCTTTCGGGGTTAGGATTCAAAATAAAAGATTTCATCAGAGTTCTCAACCGCATTCATGTTGTCTAACTCTTTAACCTGGACATTAAAGACAATTGAATTGCAGAGGAGACTCAACAAAAGAGCGCCGCTCCCCGTGATGCGGGGGCTGATGTACCGTGCTTTTTTCTTGATCTTCTTCATATTTGTATATATTATTATCTTTCAACTATTTATAATGCTCTTTGGGCAAATGCAAAGCAATTTGAAACGGTAATAAATACTTCAAAATGATTACATACACTACTACACTCAATACGCAAAGTACAAAAATAATGTATTTCTTCCTTATAACAAAAGGATTTATGCATAAAATGCAAAAATTATATGGTTATAGGTGTTATCTATACACAAGACGCATAAAATCACGTTCTAAAGGACGAAGACTTAAATACTTATCCATTCACTGCCGATTTAAGTAAAAAGCATGGAAGATAAGTCGAATATTACTTGAATGTGTCAGTAAGGTCTTCTGCACTTTTAGGCTCTGGAAAAACAAAATGCGGATTGGGCCACTTTCTGAAGCAGGACTATCTGCATTTTGGCTTGTCAAGGGCTTAAAGTGAAGACGCCATTACTGGATGTAACCAATAATGGCGTCCTAGAGCGCTAGTGAATGTGTTCTTTCTACTTTGATGATGAAGAGCCAGGTTTGAACTCGTTCTTAACCGATCCCTCGCCGGACTTTATATTTGGTTGAGGAACGTTGGTAAACACGAACGGATTCTGCTGATTCTCGCCGAAGATGTACTGAATACCATCGGCTACGTAGGTGTATGTCCAAGCCCAGGCGTCTTCCTTTATACGGTAGAAGTAGTCAGGATCGAGACCTACAAGTTTAACAATGGGATAATACTCATTGTCACTGATATCGTGCGGATTCTTTTCCTTGGGATCATTGCTGTTCACGATGACCTTAGTAAAGCTCTTCCATGCACTGCTCGGCAATGAGGTTGGATCAACACCTTCCTCATACTTGGCGTACTGGACGTTGAATACCGCACTGTCATCCCCCAGCAAGCCTTTCTTCATAATCCATATACTTACCGGAATCTTAACAACAGGGCGGTTGAACTCGGCAACGGGATTACCATTTACGTAGATACCGGACTTGCGGTCGTTGGTAGCTACATTAGGGCCGCCTATAGCACTATCATTTAACTTAATCTCGAAAGATATTGTTTGCTTATACCCATGCCAATTTTGAGACGCTTCATCAGGACCGCACCAGTTGCCTGAAAAATCAAAGCCGCTGGTTGTGACCATATTGTGGTCCGGATCCACCTCAGGGGTAATTGCAGGAAGATTGTATTCTGTCGAAGCTTTGTTGTCGCCGAATTCTAGATACAAACGCTCTTTTCCACCTCCAATGTCTTCTTTATAATAAGCATGATTATCCCTGTCATAACCTGTGCAAGGAGCAACCGTTACAGTAATATCATCCGCAGATATACCAGTTGGCAGCGAGAATGAACTTGCTACCACATCAACAGTTACCGTAGACTCGGAAGTAACCTCAGTAGCGCCGCTGCCGCCGGAAGCTTGAGCGATCGTTGTGAATACGTCGGTAAGACCGGTACCTGTAATAACATTCTGATAATACTTCCTTTGAGCCTCTGGAAGAGGAGTACTGGGAGATGTAAAGTCGACAGCATCAGGATAATTCGAAGAAACCCTACTCATGTAGGTGTTAACATTTTGCATAACAGTCTCATCAGTCGTTCCGTCTTGTGGATTAACTGTGATTAGATCTTCAAAGACTCCAACGGTATAGACCGTAGCGTCGTAAGTACTCTTAATCTGGTAGGCATTATTGATGGCGTATCCTGCTACTCTGTCACTAAACGCGTTTCCGTATGTGGGCGAACCGTCAGTGAAGAACACAACCGTTTTATTGCTTTCCGGCCTTGACGCCTGAATGTCCCTAAGAAGAAGCCGGGCAAGATTCAGACCATAGTCAGCAGCAGTAGCTCCGCCAGCCTGCAAAGAATTCACAGAGTTCTTTAAGCTGGTAACATTGGCATCGGTAGCTGTTGTTGTAAAGCCCCTTACTACTTGAGTGTAGTTATAAGTATACTGACCGGAGGTGTAGGTGTTATTACCAGCAGTTGTTGGAGCATTGTCGGAATTGTATCCAGCATCACTTTGGAAGTACTGATCGGAAGCGAACTTAACAATACTTATCTGGTTTCCAAGAGATGTTGGTTGATTGTTCTCATCTACCCGACGCTGGTCGTCATCATCATACAGGTCGTTATGCTGAATTGCATTAATAAAAGCATTCACCGCGATTTTCAGGTTATCCATTTTTGATCCACGGTCAATTTGCTGAACGCTGTATAGTACTCCGGTCCATATGGTTGTATCCGAACTAAAACCGCCAAGCCACCACCAATACCAAGCTGTGCTAGGAGTATCAGGCCTTGTTTGAACAACAGAATTACCAAAAAGATAATAGTATGTTCCGTTTACGACAAAATACAGGTAGGTATGGTGCTGACCAGAACCAATTGCCCCCGTTCTGTATGAGCCCCTCCTTACAGGATAATACTTGCCATCCGTATGCTTGTAATAATAGGTATTATTTCCGTAATTGCCGTATGAATATGCCTGTGAATTTCTTGCAGTATAAACATGCTCATACATAGTTTCATCCATCGACCCAGAAACATCCAGCACAAGAACGATGTCAGCCGGTACGGAAACATTCTTTACAGTAACCGCACCATACACGAAGGTCTCGAGGTTGACGACATAGGTATCCGTTGTGCCCGGCTTGAGGGTGGAGGACTTCCTGTAGGCGATGCCGTTCTTTCCCTCGTAGGTTCCCTCGGGGAGATTCTGGGCGGAAGCATTCAACCCGCAAATAATTGCTAAAGCCGTTAAAGCTATATACTTAAATGTAGTTTTCATTTTCCTTCCTCCCATTAAAGATTATTAATATTCTCAACTCCCATAGCGTCTTTCCAGGCCTGCTCATATCCCACAGCAGTGTCGCCGTTATAGGGCACTGCGATTGCCTGCACTGCAATATCCATCACGAAGTGCACATCCTTGGCCTTCCGGCGCACTCCAGACATATCGGCGATCCAGAAATCAGGTGAAGGGCCGATGGTGTAGGATTCAAACAGAGGGTCGGATTCAGGGACACGGCCGCCGGGACCGATAATCTGGGTGTAGTAGTAGAACTTGTCGTGGCGCACCCAGTTGTTGTCGTTCGACGTTCCGGGAGCCGTGGCGGTCCCCATTTCCGGCAGACCGACGAATTCGCCGTAAGGAGTATAGTCGTAAGTGGCGTTAGGCGAGTCCCACTGCGAGTATACCTTGTTGGTACCGCTCCACCTGAAGTCCTTGTCGTTCCAGCGGGCCACCTCGATGTAATGGGCATAGTCGCCGGCCTCAGTATTGTACTCATTGTCGGTGTATCCCATCAGGATGGACTCGTAGTCGTTGTAAACATTTTCTTTGATCTGACGCTTACCCACCCAGTTGCCGATGATATAGACGCGCACGTACTGGTCGACGTTGCCGGTGTTGGTGATATGAAGGTCACTCTTGATGGTCTTCGAGGCGTCCATCTTATCGTATACGTCAACGTCTACGTGAAAAGGCTTGAGGGTGTAGGTGCGGAGCTGGCCCGCCTTCCATTCAACATTGCTGGTCCTGTCCTTGTTGAGCTCCTGGCCGAAATTGATGGTGTGGGTAACCTCCTCCTTCCCGTCAGGGGTGTCTTTTGTCTTGACAAGGAATGTAACTTCCAGCGTGACGTTGTCCGTAATCTCCTGGGGGACGAACCAGAAGGTCAGGGTTCCGTCCGTGTCGTTGAGGTTCTTGAGATTGCTTTGATTATTCTTCGCATCTGTCCCGGTGTACCAGGAGTCGCCGAACTTGTTGTTGGCCGGATTCCCGGTGTCCTTTGTGTAGTCTACGGTTCCGTCCACGCCGGCGGCCTGAGAGTAGGCGGGATTTTCGAACGTCTGAGAGAATATGGTTGAAGTCGAGGATGCGTCGGGAGTCCAGGTGACGACTTCCTCGGCATTTTCGCCGAAGTCAACCGTGCAGGTGCCACCGGACTTGAGACCTTTCCACCTGACGCCGGTGATGATGGTCTTGGTGCCGGTGTCGTTTGCCCAGCCGGTGCGGAACTTCACACCGGTAAGTGCGTGGTACATCAGGACGGGCGCTCCATTGGGCAGATAACCGTCGTGATCTTCCTTGCTGATGGAGGTCTGGGAGAACAGTATGTCAGTCTGCTCGGCTGCCGTGAGCAGGCCGCCTTCGGTAGTTTCCGGATTCGTCGCGGAGACCTGTGGAGCGGAATCGTAGGTGAATACAAACTTCTTGTCCGCCTTGCTGGTGAACGTTACTCCGGCGGGGGAGGCGGGCATGTTCAGATAAAAGTCGACCGGCGTGGTATCATCGGGCCAGGGATCCTTGCCAGCATAGTTATGCTTGTAGCGCCAGCCGTTGGTGTTGGTGTCGTCATTCGGGGTTCCGACATGCTCGTACCAGTCGATCTTCTCGAAGACAGCATCCTCGCTGAAGCCAGAGCCGGCTTCCTCTGCATACACGTCCATGGTGCTGTACAGTGTACCGACATTCACCGTGTACGCCGGTGCGCCCTTGGTGGAGACTCCCGGATTCAGGCTCTCCACGGTCTCCTCAAGGAAGAAGCCGCCTCCGCCATCAGTATCGCCGACAGGGATTGTCACTCCGGCCTCTGCGGTGGATACAGCAGGACCCGCCTTGGTGGATGCATTCTGAATCACGAACGCCACGTCCCCCTCGTCCAGGGGAATCAGACTCTCGAAAGGCTGCTCCTTGGTGCAGGAGACGAGCAGTGCAGTCGCTGCGACTGCCAAAGCAATGTAATTCTTTTTCATAACTCTCAGTCTTTCAGGGTTAGGATTCAAAATAGAAGATTTCATCAGAGTTCTCAACTGCATTCATGTTGTCCAACTCTTTAACCTGAACATTAAAGACAATAGAATTGCAGAGGAGATCCAACAAAAGGGCACTGGTCCCCGTAATCCGGGGACTGCTGTACAGTACTTTTTTATTAGTCTTCTTCATCGTTATTGTGTTTGTTTTTGTTTCTTATAATGCCGATTATGGGTAGTTGTAAAAACATTGTAAAATGCAATCAAAATGCCCAAAAAACGATTGTTGCACATTACCGCATAATAATCAGCGTAGCCGCAAAGTTAGGGAAAAATTAAGTTTTCCACAAAAGAATTTGCGGAAAACGACACAGAATGGTTTCGTAACCTTTCGTTTACTCCCTTTCCAGCAGCGCAACGGCCCAAACCTCGCAGCCCTCGCCCCTGCCCACGAAGCCGAGGCGCTCGGTGGTGGTGGCCTTGACACTTATGGCGTCGAGCGCCACACCGCACACGGAAGAGAGGCACTCGCGCATGGCGGGCACGTATCGGGCGATCTTGGGGGCCTGCAGGGCGATGGTAATGTCGGCATTTACCAGGTCCCACCCGCACGCGCGAACCTTTTCTATAACGCGCGCAAGAAGAATTTTGCTGTCGATGCCGGCAAACTCGGCGGAGGTATCGGGAAACAGATGGCCGATATCCCCAAGGGCAAGGGCGCCCAGAAGTGCGTCACACAGGGCGTGGATGGCCACGTCCCCGTCGGAGTGGGCCACAAAGCCCACGGGCGACTCGACGCGCACTCCGCAGAGCCACATGGGCAGCCCCTCGCGGAGTTGATGCACGTCGTACCCCTGTCCTATCCTGAACATATTAAACGATTCCGGAGAACCCAAGGAAGGCCATGGCCATGATGCCCACGGTAATGAAGGCAATAGGAAGGCCCTTGAACGACTCGGGAACGTCGCTTTGGGCCATCTGCTCGCGCATGCCGGCAAACAAGACCATTGCAAGTCCATAGCCAAGCGAGGTTGCCAGGGCATACACTGTCGCCTCGCCCAGATTGAGCATGTGCGCGGCATCGCCGAAGGTGAACTCTTTGGTAACCACGTTGATGGCCACACCCAGTACCGCGCAGTTGGTGGTAATCAGGGGCAGGAAGATTCCCAGGGCCTGATAGAGCGAGGGGCTGATCTTCTTGAGCACGATCTCAACTATCTGCACCAGGGCGGCAATCACCAAGATAAAAGCTATGGTCTGCAGGAACGTGAGCCCGAGCGGCACCAGGAAGTACTTGTTAATCAGATATGTAACAACAGTGGCAAGGGTTATCACGAAGCACACCGCACCGCTCATGCCTGTGGCGGTGGACAGCTTGTTGGAAACGCCCATGAAGGGGCAAACCCCAAGGAACTGCGCCAACACTATGTTGTTGACGAAGATAGC
Source organism: uncultured Bacteroidia bacterium (assembly GCA_902766255.1). Taxonomy (GTDB): domain Bacteria; phylum Bacteroidota; class Bacteroidia; order Bacteroidales; family UBA932; genus Cryptobacteroides. The sequence continues at coordinate 11,523 of CACXCS010000048.1, forward strand.
CGATACGATAATAAGCAGATATTCAGCCATAACTACCTCTTAGCCAATTTGTTGAACAAAACCATCAGATACCCCAGCACCAGGAAGGCGCCCGGAGCCATAACGAAGGCCAGGATGCCGTCGCCGGCGATGAATTTCCAGCCGAACACCGATCCGCTGCCCAGAATCTCCCTCACAATACCTATAACCATGAGCGTAAGCGTAAAACCGATGCCTATGCCTATACCGTCCAGGGCTGAATCCCCAACGGAATTCTTGCTTGCAAACGCCTCGGCGCGTCCCAGCACGATACAGTTGACCACGATCAGCGGGATGAACAGGCCCAGCGTCTCGTAGACCTGCGGCACAAATGCCTGCATAAGCAGCTGAAGCACGGTGACGAATGTGGCGATGACCACGATATACACCGGAATGTGCACCTTGTCAGGCACCACCGGAGATATGAGCGAAATCACTATGTTGCTCAGTATGAGCACAAACATGGTTGCCAGGCCCATCTCGAGACCGTTCATGGCGGAGGTGGTTGTGGCCAGCGTAGGACACATGCCAAGCACCAGCACAAAGGTAGGATTCTCCTTGAGAAGCCCCTTGGTAATCAATCCCAACTTACTCATTTCCGGCTATTATGAGATATACAGAATAAGCATTTGCAATTGCGGCAGAATATGCGCGGGAAGTAATGGTGGATGCGGTAATGGCATCTACATCTCCACCGTCCTTAGTGACGGCAAGCCGCTTTGACGCAGGATCCCAGCCCTTGAACTGGTCGATGAAAGATGCGTCTGTCTGGCACTTGGCTCCAAGGCCCGGAGTCTCGCTGTGCGAAAGCACCACGGTGTTGCATATCATACCATCCTCCTGGATGCCGACCATCAACGAAAGAGGACCGCCAAAACCGCTGACAGTGGAAATAACGGCATATCCGGCACCAGGAACGCGGTAGTACGCATAATCTGTTCCGTCCACGCTGATGCTTTCCCTGACAGGCTCCGAATCGAAAGCCGGGAGCACACGGGCGATAGAAGCGTTGGTCTTGGCCACCTCGGCCGCCTTGATGGGGGCGCTGGTCACGGCAAACACGCCGCCGAGCACAGCCGAACACACCAGGCACACCAGGGTGAGGCTGAGGACCATGTTTTTAAGATTCGATACAGCTGCCATGTCAAGCCCTCCCGTATTTTTTCTGATGGAATGCGCGGTTGATAAGAGGCACGAAGCAGTTCATGATCAGAATTGCAAACGACATACCCTCAGGGTACGAGCCGAAATAACGTATCATCATGACTATCAAACCAATGCCTACACCGAAGATAACCCCTCCCCAGTTGCTCATAGGCGAGGTGACGTAGTCCGTGGCCATAAACAGGGCTCCGAGCAGCACGCCGCCGGTCATGATATTGAAGTTGGGGCCGGTGAAGTGCTCGGGATCGATGCCGCTGAATATCGCGGAGATCACAGCGATGGTAGCTATGATGCTGATCGGAATCCAAGGCTTAACCACCTTCCGCACAAGCAAATAGATGAATCCCGCTACCAGTGCCAGGGCCGAGATCTCACCGCCCGAGCCACCGATATCGCGCAACAGCATGCGGGCGTCCATTCCGTTGGCGGAAAGCACCTCGGAAATGGACTGTCCGGCCTTGAGCCCCTCCTTGATTATACCAAGAGGGGTAGCGCCGCTTACTGCATCAACGCCGCCGATGAAACCGTCAGGCACGCTCCAGTTTGTCATCTGCACGGGGAAAGAGATGAGCAGGAATACCCGGGCAGTAATGGCAGGATTGAAAATGTTCTGTCCAAGGCCGCCGAAGGACATCTTGGCTATACCTATGGCAACTATCGCGCCCACTACAACTATCCACCATGGAGTTGAGGAGGGCAGGTTCATGGCCAGCAGGAGGCCGGTAACCAGCGCCGACCAGCCGCTGAACAACTCTGGGCGCTTCATCAAATACTTGGCTATCAGCCACTCCAGAAGCACGCAGCTGACCGAACTGACTGCCAGCACAAGTATCTCGGACCAGCCGTAGAATAATATGGAAACCAATATCGTCGGGCTCAGGGCAATCACGACGTCACGCATGATGGACGTTGTGGATGCCTTGGAATGCAGATGCGGCGAAGGCGAGACTGTCAACTTGTCCATAATCTTATTTTTTGGCGTTTCTGGCACGGATGATACCCATCACCTGGGCCTTGGCCATACGAATGTTATCAAGTAGAGGAATATTTGCAGGGCAGCTGTACTGGCAGCATCCACACTCGATGCAGTCCTGCACGGCGTTTGCCTCAAGCGCGGAAGCGTCACCGGCGGCCCAGAGACGCTTGAGCAGGAATGGCTCAAGCCCCATGGGGCAGGCATCGGCGCAGCGTCCGCAGCGGATGCAGGGGCCCTGCTGGCCGCGGCGGGTGGACTCTCCAAGGTACAGGATGGAAGAAGATCCCTTGACCGTGGCAGCGTCCAGGTTGGCAATGGCCTTTCCCATCATAGGGCCGCCGCTGATCAGCTTTACCGCCCCCTCGGGCACTCCGCCTGCCTGTTCGGCTATAAACGACAGAGGCATGCCGATACGGAAGAAGTAGTTGTGCTGACGCTCGGGAGCGATGCAGTCGCCTGTAATGGTCAATACATTGGTTACCAGAGGCTTGTTCTTCTGGACAGCCTCGTACACTGCAAGCGACGTGGCAACGTTCTGCACCACTGCTCCCACGTCTATAGGCAGGCCGCCGGAGCGGACCTGGCGATGCATTACGGCGTCGATAAGCTGCTTTTCGCCTCCCTGCGGATAGCGCTTGCGCAGCGTCTCAACCCTGATGCCCGGATAGGCAAGCCTGGCCACGGACGCCTTGACAGCTTTTATGGCCTCCGGCTTGTTCTCTTCGATACCTATCACGCACGGGCAGCCTCCGAGTACCTTCTGCATAATGGCGGCGCCCACGACTATCTCGTCGGTACTCTCGAGCAGAATGCGGTAGTCGCTGGTGAGGAAGGGCTCGCACTCGGCACCGTTCAGGATGAGGCAGTCTGCCTTCTTGCCAGGGGGCGGGCTGAGTTTGACATGAGTGGGGAAAGTAGCGCCGCCGAGGCCCACTACACCGTTCATCTTGATGCGGTCAAGTATGAAGGCAGTGTCCTCGGGGAGGGCGGTAACGAGTTCGGGCGAGAGGTCGATGCCCTCGGCCCACTCATCGCCCTGGACGTCAATCTCGATATGAGTCTGGTTGAAGCCGGCCAGATCTTTGCGGGGGCCGATGGATTTGACGGTGCCGCTTACCGGCGAATGGACGTAAGCCGAAATGAAGCCGCCCGGCTCGGCCAGTATCTGTCCTGCCTTGACTGAGTCCCCCACTGCCACGACGGGCTTGGCAGGAGCTCCAAGATGCTGTGCCATAGACACATACACCTTATCAGGAAGGGGCAGCACTTCAATTTTGCAGTCTTTTGCAAGCTTGCTGTCGGCGGGATGGATACCACCTATCGAGAATGTAAGTTTAGCCATTGTTCTCCTCCTTTTTTGCAACTTCTGCGGCAGCCTTGGCCTTGCGGGCCTCGATGCGTTGCTTAATTCCCTCTTTATCAAGAGGTTTGGGGAAGTTCACCCCGTGTATTGCACCGGTGGGGCAAAGGGCCTCACACTCGCGGCAGAGCTTGCACTTCGCAGGGTCGATCCAGGCCACATTGTCGGCCAGGGTGATTGCCTGATGGGTGCAGGTCTTGACGCAAATGCCGCAGCCGATACAGGCGGCGGAACATGCCTTGCGGGCGGCAGGACCTTTATCCTTATTAACGCAGGATACGTACTCGCGCATGCCCCGGGGGCCCTTGGGACGAACCTCGATGATGTTCTTGGGGCAGGCAGAGGCGCACTTCCCGCATGCCGTGCACTTGTCCTGGTCCACCACGGGCAGGCCGGTCTGGGCGTCCATGGCAATGGCACCGAAAGCACAGGCCGCCACGCAGTCTCCGCAGCCAAGGCATCCGAACGAGCAGAGGGTGTCGCCGCTGTAAAGGGTGGCCTTGACCCGGCAGGACTGCTCGCCCTCGTAAACATTCACCCTTGGACGGTTGGCGCAGCTGCCGTTGCAGCGGACTACGGCCACCATGGGAGCGGCCTCCTTTACCTCGCATCCAAGGATTGCGGCCACTTTGGCCATAACTTCGTTGCCGCCTACGGGGCAATAGTTGGCGTCCAGGTTGCCTGCCTTGACGGCGGCGTCGGCAAAGGCCCGGCAACCGGCAAAGCCGCATCCGCCGCAGTTTGCACCCGGAAGTGTCTTTTCAATCTCGTCGATCCTGGGGTCTTCCTCAACCCTGAACTTCCTGGCTACCCAGAAGAGCACCAGGGACAGAACAAGGCCAAGGACAGTGAGGATCGCAACGGTCCAGATTATCGTATTGGTCATTTCAGGAAAAAAGAATACTCTTTACTTATTTTGTTTCGGAACAGGAATATCACCAGGTAGCACAGGGCCACTGCTCCAATCGCGCCCAAGCCGGCGTACAACTCGCCTACTCCAAGGACGTTCAGCAGCATCAGGGCCACAAAAAGCACCACAAGCGGCATGCCGTATGCAATGAAGACAGCTTTGTAACCCATCGCCTTTTTGAGCACAACTTCTACCTCGTCACCCACTTTACGGGGCACCCAGGCGCTGGTACGCACCTGGACTTGCTTTATCTTTTCCTCGCCCAGGCCGCACAAGCCCTTGGCGTGACAGGACGCACAAGCCGACTCGGCCACAATCTCTATGGTGGTTATCTCGGGGTCGATGGCCACTATACGGCCCTTGTGTGTAATCTGCTCCATCAGAACTCGGGATTAGGGTTGAATCCGCCGTAGGATGCGCCCGGAATTATATCCTCGTCGTTCATGCTGGACGGTACCGCGCGGGCTGCCAGGCTGTCAAGCGCCTCGTCCATCTCCATGAAGCGGATTTGCTCGCTCTTGAATACCATGTCGATGTCTTTGGTCTCGCCGTTACGGTGTTTGGCTATTATTATCTGTGTTTTTTCGCGGTCTTCTATGTTATCGCTAAGACCCACATAATCAGGACGATGGATAAATATGACCATATCTGCGTCCTGCTCGATGGAACCCGATTCGCGAAGGTCGCTCAGCAGCGGTTTGCCGGCACTTCCGGCCCTTGTAACCGCCTGGCGCGACAGCTGCGACAGGGCTATGATGGGTATGTCCAGTTCCTTTGCGGTGGCCTTGAGAGTACGGGAGATGGCAGCCACCTCCTGCTCGCGCACGGCCTTGAGTTCCACAGGACCCTGCATCAGCTGCAGGTAGTCCACCACGATGAGCCTCACACCTTTGTTCTTGACCAGGTTCTTGGCCTTTGTGCGGAACTCCATGATCTGCATACCCGGAGTATCATCGATATAGAACGGGGCTTTGGAGAGGTTGCGTATCTTGTATTCCAGCTGCTCCCATTCGTGAGCCTCGAGCTTGCGGTTGCCTTTGATCTTGTCTGCCGGCAGGCCTGACTCGCTGGTCATCAAGCGTTTGACCAGCTGCTTGGCCGACATTTCAAGGGAGAAGACAGCCACCGGCATGTGATGGTCTACCGCGGCGTTGCGGGCAAGGTTGAGCGCGAAGGCCGTTTTTCCCACGGAGGGGCGGGCGGCAAGGATTATGAGGTCCGAGCGCTGCCAGCCGTTGGTGATGCGGTCTATGCTCACGAAGCCGGAAGGCACGCCGCTCAGGCCGCTGGAGGTCTGCTGCTCCTGTATGTCACCCATGGCCTCGTTGATGATGCTGCCTATGTCCTGCACCTCCTTGCGCACATTGCTCTGGATGGCGTCGTAGACTTTGGTCTGGGCCTTGTCAATGAGGTCGTCAACACCTACTGAATCGTCGTAGGCGTCACGGAGGATATCATAGGATGCAGAGATGAGGTCCCTCTGAATCGTTTTCTGCTTGAGTATCTTGATGTAGAACTCAATATGCGCTGCCGCGCCCACTTTTTCGGACAGGCCGGCCAGCATGGCGGGGCCGCCCACGGTATCCAGCTCACCCTGCTCCTTGAGACGGTTGCTCACGGTGATGATGTCGACCGGGGTATGGTCGTTCATCAGGGCGGTCATGGCCCTGAATATCATCTGGTGCTTCTGGTCATAGAAGCAGCCGGGCGTGAGCTCCTCAAGGGCCTGGTCCACGCAGGACTGCTCCAGGAGCATGGCTCCCAGCACCGCTTCCTCGACGTCAAGAGCCTGAGGGGGCTTGTTGCCCATCTCAAGGCCTATGGCGTCCAGATTGGCGGGCTGCGCCTTCTTGCGGGATTTGGGTGCGGGATCCGGCATTATTCAGCAGTCTGGGGCGTTGCTACGATGATACGTCCGCAGTGCTCGCAGATGACGAGCTTCTTGCCGGAAGCGATTTCGATGAGGCGCTGTGGAGTGACTGTGTTGAAGCAGCCGCCGCAGGAATCCCCGTTGTACACGGTAACCACGGCAAGGTGGTTGTAGACGCTCTCGCGGATGCGGTTGTAAGCGCTGAGGGTACGCTCGTCCAGCTTGGCGGCGAGCTCGTCGCGCTTTTTGACCAGCACCTTCTCTTCCTTGGCGGTTGACTCGACTATCTTTGCGAGCTCCTCGCGCTTGGCTTCGAGGTCGATGTTGAGCACATCCAGTTTGTCGCCGATGCGCTGGATAGCAGCCTTGTTGTCGGCGATGGCGTCGCGGGACTCACCTATCTTCTTTTCGTCGATCTTGCGAAGGATACCGAGGTTCTCGAGCTCCTTGTTGATGGAGTCGAACTCGCGGCTGTTGGAAATTTTCTCCAGCTGCTGGCGATATTTTTCCATCTCGGCGTCGAGACTTACGATGTCCTCGTTCATAACGACGATATTGTTGTTGTATTGGGCGATAACCTGCTCGAGCTCAGCTATTTTGCCGTTGCATGACTCTACCTGGGCCTCGAGGCCGGCCACCTCGGAGGGCAGCTCGCCGCGGAGCTGAATGAGCTTCTCGATGGCGTTGTCGGCGTTCTGGAGGTCATAGAGCGTCTTGAGTTTCTCTTCGGTGTTGACTTCGGTATCTGCAAAATTTTTCTGCAGGGATACGAAGGTTTCGCGCTCATCGATGGGGGTTACGACTTTCTTGGTTTTCTTTGTTGTGGCCATATTTATCTATTTATCAAGAATTACAAAGATAGGGATTTTTTTGTTATAACGAATTCTTTATCTCCACAAGTTGGGCCCTGATGGCTTTAAGCGAATCGAGAGCCTTGACCGACTTGCTTACCGACGCTTTGTTGGCGGCCAGGGTCTTGGCAGCGCCCTCCAGGGTAAGCCCTTTGTCCTTAACCAGGTAGTGGATCTGCTTCAGCATCTCGATGTCGGCTGCGGTGTACTGCCGGTTGCCCTTGGAACTGCGTGAAGGCTTGAGCAGGCCCGGGAAATTGTTGGTCCAGAAGCGTACGAGCGATACCGACTCCCCTATTGCAGAAGCCGCCTCGCTGATTGAATAAAATAGCTTTTCCATATTGTTAATCCATTGATTGCTGAGTGTAACGGGCCATGTAGACCATGTTGGAATACTCCTCGGGGGTTACCGAAGCGAAGATATAGTTGAGAGGGTCCAGCAGGGTGCTGTCGCGCCAGACCTCGTAGTGCAGGTGCGGGGCATAGGCGTTGCCCGACATTCCGGCATGGCCTATCACACGGCCGCGACGCACGCTCTGGCCCTGCGAAACATTGATCTCGTACAGGTGGGAATAATGCGTTCTGTATCCACCTTTATGCTTGATGGTCACCGTGTTACCCTCGCCTTTCAGGGAATGGTTGACGGCCGAAACCACTCCGTCGGCGGGAGCCTTTACGGGAGTGTCCTGAGCCACAATGAAATCCACTCCATTGTGCTGGGCCGTAGTAGTGTAGAAGGGATTTATCTTCGTGCCTGTGCCGGCGCCCGTCTGCGTATAGCTGATATGGTCCAGAGGCAGGTCCATGGGAGGCATCACAAGGCTTTCGTCCTTGATAGTCGCGACGATCTTGCGGAAAAGGCTGTCAACCGCAGCGGCGTCGGCCACCAGCCTGTCTGCCTTGGCGGCAGTGTAGAACACCAGCTTGGAATCGGGTATGGAGTCGCTGCCGAAAAAGATGCCAAGAGTGGACATGGGATCGTCCTGTGGGGGCTCGGAGTGGAAGATATCCTTGTAGATAATGTCGTCCTTTTTGGAAAGCAGGCCCAGGTCGCTGTCGATCTTGTCGATTTTGGGCGGAAGCGAAGGATAGAGCGAGGCATAGAGCTCATTTTCTTCCTGGAGCTGCTTTTCCTCGTCGGTACTGTACACCAGGGCCACTATGGCATAGCCCACAATGGTCAGCGACAGCACCGTAAGTACAAACTTCAGCGCCAGCCACAGGTAATAGCTTATGTAGTGCCTATTTACGCCCATTTGTTCCTTGTTTTTTCTGCCTTTCGCCCAATGTGACAGTGGTGGGACGCGTGCCCTCCTTTTCCATTTTGCGCTTGACTATCATGGCTTTGTACTCATCAACCGGCATGGACATGTCCATGAACGACATGGGATTGAGATAGTCGCCGCGGTAAATTACTTCGTAATGCAGATGCGGGCCGGTGGCCTTGCCGGACTTGCCGACTTCGCCGATTTTGTCTCCCCTGCGCAACTGCTGGCCCACACCCACGTCCACCGTGTTCAGGTGGGCGTAGCGGGTCTGGTAGCCGAATCCGTGGTTCACCACCACCTCGTTGCCGTAGCCGTCGTACTTGAAGTCCACTTTCTCAACCACTCCGTCACCTGTAGCATAAACCGGATTGCCGGTTTTGGTGGCAAAGTCCTGCCCGTTATGACGGGCGAGCCCGCCGTACACAGGGTCCACCCTCGTCCCGAAGGGACTGGACAGATTGTAGGTACCTTTCTTGGGGAGTATTGGGGGAACTGCAGGAATGCACGAGACCATCGAACCGGCCTCGCGGGCCACGAGGGCCACCTCGCCAAGCGCGGTCATCTGGCGGTCAATCCTGCTCTGCACTGCATCCAGACGCCGGTCGAGCGCCTGCATTGCCGTAGCGGAGCTGTCGGTGGAAGTAGTGTCTACGATGGTGTCCAGGGCGAATATAGAGCGGTACACCTCGTTGTTCCGGGTCTCGATGGCGGCAAGGTTCTGCTCGTACACATCCAGCTTGTGGCGCATGACGCCCATCTTGGCCTGCCAGGCATCGTTGCTGCGCTTGAGAATGGCGGTCTTGGGAAGGTCGTTCCCCCACTTTACAAACCACAGCCAGCAGAACGCCGCAACCACCGCAACGGCGGAAACGGTGAGCGCTACGAAGTGAAGGACTGCCTTCCAACCGGTCAGCTGTCGCTCCTCGTAATTAAGTGTCCGGGGATTGTAAACAATCAGGCGCATTGGGCGCAAAGGTACTAATTATTTGCCAATTAGGCAACTTCACCTAAAGTCCATTTGCGCATCCATCTGTTGCTCCGGACGTATATCAGGAACAGCAGACCGCGCACGCTGAGTTCGATGGCCATGGCGATCCAATATCCCACCAGCCCCATGCGCGGAGTGAGAATAAGGGCCAAAACAATGCGTACCAACCAGATAGATCCGAAGTTCATAGCCGTAGGCACGAGCGTTTCGCCGGCGCCGGCACACACACCGAACCCTACTATCGAGGCTGCATACAGGCATTCGGCAAAAGCCTCGATCCTGAGCACCTTCGCGCCCAGTGCCACAACCTCGGGGTCGTTGCTCATGATGCCCATCATCTGCGGAGCAAAGGCATACATAGCCACTGCCAGCAGCGACATCATGGCCATCGCCATGCCTATTGTGGCCCAGCCGAAGCGGCGGGCAAGGTCGTTGCGGCGGGCGCCCAGGCTCTGGCCCACCAGGGTTGTTGCCGATTCCTCAAGGCCGTAGCCAGGCATGTAGCAGAAACTCTCGGCGGTAATGGCGAAAGCATTGGCAGCGATGCTCACAGGACCCAGAGGAGCCACGATCAAAGTGCTCATGACATGAGCGCCGCGCATGACTACATTCTGCAGCCAGAGCGGGCCGGTAACACCCAAAGCAGTACGAATTGTACTATGCTGAGGGATAAAAGAGCCCCTCTCCCATACAATCCTGAGTTCCTCGGAACGGGTACAGACATACCAGAGGCCTGCCGCGGTAGCCAGGAGTTCCGACACGCCTGTCCCAAGGGCAGCGCCCGCAACTCCCATATCCAGGACATATATGAATATGTAGTTGAACACTACGTCGAGGGCGCACATGGCCACATATATAATGCTGGGCACCTTCATATTGCCGCTTGACTGCAGCATCGAGGCGGCGGCATAGCCGACCATTCCTATAGGCAGGAAGGCAGAGTAAATGCTGAAATATGCAGATGCATCGGCATGAATCTGCTCAGCTCCACCAAGCCATGCGGGTAGCGGGCGTGCAATTCCAAGGGCCACAAGCCCCAGTACCATACTGAAAGCCAGTACGCTGAAGAGCCCCTGCCGCAGCACCTGCCTGGCCTTTACAAAGTCCCTGGCTCCGCAGGCATGGGCTACCTGCACCGAGAATCCGGTGATTACGGCCATGGCAAAACCCCCGACAATCCAGGTTGTTGTGGACACCAGGCCCACCGAGGCCGCCTGATTGGACCCGAGGCGCCCCACCATGGCCGAGTCGATGTATTGCATCAGCACCGACGACAGCTGCGCCAGGATGGCCGGCACCGACAACAACAGCGTCAGCTGCAGCTGGTCGCCGCCGGTAAGGGGCTCTCCGCCCCGGAGTTTTGCCAGGAGTTCGTCTTTAGACTTCATCGCAATGCCAGCTAGCAGGATTGCGGAATCCCAGCAGGAAGGCACCCACTTCCATGCGCTTTTTGCCGCTCAGCTGCAGGTCCAGCACGCTCAGGGCGCCGTCGGCAGTGCCTATGGCCAGATAGGTCTTCCCATCCGAGGCTATGCGGCCGGGGGCTGGCATGGCAGCGCCGTCGGGAAGAGACCTGAGGATGCATGCATCGTAGATCTTCATCTGCAAGGGCTCGCCAGTCTCGGGAACCAAAGCGGTATATGCAGCAGGATAGGGCGAAAGGCCCCGGATAAGGTTGCGTACCTGCTGGGAAGGGCGGTTCCAGTCGATATGGCATAGCTCCCGAGTGAGCTTGGGTGCGGGATGCAGCTCCTCGGCGCCTTGCACGAAAGAGCGCTGCACACGCAACTCGACATTGCGCTGGATAATAAGTTCCACAGTATCGCACACCAGGCTGCTGCCAATATTCATCAGTTTGTCGTGCAGGGTGCCGGCATTGTCGGAGTCCTCGATTATGCACTCTTCACGGAGAATGATGCCGCCGGTGTCGATATTCTTGTCAATCATGAAGGTGGTCACGCCGGTACGCTTCTCGCCGTTTATTATCGCCCAGTTGATAGGAGCTGCGCCGCGGTACTGGGGCAGCAGCGAGGCGTGCAGGTTGAAGGTGCCTAGCTTGGGCATTCTCCAAACCTCCTCGGGGAGCATCCGGAAGGCCACCACCACGAACACGTCGGCCTTCAAGGCCGAAAGTTGCTCCAGGAATTCTGGATCCTTGAGTTTTACGGGCTGGAATACCGGCAGGCCATGTTCCCCGGCGTACTGCTTTACGGCGCTCGAGTTAATCTTGAGGCCGCGGCCGCTGGGCTTGTCGGGAACCGTAACCACGCCCACCACCTTGTAACCGTGCCTGACAAGAGCATCAAGGGAAGCCACGGCAAACTCGGGCGTACCCATGAATACGATGCGGGGCTTGCGGAAGAACCCGACGATGCGGCTCCATATCCTGCGCCACCCTGCCTTGACTGTGTCCATATTGAAGAGTTCAGCGTCCTTGATGGCCTTGTACGTGAGGAATGCGCCGATGGGCGCCAGCACGTAGGCAGGGCTGAATACACCGTGGAAAGCCAGCCAGGCTCCGTCTTTCGCCATTTTCTCACCGGTAATCTGAACTATCCAGTAGATGACGAAGAAAAGCATCGAGAATATGGCGCTCATGCCTATTCCTCCCTTCTTTATCATGGCCCCTATAGGAGCTCCCACAAAGAACATCAGGAAGCAGGCCAGAGCCTGGGCAATCTTCTTGTACAGCTCGACATCGGTCCTGCGCAGGTAGAAAGTGGACTGATAGACGTCGTGATTGTACGTAAGGACGTCACCGCTGACACGCTCGGCCGACCCTGCGGCACGGTCGAGGGCGTTCTGTATCTCAATGTAATTCCGCCACTTATACATGTTGTCGGCGTAGTACATCTGCATCTGGTCGTTGCGGCGGGCAGTATCGAGCTGGCTGCGCTCCGTAAAAGACGCTCCGGTGCGCATACGGGCATAGTGACTGACAAAAGCCTCGGCGTTGTGGCGGTCCAGTGAGTCCTTTTGCTCGGCAAGCTGGTCCAGGCGCATGGACTTGGCCTGGTCGGAGAAGCGTGCCGAGTCGGATTTCTCGAACGAGTAGTTCTTGAGAGGAATAATAAGTTCCTCGCGGCTGAAGTCCACACGGCTCAGGGCCAGCGAGGTATCACGATAGGTTATCTCGTTGGTTTCCTGATAGTTGGAGCCGTTGAACAGCGAGAATGTCAGATAGTCCTTGGCTTTGGAAATCTTCAGCAGGGCGGAGTCGGCGATGATGAGCGAAGTGTTGCCGCGACGGGTGGTGTGGTCATACACCTGCACTTTATACATCATGCCGGTTTCGTCGTTACGGTCCTCAACCCGCAGCACATAGCCTTCGATTCCGTCGTAGAAAGTCCCCGGCGGTATCTTGATCTCGCCCTTGGTGTGGGTGATATCGTCACGAAGCGTGAAAATTTCGTTATATGCCTTGGGCACCAGATTGTTGCCTATGAAGAAGGCGCCCACGCTGATGATTGCAGAGGTGACGATGAGGGGAGCTATAAGCCGTCCCAGCGAAATGCCGGCGGCCTTGATAGCCATAAGTTCCTTGTTTTCACCCATCTGGCCTATGACCATCATGGACGAGAGCAGTACGGCCAGCGGGAGTGCCATGGGAAGTATGGTGCAGGCGCCCCACATCATGAACTCCATTATCACTCCGAACGAAAGGCCCTTGCCCACCAGCTCGTCGATATAGAGCCAGAGGAACTGCATCATGAGGATAAATACCACGATGAGCAATATCGCGACGAAAGGTCCGATAAATGCTTTGAGCGTGAATTTATCCAGTTTGCGCATATTCTAACGCGTGGCTGCTTCTACAAGGGCGTCGAGGGCGTCCACAAGGCCTGCAATATCCTTGCCGCCTGCAGTTGCCAGGCCGGGCTGGCCGCCTCCGCCGCCCTGAATGAGCTTGGCGGCGGCGCCGATATCCTTTCCGGCGTGGCGGCCTGCGGCCACCAGGTCGGATGAATACATCAGCAGCAGCTGGGGCTTGCCACCGGCTTCGTAGGCAGCGGCAAGAGCCGTATTCTTAAGCTCCTTCTGGAGAGCGAGAGCGGCATTGCGCATCATGGCGGGATCGAACTCCAGGCACACTGTAGGATTGGCCACGATAAGGTTTATTCCATTGACGGTCTGTGCCTTTTCGGAAAGCCTGCGGGCCAGGTCGGCAGCCTTTGCCTTGGCGAATTCCTCCGCCTGCTTCTTGAAGGAGGCGTTGTCCTCTATCATCTTCTGGATGGCTCCGGTAAGGTCGGGCACATTGTTGAAGAATGAACGGGCGGTCTTGAGGAGATTCTGCATAGTGCTGACCATTTCCTCGGCCTGCTCTCCGGTGACAGCCTCGATACGGCGTATTCCGGCGGCAATGGCGGATTCGGATACGATCTTGAACAGGCCGATATTGCCGGTGGCCGAGGTATGGCATCCGCCGCAAAGCTCGGTGCTGGGGCCGAAGGTGACCACGCGGACGCGGTCGCCGTACTTCTCGCCGAAGAGGGCCATGGCGCCGAGGCTGCGCGCCTCATCCATTGTGGCGTCGCGTTTTTCGATCAAAGGGAAATTGCTGCGTATCAGCTCGTTAACCCTCTTCTCGACTGCCATGATCTGCTCGTCGGAGAGCTTCTCGAAGTGGGAAAAGTCAAAGCGGAATCCCTTATCGGATACGAAGGAACCCTTCTGCTCCACATGATTGCCAAGTATTTCGCGCAGAGCCCTGTGCATGAGGTGGGTGCAGCTGTGGTTATTGGCGATGCGCTGCCTGCGGGCAGCGTCGACGCTCAGAGTGAAGTCACCCCCGGGGTTCTGCGGAAGGCGCTCGGCAATGTGTATGGTGAGTTCATTCTCTTTTATAGTATTGAGAATCTTGATGGTTTCGCCATCCTCGGAGGTAATGGTGCCTGTGTCGCCTATCTCACCGCCCATCTCGCCGTAGAAAGGAGTACGCTCGAAGACCAGCTGGAGCATCTCCTTGTTCTTCTGGACCACGGTTCGCTGCTTCAGAAGGCGAGCGCCCGAGGTTTCAGTAGAGTCGTAGCCAGTGAATTCAACATCTTCGCCCTCATGGTATACCGTCCAGTCACCGAAGGAGTTGGCGGTGGCGTTGCGGGCACGGTCTTTCTGCTGCTGGAGCTCTTTGCCGAAGCCTTCCAGGTCAACTTTGTAACCTTTCTCGGCGGCAATGAGCTCGGTGAGGTCTATGGGGAATCCGTAGGTGTCGTACAGGCGGAAAGCGTCCGAGCCGGGGATGAGTTTGGTGTCTTTGCTGGCCTCCATGCAATCGTCCAGAAGCTTGATTCCGCGGTCCAGGGTGCGCAGGAAGGCCATTTCCTCCTCGCGGATAACGGATTCGATGAGCTTCTGCTGGGCGGGGAGCTCGGGATAAGCATCACCCATATCGTCCACCAGCTGCTGAACGAGCTGGCAGAGGAAAGGCTCGGAGAGGCCCAGGAAGGTATAGCCGTAGCGTACAGCACGGCGCAGGATCCTGCGGATTACGTAGCCTGCCTTTACGTTACTGGGGAGCTGGCCGTCGGCAATCGAAAAACTAATGGCGCGGATATGGTCGGCTATGACACGCATTGCGACGTCGGTCTGCTGGCTTTCGCCGTAGCGGTGGCCGCTCAATGCACCTATCTTCGACAGCATTCCCGTAAACACGTCGGAGTCGTAGTTGCTGTTCTTGCCCTGGAGCACTGCGCAAAGGCGCTCGAAGCCCATACCGGTGTCGATATTCTTGGCGGGAAGGGGCTCAAGATGGCCGTCGGCGAAGCGCTGGAACTGCATGAACACAAGGTTCCAGATTTCTATGACATGAGGGTCAGACTTGTTCACCAGCTCGCGTCCGGGGATGCCGCTAGCAGCCTTTTCCTCGGCGCTGCGTATGTCGATGTGCACCTCTGAGCAAGGGCCGCAAGGGCCGGTATCGCCCATCTCCCAGAAGTTGTCGTGCTTGTTGCCAAGCAGGATATGGTCCTCAGGCAAGTGCTTGAGCCAAGCCTCTTTAGCCTCCTGATCCATAGTGGTACCATCCTCGGCGGCGCCTTCGAATACAGTGGCGTAGAGTATGTTCTTGTCTATCTTGTAGACCTCGGTCAGGAGTTCCCACGCCCAGTCTATGGCCTCTTTCTTGAAGTAGTCTCCGAAGCTCCAGTTGCCGAGCATCTCGAACATGGTGTGGTGATAGGTGTCATGGCCGACCTCCTCAAGGTCGTTGTGCTTGCCGCTCACGCGAAGGCACTTCTGTGTATCCACCGCACGGTTGAATGCGGTGCTCTTGTTGCCCAGGAAGATATCCTTGAACTGGTTCATCCCGGCATTGGTAAACATAAGGGTGGGGTCGTTCTTGACCACCATGGGTGCAGAGGGCACTACCGTGTGTCCTTTGGAGGCAAAGAAGTCCAGAAACTTCTGCCTTATTTCTTTCGATGTCAACATAGCCTGCAAAGATACTACTATTTTTTCAAAACGCGGACATCCTGCTGCAGCTGGACCTTCAAGGCCTCCAGCGATGCGAACTTGCGTTCCTCGCGGATACGCTCCTGGAAATCGATGCTTATGTCCAGGCCGTAGATCATTTCGTCGAAGTCGAGGATGTGGGTTTCGATGGTGAGGGTGTCGCGGTTGCTGACCGTGGGCCTGGTGCCTATGTTGGTCATGCCGGAAAACTCTTTTCCAAGAACATGCACGCGGGTGCTGTAAACCCCGGGTTTGGGAATGAGCATCAGCGGCTCGTAAAGTTTCATATTGGCGGTGGGAAAACCTATGGTCCTGCCAAGGCGGTTGCCGCTGACCACCACACCCTCAAGCCTGTAAGGACGGCCAAGCAGTTTGTCGGCAAGGGCAGTATCACCCTCGGAAAGGGCGGCCCTGATACGGCTGGAGCTGACCGGAGTGCCTCCGTAAAGGACCGGAGGCGTTATAACGGCTCCGAGGCCCATGCTGCGCGCCTGGGCAGCAATAGCGTCAGGGCCGGCCTGCTCGCGGCCGAAGCGGGTGTCGTAGCCCAATACAAGCGCAGAGCATTGATAATCACGGCAAAGCATCTGAAGATACTCCCGGCAGTCCATGGCCGCGAACTCACGAGTAAAGCGCAGCGACAAAACTTCGTCCACTCCCAGCGAGCGCAGCATATCCAAACGCCCGTCCCGTGAAGACAGGTAGCGCAGAGAGTCCGCGCCGCTCTGCAGCACAGCCCTGGGATGAGGCCAGAAGCTCACAATAACGCTCTGCTCCCCTCTGGCACGGGCCTCGGAGAGCAGATTGTCTATCACAAGACGGTGCCCGGTGTGGACACCGTCAAAAAAGCCGGTCGCTATTACAGCCATTTAACAAGAGGGAAATCCTGGCGGTGCGGAAGGGCCGGGTTGTTGGCATACATACGGATGCCAACCTGGTACATACCGGTACGGTCAGGCTCCACGGTAACGGCGTAACGGGCTATGCCGTCGTGGTATTCAACCATCTTGTACTGAATGATTTCCTGAATGTGAAGGGCGCCCTTTGCGTCGGAGGTTGCAAGGAGCATCTCCACTCCGATATCGGAGGGTTTCAGGCGGCCGAGATCCAGTTCAACCTCGCCGTTGATGGGGTCATGCTTGGACACCACGTACGATGCATCGGGCTGCTGGCAGGATACCACGCGGATATTGTTCCACTCGGAAAGCACCTTTTGCTTCCATGCTGCAATATAACGGGCAACTGCATTGCCGTTCTCCGTGAGCTTCCCGTAACGGGCGGCCTGCGGATAATAGTACTGGTTGCAGTAGTCGGTAAGCATGCGGTTGGTGGTGAAGTTGCTGGCCACCCTGGCTATGGTGTTCTTGATGTATCCTACCCACTCCTTCGAGAGGCGGGTGCGATCGTTGAAATTATAGTAAGCCGGGGCGATCTCGTTTTCAATGGTAGCATAGATGGTGGCGGCATCGAGCTCGTTCTGATAATGCTGGTCGTCGTAGGTGCGCTCCTGAGGCAGGGCCCAGCCGGCATCCTCCTGATAGCCCTCAACCCACCATCCGTCGAGCACCGAGAAGTGCATGACGCCGTTCATGGCGGCCTTTTCGCCGGAGGTACCGGAGGCTTCGAGGGGACGGGTAGGGTTGTTGAGCCACACGTCTACGCCCTGCACAAGGCGCTTTGCCAGACGGATATCGTATCCGGGCACGAAAATAATCTTGCCCAGGAAGCGGTCCTGCTTGGAGATGTCGATGATCTGCTTTATGAGGTCCTGGCCGGCGCTGTCGGCGGGATGAGCCTTGCCGGCGAACACGAACTGCACGGGACGCTCGGGATTGTTGACTATGGCATCGAGCCTGTCCAGGTCGCTGAACAGAAGGGTGGCACGCTTGTAGGTGGCAAAACGGCGGGCAAAGCCGATTGTGAGCACGTCGGGACGGAAGGTCTCGCTGATCTTGACTATCTGAGTGGGCGTATAATGGCTGCACAAAGTAGGGTCGGAGATGCGCTCAGTTACGGTTTTAACCAGCTCGGCCTTAAGGAGTTTACGGACCTGCCAAATCTCGTCGTCGGGCACTTTGTAGATGCGGTCGAAGCAGTTCTTGTCGTAGTGACCGGTACGGAACTCGGGGCCGAACACTTTGTAATGCACCGCCTTCCAGTCCCTTGCCGCCCATGTGGCATAGTGCACTCCGTTGGTGACGTAGCTGATATGCAGCTCCTCGGGGAGATAGCCCTTGTACATATCTTTGAATATGTCCTGGCTTACCTTGCCGTGAAGCATGGACACGCCGTTGACATTCTGGCTCAGGTTGGCTGCAAGGACGCTCATGCTGAACTTCTCTTCGGGATTCTCGGGGTGTATCTTTCCGAGCGAAAGCATTGTGTCCCAAGATATTCCAAATCGTCCGGGGTAATGTCCAAGGTACCTGGACAGGAGATCCTCGGTAAAGGAATCATGTCCGGCGGGCACAGGAGTGTGGGTGGTGAAGAGGCCGCTCGCGCGGATAAGCTCCAGGGACTCGTTGAAATCGAGGTGGTGGTCCTGCATGTATTCGCGCAGACGCTCAAGGCCGGCAAATGCGGCGTGGCCCTCGTTCAAATGATATATAGTCGGATTAAGCCCAAGCTCACGCAGGGCCCTTACGCCGCCGATACCGAGCAGGATTTCCTGCTTGAGGCGGTTCTCCCAGTCTCCTCCGTAGAGCTGATGTGTAACCTGGCGGTCTTCGGGGGCATTGGCCTCGAAGTCGGTATCCAGCAGGTACAGGTCGGTGCGACCGACGGCTACCTTCCAGATACGGGCGGTCATATCACGGCCGGGCATGGCCATTCTGACGGTACGCCAGTTGCCGTTGTCATCAAGCACCGGCTCTGCGGGAATCTTTAGGAAGTCCTGGGCATTGTATTCGGCCACCTGGTTGCCCTGAGGGGTAATGCGCTGGGTAAAATAGCCGTAACGGTACAGAAGCCCTACGGCCACCATGTTGACATTCATGTCGGACGACTCCTTAAGGTAGTCGCCGGCAAGTATGCCCAGGCCTCCGGAGTAAATCTTGAGCGAGGTCTCAAGACCGTATTCCATACAGAAATATGCTATGGAAGGGTCTTTGCGCTTGCTCTTCATGGCCATATAACGGTTGAAATCGTCCATTACCGCACCAAGGCGGGACAGGAACGATACATCCTTGGCCAACTCGTTATACCTTTTGAGGCTCACATTATCCAGTATGGCCATAGGATTGTGGCCGGAAGTGTGCCAAATATCTGCATCGATGGAACGGAACAGGAGTTTGGCATCCTCGTTCCAACACCACCAGAGGTTTTTACAAAGGGTCTCAAGCCCTGTTAATTCTTCCGGCAAGTGGCGGGTCACCATCACGGATTTCCACGCCGGATCTCCTACATCAAATCTGTTATTCTGCATTTTTTACTCTGATAATGAAATCGCTGAGGACGTTCATGTAGTTGATGAACGCCTCGTAAGGGGTGGCGTAGGGGCTGAAGCGCTTGTGGACCTCGCCGTCGGAGAAAAACTTGGTGCACATGTAGTACAGATGGTCGCTCTCCTGGAGATGGCCGAAGTCGGCCCAGAGCTCGGGATCGCCTATGAGGGCGAGCTTTTCGGTGAGGCGGTACAGCTTGTTGTATGCCTCCTGCTGGAGCTCATTGCCGAGCCATGCGCTCAGGTCCCTTTCTTCGTCGGCCCATGAAATAGGATCGGGCACGCTCAGGGACGCTACGGGTTTAATATTCTTTGTGGCCTGCGAAGGGGTTACGAAGTCGAAGCCTGCTGCAAGCGCCTGCGCGGGCAGTGCGCCCATAAAATCAAAGATGCCGCTCTCGGCCTTCTGGTGCTCGCCAAAGGTTTCGTAATCCATGAAGAGGTTGACGATGTCGCCCTCTGCCTCCTGCAGCCAGCCGACGAACTTCTCGGCGGTGAGGGGCCACTCGTTCCAGCCCTTGTCCGAGAAGCGGAAGGCAAGGTCGTCGCTGAGGCCGTAGTTGCGGAGAAGCAGCTTGAGCTTCGGCTGCGACTCTGCGGTGTATACGAAATCGGGGCTCTGCCAGCCCATTATGTGACGTGCACCCTCGGTGAGCATGGTTTTGAAGCCAAGGTCGTACACCTGGCGGGCTATGTCGTCGGAATAGATGAGCTCGGTATTGCGGAAGGCTGTGGGAGTGACTCCAAGGGTGTCCTGGATGTGCTTCTTGTGCTTCTCTACCTGATGCAGGAACTCCGACGGCGAAGCCAGGGAGGCAAGCGAGTGGTAGTAGGTTTCGCACAGGAATTCCACGCTGCCGGTAGCAGCCAGCTTGCGGAAACTCTCCAGCACCTCGGGAGCGTAGCGGTCAAACTGCTCAAGCGCCGAACCAGAGATTGAAAAAGCCAGTTTAAACTTGCCTTTGCTGGCTTTAATGGCCTGCAGAAGGAGCTCGTTCATAGGGAGATAACACTTCTGGGCCACTCTTTTTAGGATGGTGCGGTTGGCAAAGTCGTCGTAGTAGTGTGAGTCCTTGCCTATATCGAAGAAACGATACTGACGGAGCCTGGTGGGCTGATGGACCTGGAAGTACAGGCAGATTGACTTTTTCATAACAGTGATTCGTATACTTTTTTCAATTTGGCGGTTGCGCCGTTCCACTTTAATTCATTGACCTCGTCGAAGCCCTGCTTGGACGCAAATTCTGCAAGGGCGGGATAACTAACGAGGGCGTAAATGTCGTCGGCCAGGGCGTCCACATCCCAGAAGTCCACCTTGAGGGCGTACTTGAGGACCTCGGCTGCGCCTGACTGATGAGAGATAATGGAAGGAACCCCCGTGCGCATGGCCTCAAGGGGAGAAATACCGAAAGGCTCGGACACGGACGGCATGATGTACACATCAGAAAGGGCGAACATCTTCTGGACGTCAACTCCACGGAGGAAGCCCGTAAAGTGGAAGCGGTCGGCGATTCCGAGCCTTGCCACCTGCTTGATGGCACGGTTCATCATATCGCCGCTGCCGGCCATCACGAAACGTACTCCCTTTGTGCGCTTGAGCACCTTGGCGGCAGCGTCGATGAAGTACTCGGGTCCCTTCTGGAAGGTGATACGGCCAAGGAAGGTCACCACTTTGTCTTTGATGCCGCGTTCGACCTCGATGTTCTCGCGGCCGCTGAAATCCACGGCGTTATGTACTGTGACTACCTTGGCGGGGTCGATGCCGTACTTGTTGATGACTATGCCGCGGGTGAGGTCGCTTACGGTGACCACGCGGTCGGCGGCCATCATGCCCCTCTTTTCGATATCCAGCACGCGGCTGTCCATGTGCTTTTCGTCGCCGCGGTCATAGGACGTGGCGTGAACATGCACGACCAGCGGTTTGCCGGTAAGTTCCTTGGCTGCTATGCCGGCCAGATATGTGAGCCAGTCGTGGGCATGGATGACATCGAATTCATCTTTGTGCTGCATGGCGATTGTACCGCCTACCTGAGCGTAGCGGGACACCTCCTCCATGAGGTCGGCGCCGTACTTGCCCGAGAACTTGAACTTCTGGCCGAAGCCCACGGTGGTCTGCGTCCGGCCCTCGGCCTTCATCTTCTCGATGGCGGCGAAATACTCGTCAGGGTCAACGTAGGGCACTATGTTGGAGTCCACGTAGAAGAATTTCACCTTGTTGATGAACTCTTCAACTGTACTGCTGACGTTCTGGACCGCTACGTCGCTGGCGTTAAGTATGGTGGTGGCGCTCTGGTCCTCGTCACCGGAGGCGTTGGGCATTACGAAGAGGGTCTTGACTCCATTGTGGGCCAGGCCCTTGACTATGCCCTCGCAGGCAGTACCCAGACCGCCTGCAATGTGGGGAGGAAACTCCCATCCGAACATCAAAACTGTCATTGCTATGCCTCCTTGTTATTTTCGATCATATCGCTGACTGCAAGCAAGGCCGCCGTGCTGAGCGCGGACGAGATGACGCCGTGGGGCTCATGGGGCGGATCGCCGTCGTAGAGCTCCGAGAAGGCGCCTACGCCGTGCTTGCTGAGGTCGGCCCAGAAGCCCTCGATGAGCCATTCGGCACGCTTGAGGAACGAGGGGCCTTTGACCTTGAAACTCATTTCTATATAAGGTTCCAGAAGGAACGGACGGGTGCATCCCTGATGATAGGCAAGGTCCCTTTCGATCTGGGAGCCCTCGTAGACACCTTTGTACTTGGGGTCGCGGGGGGACAGGGTGCGGATGCCGCGGGACGTAACGAGTTCGTTGTCGATAATCCTGAGCACCTCGGGGAACATTTCCTCGTCCAGCGGGGAGTACTTCACCCAGATGGCGTAAAGCTGGTTGGGACGGGTATCCATGTTGCGGCCGGAGGCGTCGACATAGTCGGCAAGGCGGCCCGAAGCAGGGTCGATGAAGACGTCTTTGAAACTGGCGCGTACCATCTCGCACACGGGAGCCCAGCGGCTGTTGAAAGCGCTGTTCTTCAGGCCGTAACGGGACTCCATATCCAGTGCGAAGCATATGGCGTTGTACCAGAAGGCGTTGGTTTCGATCTGGTAGCCGGCCCTTTCGGTAAGGGCCCTGCCGCCCACATAGGCGTTCATCCAGCTCAGGGCTACGCCGTCGACCTGGGCCCACAACAGGCCGTTGGGATGCATGGCCACCTCTTTGCGGCGCCCGGGAAGGTAGCTGTCGAGTATCATCTTTATGGTGGCGCCGTATTTCTTCCATACCTTGGAAGGATCTGCACCCCAGTCAATGTATTGCTGGAGCGTAACTGCCATGTACAGAGGCGATTCCACCTGGGTTGTGCGCACCGTCAGGCGCTCCTGCTCGGCGGCGATGAGGTTGTCCAGTATCTCCTCGAACAGTGCGGGGTTGGAAAGGCCGTGCAGCGTGAGGCCGGGAAGGGCGATCAGCGTTTCCCTAAGAAGGCCGGTCTTCAGCCAGCTGAGGCCGGCGTTGATCATGGCCACTCCGTTGTGACGGGTTATGAGCCAGTCGGCGCAGCAGCGCAGCTGGTCCCTGTAACCGGTAACCTCGGGGAGCTTGGACTGATAGGAATTGAACTGGCGCTTGATCTGGGTGGGGTTTATTTCCACAGTGGCAGCCGACAACACAACCGATCCTCCCTGCGAGAGCTTCATGCTGAAGACACCGGGAGTGAAAAGGTCCTCGGTGCAGTCGAAGCCTCGGCGGTACTCGTCGGAATAGGTGATGCGGTTGTTCCAGCAGGGAAGATATTTCCACTCGGCCTTGGAGTCGCTCAACTGAAGATTAAGATCGGGGAAATTGGGATACATCCTGAACGAAACTCCGCCGGGAACCTCCTGATAGGAGGTATTGGCCTGGTCGTTCTGCGATGTCAGGGCGTGGGCGCTGCGGAAAGCCAGGAAAGGCTTGACAAGCAGCGTCACGGGTGCGGGCGACTCGAGCAGCTCGTATTTGACCAGCACCTGGTCTTTGTCGGGGGCGAGGATGAGACTCTTGCGGAAGAGTACCTCACCCACCTTGCAGGTGATGGAGGGCATGGGGTCCTCGGCGAAGTCCACCACGTACTTGTGTCCGCGGGGCTCGTAAATGTCGCCGTAGCAATGGATTCCGAGATTGAATCGCTTGCCTCTCACGATGATGCTTTCGTCCAGGGCGGACAAGAGCACGTAGTGGTCGCCGCCGAAGCGGTCGAGGGTGACGGCAAGCAGGCCGTGGTAACGGCGGGTGTTGCAGCCCACGATGGACGTGTTGCTGTACGCCCCCGTCTTGTTGGCGCAGATAATCTCGCGCTTGAGGGAATAGGCCAGGTTGACCAGCTCGTTTTTGTTAAACTTCAAGAATGCCATATTAAACAATCTTTTTCAATACTATGGCGCACCTGCTGGGCAGGTACAGATAAAGCGTGTGGTCGTAGGACTGATTGCCGTTGGGCGAGCGTTCCGGCACAGAAATGTGGGTCTCAGCTTGCTCCAGGCGGCCGAATCCCCCGAAACGGGGCTCGTCCGAATCGAACACTTTGGCGAATTTGCCCGCCGGAGCAGAGAATCCATAATCCTGGAAAGAGCCCTGCGGGTTGAAATTCAGCGCAAAGATACAGTTTTCCCTACTGAAAATCAAGATTTTCTTTTCTTCGTCGGCAACCAGCAGCTCGGGAGCGCCCCGCAGCACTTTCTGCTTCTTTAAGAACTGCACCATGCAGGCGTCGAATTCCTCAAGACCGTGGAAACGAAGAGAGGGGTCGTCGGCTATGGACCAGAGGCGCCGCGCGTGCTTGTACGACCAGCCGTTGCCCTCGCGCGGAAAGTCTATCCACTCGGGGTGACCGAACTCGTTGCCCATGAAGTCGAGGTATCCTCCGCCGCATGTTGCCGCGGTCACGAGGCGAATAAGTTTGTGAAGCGCAACTCCCCTGTCCACTATGGGATTGGGCTGGTCCTTGCGCATGCTGAAGTACATTTCCTTGTCAATGAGCCGGAAGATTATGGTTTTGTCGCCCACGAGCGCCTGGTCGTGGCACTCGGCGTAGCTGATGGTGCTTTCATCGGCGCGTTTGTTGGTAAGCTCCCACCATATTCCGCCCATGCTCCACTGTTCGTCGGAGAGCTCCTTTATCCACTTTATCCAATGGTCGGCTATGCCCATGGCCATGCGGAAGTCGAAACCCACTCCGCCGGCGGCGAACGGAGCGGCGAGACCTGCCATTCCAGACACGTCCTCGGCTATCGTAAGTGCCTTTGGATTAAGCTCATGAATGAGCAGGTTGGCAAGGCCGAGGTAGCTGACGGCGTTCTCGTCCACCCCCTCGTTGAAATACAGGGCATAATCGCCGAAATCGGCGCCCAGGCCGTGATTCCAGTACAGCATGCTGGTGACTCCGTCAAAGCGGAAACCGTCCAGGTGGTACTCCTGCATCCAGTACTTGCAGTTGGACAGCAGGAAATACTTCACCTCATCTTTCCCGTAATCGAAGCAGCGTGTGCCCCAGGCAGGGTGGTGGCCCGCCGGGCCCTTGTAAAAGTAGAGCGATTCGTCGCCGTCCAGGCGGCCAAGGCCTTCGGCCTCGTTGCCCACAGCGTGCGAGTGGACAATATCCATGATAACGGCAATGCCGGCGACGTGCGCTTCATCTACCAGGCGCTTGAACTCCTCGGGCGTGCCGAAGCGGGAGCTCAGGGCGAAGAAGCTCGACACCTGATAACCGAATGATCCGTAATAGGGATGCTCCTGCAGGGCCATTATCTGCAGAACGTCATACCCCAGGCGCTTGACGCGGGGCAGCACGTCGCGGCGGAAGTCCTCGAAACTCGCCACCCCTTCCTTCTCTCCGCTCATGCCTATGTGGCATTCGTAGATGAATGGATGGGGGCGCTTGCCGGGGGCGCGGTGCTTCCATTCATAGGGCTGGGGATCCCACACCTGGGCGCTGAACACCTTGGTGTCGGGGTCCTGGACAACGCGGGTGGCGTAGGCAGGGATGCGCTCACCGCCGCCGCCGGGCCACTCTACCCAAAGTTTGTAAAGTGCTCCGTGTGAAAGGAACATCTCCGGCAGGCGAAGTTCCCAATTGCCTGAGCCAACGGGACTTAACGCGTAATCGGGAGTGCGCTTCCAGTTGTTGAAATCCCCTATCAGATAGATACGGCTGGCATTAGGGGCCCACTCGCGGATGACCCATCCCCGGGCATCTTTGTGGAGGCCGTAATAAAGATGATTGTTGGCAGCGTCGGACAAAGGCTTGTCGCCGGCGAGCTTGCGCTTGTCGGCCAGAATACGTGCATGGCGGGCCTCGATTGCAGCTTTGTACGGCTCAAGCCAGGGGTCGGTTTGATAGATCTTTTTCATTGTCCCATCTGTTCTACTTTACTGCGTGCCGAGCGAAGATATTCGCGGCACTGCTTGATAAGCTCCTCGGAGCGGTTAATATAGGTGTCGATGTCGTTGAGTCCCGTCTGCGGATCCTCAACTTTGGCCGCAATGGCCTCGAGCTCGGCCAGGGCAGCATTATAGTCAAATTTTTCCATTTACTGTGCAGTTTAACGTGCCGTCGGGGAAATGAATGTCGAGAGTGCTGCCGGGGGCTATGCCCGCAGCGCTTTTGACGAGCCTGCCGGAGGCGGAAGACACCAGGGTGTAGCCCCGCTCCAGCAATTTGCGCGGGTTTGCGGCAGTTATGCGGGCCTCCAGCGACGACAGGATACGCTCCGAGGCTCCGATGCCTGCAGACAACGCCAGGGCAGTACGGCGCAGAGCCCTGTCAAGGGCGGATTCGGCGGCGGATATCTTTGCGGCCAGGCCCATCCGGAGCCTGCGCCCCAGGTCTTCGATGCGCTGGTCCTCGGAGGCTACGGCATCTATGAACATGTCGGCCAGGGCGGTGGGGGTTTTGACCGAGCCGCAGGCCACCATGTCGGCAACATGGGTATCGCGGTCGTGACCTATGGCGGTGAATACCGGGAAGTTGCAGCTGGCTATGGCGGCGCAGAGGCCGTAGTCATCGAAGCAGGCAAGGTCAAGGCTGGAGCCGCCGCCGCGAAGGATAAGCACGGCGTCGAAGTCACGGCCGTCTTCAGTTCCTGATGCAATACTGGAAAGCGCTGAGGTTATCGAGACGGGGGCGGACTCTCCCTGCATGGTGGCAGGGAAAAGCCGGACGTCAAACTTGAAGCCCCACTCGTTTTGCTGCAGGTGGCGGGTGAAATCCCCATAGCCGGCGGCATCGGGGGCGGATATGACCGCAAGGAAATACGGAACCGGTGGCAGGGCAAACTCTTTTTGAAGGTCCATAAGACCCTCTTTCTCAAGCCTTTCGATAGTCTTGCGGCGCTGCAGCTCGGCCTCGCCGAGAGTGTGCTCCACGTCTATGTCTTCGATTACGAGAGAAGCCCCGTAAAGCTCGCTGTAGTTTATGCGTCCCTCAAAAATAACGGAGATCCCGGGAGCAAGGGGCGAGCCTGTTGCGGAAGCAAATTTACCAAGGAGCACAGCGGCCTGCGGGCGCCAGATGATGGCGCGCAGCTTGGCCACGGGAGCGGAGCCCTCGCTCTGGCAGAGCTCGAGGTAACAGTGGCCGTTGGTGCGCTGCTGCAGCGATGCAATCTCAGCCTTGACGCGCACACTTCCGGGGGCGGCCTCCTCAACTCCCTCCCTAATTATCTGCTGGAGTTCCAGCAGTTCAAGGTAATCCTTTACCCACATATTTACAAAGATAGCATTTTTTTGAAAAGCATTTCGGTTCAAAGAAAATTTAACTATCTTTGTACTTAATTACACGGGTCATGAAAATCTCCGAGGCCATATTCGCAGGAAGCAGCACAAGGGTTACCGCCAAGCCTAAGAGAAAACTGCCCGAATTCGCCTTCATAGGCCGCTCCAACGTGGGCAAGTCCTCCCTTATCAACATGCTCACAGGCAACCGCAAGCTTGCCCAGACTTCCGCCACCCCGGGCAAAACCAAGGTAGTCAATCACTTCCTCATCAACGACCGATGGTACCTGGTGGACCTTCCCGGCTACGGCTACGCCAAACTCCCCGACAAAATGCGCCGCTCCCTGCAAGACACAATCAGGGATTATATCCACAATTCAGAGGAGATGCAGCTGCTTTTCGTGCTGGTAGATTCCCGGCACGATATCGGCGCCATCGACCTGGATTTCCTTGCCGAATTAGGGGAGAACGGCATCCCCTGCGCCATCATTTTTACCAAAACCGACAAACTCGGCCCCGTCGCCCTTCAAACCCAGATCGACAGGGACAAAGCCCTGCTTTCCCAAACATGGGAGGAACTTCCGCCCATGTTCGCATGCAGCTCGGCCAGGGGCACCGGACGCGAACAGATACTGGATTACATCGATTCAATACTTAAGAACTTATGATTCACACTCATCGCATGGAACTTTTCGCCTGCAGGGCTTCCCGGGATTTCGCCTGCAAGGTGATAGAGCATCTGAACGAGATCCGCAGACCCGAAGAACCCCTGTCCCGCCTGGGCGATCTTCAGGTTACCCCTTTCAGCGATGGAGAATTCCAGCCCTGCTTTACACAGAGCGTCCGAGGAGCCACCGTGTTCATCCTCCAGTCCACCTTCCCTCCGGCAGACAACCTCATGGAGCTGCTGCTCACCGTTGACGCAGCAAAAAGAGCATCGGCCGACAAGGTGATTGCCGTGATCCCCTACTTCGGCTGGGCCCGTCAGGACCGCAAAGACAAGCCGCGCGTGGCAATCGGCGCCAAGCTCGCCGCCAATCTGCTTACGGCCGCAGGCGTCGACCGCATCATGACCTGCGACCTGCACGCCGACCAGATCCAGGGTTTCTTCGACATCCCCGTAGACCATATATACGCCAGCAAGGTATTCATTCCTTGCATCAAGTCGCTTGGGCTGAGCAATCTGGCAATAGCCGCTCCCGACATGGGTGGCGCCAAGAGGGCCAATTCCTATGCCAAGTCCCTTGCAGGCGACGGACAGGACTGCGGAGTCATCATCTGCCACAAAACCCGCGAAAGAGCCAATGTAGTAGCGGAAATCAAGGCCATCGGCGACGTCGAGGGCAAGAACATAATTATAGTCGATGATATGATCGACACCGCCGGCACCCTGTGCAAGGCAGCCGACGTGCTCAAGGAGAAGGGAGCCACCAGCGTACGCTGCTGCGCCACCCACGGAATCCTTTCAGGCAACGCCCTGGAGCGCCTGCACGCTTCCGCCCTGGAGGAAGTGTACATCACAGATACAATCCCCCATCCCGAACTAGAAGGGGATCACAAGATTCGCGTGGTGTCCATGGCTTCCGTGTTCGCGAGCATCATCGACAAGGTATACAATTACGAGCCCATCAGCCCCGGGTTCGTGTATTAGAATATGGGGCCTACCATCATAGCTGCGGCAGTCATCCTGGGACTGGGAGTCCTTGGAATGTGCTTCAACATCCTCTTCCGCAAGAAGGACTTTCCGCAGTTCGATGTGGGCTCGAACGAAGAAATGCGCAAGCGCGGCATCCGCTGTTTCAAGGACGTGGATGCCGACTTGCACGGAAAAATCTGCACGGGGGAATTCTCCGATGCATGCAAAGAATGCAAACTTTATGAGTCTGGTAGCGATCGTAGGACGTCCTAACGTAGGCAAGTCCACCCTTTTCAACCGCCTGGTAGGTGCCAGGCAGGCAATTGTAGATGACACCGCCGGCGTAACCCGCGACCGGCATTACGGCCGTTGCGAGTGGTGCGGACGCGAGTTTTCGGTGGTCGACACTGGAGGCTACACCAGCAACTCGGACGATGTTTTCGAAACCGCAATCCGCTCGCAGGTTCAGATAGCCATAGATGAGGCCGACCTGGTGCTCTTCATGGTCGAGGCGGCCACCGGCATCACCGACTACGACGCCGAAATCGCCGATGTCCTCCGCCGCACACGCAAGCCCGTGGTGCTGTGCGTCAACAAAGTGGACACAGGCGAAAAAATGTACGACGTCTACCAGTTCTACGCCATGGGCCTGGGCGAGGTTTATTCCATTTCGGCCGCCAACGGTTCCGGCACCGGCGACCTGCTGGACGCAATAGTGGCTGCCCTCCCCGAGGAGACCGTCCAGGCAGACCCGTACGAGGGGCTTCCCCGCCTCACCATAGTAGGCAAGCCAAACGTGGGTAAATCTTCGCTTACCAACGCCCTGCTGGGTGTGGAACGGAACATTGTGACCCCTGTGGCCGGCACCACCCGCGACAGCATCGAGGCCCACTACAACAAGTTCGGGCATGAGTTCATGCTGGTTGATACGGCGGGCATAAGGCGCAAGGCCAAAGTCAATGAAGACCTTGAGTTCTACTCTGTTATGCGTTCGATACGTGCTATCGAGCACTCCGATGTGTGCATCATGATGATAGACGCCACTTCCGGCATGGAGGCGCAGGACATGAACATCTTCTCGCTCATCCAGCGCAACCGCAAGGGCTGCGTACTGGTGGTTAACAAATGGGATCTGTTCATCAAGGACTCCAATACAATGAAAGAGTATACCCAGGCTCTTCGAAGCAGGATTGCCCCGTTCGACGACGTACCCATCATATTCACTTCCGTGGTCAACATGCAGCGCATCCAGGATGTGCTCAACGCCGCCGCCGAGGTGTACGCCAACTACTCCCGCAAAATCCCCACCGCCCGCCTCAACGAGGCAATGCTGCCCCTGATCGAGGAGACTCCTCCTCCCGCATGGAAGGGCAAATATGTGAAGATCAAGTACGTAACCCAGCTGCCCACCAAGTTCCCGGCATTCGCTTTCTTCTGCAATCTGCCACAATATATTAAAGAGCCGTACAAGCGTTTCCTCGAGAACAAACTCCGCGAGAACTTCCCTCTCCACGGCTGTCCGGTGCAGATTTACTGCCGTCAGAAGTAGTTTATGAAACACTCTATGGCTCTGGTGCTGTCGGGGTTGCTGGGCTCGATCGTGACTGCTGCTGCGGGACGGACCTATCCCGTGGGGGATGCCGGCTACATCAACGGGCCCCACGGAAGGCTGTCGGCAGTGCTCCAACTCCCAAAAGGGTTTGACCCGGCCAAGGACAAGTGCACGCTGGTAATTCTCATGCACGGGGTGATGTCGCACAAAAACATCGTCCCTATGCCCAGGATCGCAAGAAAGATGGTCAAGGCAGGTTATGCCGTGCTGCGCTTTGATTTCAATGCCCAGGGCAAAAGCGACGGTGACCTGATGAAATGCACCGTTCCCTCTGAAATCGACGACGCCCGCTCCGTCTACGACTACGCCCGTACGCTTCCCTTTGTGGACAAGATAGTGCTTGCAGGGCACTCGCAGGGCGGCGCCGTGGCCGGAATGCTGGCCGGGCGCCTTGCCGCCGAGGGGCGCGCACCCGACGCATTGGTACTGCTGGCTCCCGGTGGTGCCATAAAAGACTTCGCCCTGCAGGGCAGTTTCCTGGGCGTGCACTGCGACCCGGTCGATCCCCCCGAGTCGGTGAGAGTATACTGGTACAAGTTCAGCCGCGAGTATATCCTTACAGCCCAGACACTTCCTATATACGAAGAGTCTGCCCTGTACTCCGGACCCGTTTGCATCATTCATGGTACCACCGACAGAATCATTCCTTTGGAGTACAGCGCCAAATACCGCGAAATCTACCCCGGCTGCGAGTATGTAGAGATTCCTGGCGAGCGTCACCTCCTCACCAATCACCCCTCAAAAGTCGGCTCGGCCATAATCGCCTTTCTCGACCGGCTTTTCTCACATCCCGTATCATAAGCTTGCGCTTTCAGTGCAATGTCATTGCGCGGCTTCATAGCCTATCCGGCCATCAACCAAAGACCGCAAGTGTACCGCCGAGCGCTAATCGCTTCACTATCAACACATTGCCCTCTCCTTCTGTGGGAATTATTCCCACAGGTGTTGTCGCGTTAGTTTTGATTATCAAGGTGTTAGGATCAGCAGAGAACTAGGTAGACTAGGATTTTTCCAGTCTCATATGCAAATATTTGGCAATCTGTTCGGCGGTGGCGGAAGACCTTCCCTGCAGATAGTAGAATAATTCTATTTTTTCTGCTGCCGAAAGACTCACGACAGAATGGATATCCTTATACTTTCCGCTCTGCAAGACAAGTGATGTCAGTGTTGGGTACACATCGTCTCGTTTTCCGACAAAAACCTCATTTAAGTCGTATTCCTCACCTGTTGTAGAATGAATTGCGGTAATCATTTTTTCATAACTGCCCCAAAAACGTATAGCTGTCTGGTAATCAATGACATTGTAGACGCTTATAATGTAATCAACTAACTGTTCCTTTTCTGTCTTGCTGAGTTTCTTGAAAAGTGTCTGCAAAAGGGGATTTGTCAAATACTCGGAGTTTTTACGCTTTTTATCTACAACCTTCATTGCCCAAAGTAAATATTTTGATGCAGAGTGCTTTGATATTTTCTTAGAGAAAGGATGATTGCTATTGTAATAGGCAAGAAAATTCCAGCGGTATTCTTCGGCATATTTGACGATGCTGCGTTCAACCGGGTTGTTGGCCAGGTAGATAATGTTCGACCGGGCTTTTTTGTCACTATACTTTGGGACACTTCCAAAAGGCTTTCTGAACAGGGATCCTTTGCGCTTTAAAGTTTTATTATGTTCTTTTGCGAAGACGGATGTAATGTTTTGAGAGCAGCGGTACAACTCTTTTCTAGAATCAGCCGACATGGATTTGTGGATATGGTCATACATCAATGTGAGTCCCACGACCGTGACCTTGTAGCGTGGAGTAATGGTGCAAAAGATGGTGAAATAGACAAGGAAATCGCTGATTGTATAAAAGATAAGCTTTCCTTCAATAGTGTTTTGATAGCAGTGGTTAAGGATACCACTATAGCATTTTCGGTTATGACGTCCCATAGTAATCGTTTAAGTGATACAAATATGGGAATAATTTGAGCAGAATGCAAATTGCCCACAGATCAGAAGAACTTGCGTTCGCAGCAGTCAAGTGACTGATTTCCAGCGGCAAACGTGCTGTATCTGTGGGAATATTTCCCACAGATGAGACAGCTAAGGTGCTGATTATGAGGGGGATGGTTGCTGGCGTCCAGCAGCTTAAAAGCGTTCGATTTGGAGCGGAAGCGACACGGGGATGTCTGAGGGAATCGCCCCTCAGTCCCCTAGGGGCGCAGGGGGATGGTTGCTGGAATCCAGCAGCTTAAAAGCGTTCGATTTTAAGCTGCTGGATGCGGTAGCGCTTGCCTTTGCAGCTCAGGAAGATAGTGACGTTGAAAGTTTCTCCGCCGGCTTTGAGTATGCCCAGGGCATATTTCATGTTGGCGCGGCCGGCGGTGTGGTTGATGTCGAAGCTGCGGGGGGTATAATTATCAAAGAAAGACTTGACTATCTGTTTGGCCTGGGCGCGGCTGGCGGCGCTTTCACGAGCCAGGACCGCTATCTCGAGATTGTCGGCGAACCAGGCCGAAAGTGCCTCGGCATTGCCTGCAGCGATGTATTTGCTGATGGGAATGAACACATCGTCGCCTCCTTCGGGCACGGTAATGGTGGCCGGTTTAGAGACCGGCTGGAGAAAAAAACTCTGGGCCAAGGCGGCGGGCCCGGCCAGCAACAGAACCAATAATGCAATTGGAATGCGTTTCATACCGATACTTTTTCTTTGCAAATATTAAGCCAGTTTGCTATTTTTGCATCCGATGCACATTACTCTGCTTACCATGGGCAAGACCGACATCCGCTGGGTGGCCGAGGGCCTGGAGATGTACTCCTCCAGGCTGGTTCACTATGTGCCTTTTTCGGTAAAAGAACTCCCGGAACTCAAGGGAGCCGGCTCCCTGAGCCATGAGCAGATCAAGGCAAAAGAGGGCGAGGCACTGCTCAAGGCACTCAAACCCGCCGACACCGTTGTACTGCTTGACGAAAGAGGCGAGCAGTTCAGTTCGCTGGAGTTTGCCGCCCGCGTCGGCAAGTACCTGCAAGCCGGCCGCGACCTTGTTTTCATTGTCGGCGGAGCCTACGGATTCAGCCCTGCAGTCTACTCCAGGGCCGATTCGAGCGTATCGCTATCACGCATGACCTGCTCCCACCAACTTGTGAGAACGGTTTTTGCAGAGCAACTGTACCGTGCCTTCACCATATTGCGAGGAGAGCCGTACCATAATGAATAGAAAGTGGACCATAAGGGATTATATCGCCCCGGTGCTGGCTCTTATCAGCATCGTCCTGCTCATATTCGCCGTTGCGTCCCCACGCACGGTGGGTGATACCGACTCTGCCGCACGCAAAGTACAGAAGCGACTGGAATGGCGCATGTCGAGGCTCGACTACTATGTAGCCCACCCGCAGCAGAAGCTTCCATCCGATATGGTGGTGTATACCTATGCCGCCGATACCCTGCAGTCGTGGCGTGGAAGTTTCCCCGTGTTCAACGACGACATAAGCTCCAGGGTGATGCTCCAGCGAATCACCAACCCACGCATCAACCTGCGCTCGCCCCTGAGCTACGCCACCGAGGAGCCCGTATTCATGAACATCGGGCCCAAGTGGTATATAGTCAAAGCACAGGAAACGGACAGCCGGCGCATTATTTCAGGCCTTGAAATCAGCAACAGCCAGGACGAGAGTTCCTACCGGGGCGTCAATCCCCGCCTGCATCTCCGCAGCCGCTTCTCTGTAAGGCCGCTTACATTCAGCGGTGGCAGTCCGGTCATGCTGGATGGCAATCCGGTATTCAAGATTCTTTACGACTCCCTGAGCGGAGTGGTTATGGCCAATGATACGCTCCTGTGGCTTTCGCTCGTTTTCATTCTTTCAGCATCGGTGGCCTTTGTGTTCAGAAGGCGGGAACTCAATCGAGCGTTGATATCCGTGGCTGTTATAATCGCCTCCCTTGCAGCTATGTACATCTGGGGACGCAGCGTACAGTCGGAGATCCTCATTTTTTCCCCGATGGTGTATGCAGGCGGACAATTCCTGTTCTCGCTTGGAGCCGTGCTGCTGCTCAACCTGGGCCTTCTGTTGTGCGTACTGGTGCTGTATCTTGCCCGAAGAAGCCTCTGGATCAAGGTTCGCAGGCCTGTGTTGAAAGGTCTGATGTCGGCAGCGGCCATACTCGCCGTAGTCCTTATTATCGTATATGCCCACCTGAGCCTCGGAAACATCGTTGCCAACTCGGGCATCACGCTGGAATTATATAAACTGGCAAGCCTCTCGTGGTACACGCTGCTGGTGTATCTGTCTTTCCTTGGCTTGTTCTGCACAGTTCCCATGCTGCTGCAAATGCTCCAGCCTATAATCCTGGACCTGAGCGGAAAGCACATCGATTTCTTCTCCCGCCCCATGCTGCTGACGTTTTCTATAATCACCGGCATATATATGGTGGTAACCATGGCTCTGCTGGGATTCGAGAAAGAAGAGGACCGCATAGAAGTGTGGGCCGGAAAGCTCTCGGTCGACCGGGACGTGACCCTTGAGCTGCAGCTCCGCAAGGTCGAACGTGCCATAGCCGAGGACATGGTTATAGG
The DNA here is from genome assembly GCA_902766255.1 of uncultured Bacteroidia bacterium. Lineage (GTDB taxonomy): Bacteria > Bacteroidota > Bacteroidia > Bacteroidales > UBA932 > Cryptobacteroides. The sequence goes on from CACXCS010000048.1 coordinate 46,359, forward strand.
GACTCTCGCTTCGCTGGACGGCAGCGAGGTAGCCATACGCAACAGGATAATAGACAATTACCTTTCGACCGAAGCCCTGGACTATTCCGTGAGCGTGCAGCTGGTTTCCCCCGACAGCGCCTCCCCGCAGTTCCAGGCCCTCCTCCAGCAGATGGCCCGCAACGGAACGCCCGTATCGGAAGGATCGTTCTTCGTAGGCACGCCAACCTCCGAGGGCCCCTCACGCTACGACGGAGTGTTCTCGTACTTCACTCCCGACGGACGCGTGGTGCACCTTCTGGTGGGCATAGAGCAAAAGGCTATGCCGTCGGGCAAGAGTTACTCGCGCCTGCTCGGTATGCTCTCGCCCGGACGGACCAGTCTCCCCGCAGCCTACTCCTACTCCCGCTACCAGGGCCGCGAGCTTCGTACCTTCAGGGGCGAGTATCCATACTCCACCCGCATGGATGACTGGATGTACACCGAGGTTTACGTAACCCAGACCTGCCATTACAACCGCGACAATTACGCACACTTCGTCAACGTGATGTCCGACGACGAGGCGATGATTATTTCAAGGCGCCAGATAGGCGCTTTCAGCTACGTCATCGCCCTGGTAATCACCGCATTGATGATGTACCTCATGCTTTGCTGCCTGAAGCCGAAGAAGCAGAAAGCGGGTCAGGAGGAGCCGAGGTATTTCCGGTCCCGGATATCCTGGACGCTGATGGTGTCGCTCCTGCTTGCGCTGGTGGTAATGGCCAGCGTCAGCGTATTCTTCGTTTACCGCCGCAACGAGGCCAACCAGCAGGCCATCATGTCGGACCGTATCAACGCGATACAGCTTCTGGCGCAGAACGGACTGCGCGGCATGCGCAGCGAGGATGTACCGGGCTCCTCGGAATTTGCCTCCATGATCCAGTCTGTCAGCGACAACACCGGCTCCGACATCAGCGTTTACGGCACCGACGGCCATATCGTGATGAGCACGAATCCTGAGGCCCTGGAGAAGATGCTGCTCGGCTTCCGCATCGACCCGGAAGCCCTCTCAAAGATAAAGGTGCGCAACCTCAGGTACTGCATATCCAAAGAGACGGCCGGCAGACGCCACTACCACAACATGTACATGCCCCTGATGGGGACCGACGGTAGCCTGAAGGCGGTACTTTGCTCTCCTTATGTCGAGGAGAGCTACGACTTCGAGCGCGACGCGGTCATGCACATGATGACCATTCTTACGGTGTTCCTGCTGCTTTTCCTGCTGGCACGCTTTACCGAGTCGGCTGTGCTGGACAGGGTCTTCCGTCCACTGAGTCTGATGGGCTTGAGCATGCGGAGGGCCGGCCAGGGCCTGGAACACATCAAGTACTCGCGCGAAGACGAAATCTCCACCCTGGTGGATGCATACAACCGAATGGTGGACGAGTTGTCCGAATACACCAGCCGTCTAGCCCAGGCCGAGCGCGACAAAGCATGGCATGGCATGGCCAGGCAAGTGGCCCATGAGATTAAGAATCCATTGACTCCCATGAAGTTACAGATCCAGAGACTAATACGCCTCAAGCAAAAAGGAGATCCTTCATGGCAGGAAAAATTCGACGATGTGTGCAAGGTGCTGCTGGACCATATCGACATTCTTACCGAAACTTCCAACGAGTTTTCCACCTTTGCAAAGCTCGACAGCGAAGAGCACACCGAACTGAACCTGGACCTCATGCTCCAGGAAGAAATATCCATGTTCGACAACCGCGACGATGTGGAGTTCAGTTATTTCGGCCTGCACGACGCCATGGTAAAGGGTCCCAAACCCCAGCTTACACGCGTATTCGTAAACCTGCTGGGCAATGCTGTACAGGCTGTGGAAGGACGCGGAGGCGCCAAAGTGAACGTATCTCTGCGTAAATCCATGAAGGAAGGCTTCTACGACATTGTGGTTGAAGACAACGGGCCGGGAGTGTCAGATGACAATATTCCCAAGCTCTTCACCCCCAACTTCACCACCAAGAGCGGTGGTTCCGGCCTGGGACTTGCCATATCGCGCAGCATACTCGACAGATGCGGCGCAACTATAAGCTACTCCCGTTCGTTCGCACTCCAGGGAGCCTGCTTCACAATCCAGTATCCTGCGTCAGGAGCCTGAGCAAGGACCGCTAAAGCACGTAGTCGCGTACGTTGGCGGCAGAAATCTCGGAATCGCCAAGAATCAGAAGGCGCTCCACCACGTTGCGGAGCTCCCTTATGTTGCCCTTCCAGCTGCGCTCCTGCAGCATTTTGACGGCCTGGGAACTGAAGGTCTTGCGTGGCATGGCCGTTTCAGTGCAGATGCGGTCGACGAAATAGTCCACCAGCAGGGGTATGTCCTCCTTGCGCTCGTCAAGGCCGGGAACGCGGATGACAATGACGCTCAGACGGTGATAAAGGTCCTCGCGGAAAGCGCCTTTTTCGATTTCGGCACGCAGGTCTTTGTTGGTGGCGGCTATGACACGCACGTCAACTTTTATATCGGTATCGCTGCCCACTCTTGACAGTTTGTTCTCCTGCAGCACGCGGAGCACCTTGGCCTGGGCGGCAAGTGACATGTCGCCGATTTCGTCCAGGAAGAGTGTGCCGCCGTCGGCTTGCTCGAATTTGCCCTTGTGCTGGCGGATGGCGGAAGTGAAGGATCCCTTTTCGTGGCCGAAGAGCTCACTTTCAATAAGTTCCGAAGGAATGGCCGCGCAGTTCACCTCGATATATGGCTGTGCGGCGCGGTCGCTCAGGGCGTGAAGACTACGGGCCACCAGTTCCTTGCCGGAGCCGTTGCCGCCGGTAATCAGCACCCTGGCGGGCGTTGGTGCCACCTTCTCTATCATTTCTCGAACGCGGCAGATGGCCTCAGACTCACCTACCATGCGCTCGCCTCCGTAGACTTTCTTTTTGAGATTCTTGTTCTGGCTGACCAGCTTGGTTTTGTCGGTGGCGTTCTTGATGGTGATGAGAATGCGGTTGAGGTCAAGGGGCTTCTGGATAAAGTCGAAAGCGCCCTTTTTGATGCACTCAACTGCAGTGTCGATGTCTCCGTGGCCGGAGATCATGACGACGGCGCTCTCGGAGCCTTCGTCCATGAGCTTTTCAAGCACCTCCACGCCATCCATGCCGGGCATCTTGATGTCGCAGAAAATCAGGTCGTAATGAGTCTTTGAGGCCATCGAAAGGCCCTCGGCGCCGTTCTCGGCGGTTTCTACGACGTAACCTTCATCGGAGAGGATTTCCCTGAGGGAATTGCGTATCGAACGCTCGTCGTCAATAATCAGAATCTTCATACGGCAAATATCGTTATTTTTTTCTACATTTGTGCTGCCATGAAGATTCCCGATATCATTATTGCCATAGACGGCTACTCTTCCACGGGCAAGAGTTCGCTGGCCAAAAAGATCGCCCGCAAATTCGATTTCCTTTACCTCGATTCAGGCGCACTGTACCGCGGTGTTACCCTGTTCGCCCAGGAGGAAGGCCTCATCAGCCGCCTCAACACCGTCAACCCCGCTCTCAAGGAGGCTCTGGGCGGCCTGGAGCTGCACTTCGGCGCCGAGGGCAAGCTTTACATGGGGCCCCGCTGCATCGAGCAGCAGATCCGCTCGCTGGAGGTAAGCGGCCAGGTCAGTCCCATAGCCGCCGTACCCTACGTGCGCGAGTGGGTGGACGAGATGCTTCACGCTTTCGGGCGCGCAGGACGCATAGTCATGGACGGCCGCGACATAGGCACAGCCGTGTTCCCGGAGGCCCAGCTTAAGATTTTCATGACTGCCAGCGAGCAGGTGCGGGCCCAGCGCCGCTATGACGAGATGGTCGCAAAAGGCGAAACTCCCCTCCTGGAGGAGGTCGTCAAGAACCTCCGCGAGCGCGACTACATCGACTCCCACCGCGAAACGGCCCCCCTTCGCCGCGCCGAGGACGCCTTCGAGCTGGACAACTCCGACATGACCTTCGAGGAGGAACTTGCATGGGTGCAGGGCCTCATCCAGGGCAAGTTCGGCATCTTATGATAAAAGTCGGCATCGACCCCCATTCCGGTTTCTGCGGAGGAGTCATCCGAGCCATCACCACCGCCGAGGACTTCCTCGACCGTGACGCCGGATGTCTGTATTCCCTTGGAGCTATTGTCCACAATGAGGCTGAACTCAAACGCCTTGAAGCCCGCGGACTCGGCAGAGTAGGGCTGGATACCCTGGAAGGCCTACACGAAGGCGACACGGTGCTCATACGCGCCCACGGCGAGCCCCCCTCCACTTACGAATGCCTGAAAAAACTCGGTCTCCACACCATCGATTGCACCTGCCCCGTGGTCCTGCGGCTGCAGGCCAGGGTCGAAGAGGCCTCCAAGCACGCACAGGTCCTCATATTCGGCAAGCGCGGTCACCCGGAAGTGCTTGGCCTGGTGGGACGTACAGGATGCAAGGCCCTGGTGGTCGAGAATGCCGAAGGCCTGCAGCGTCTTATAGAATGCGGACTGCTGGATTCTGAGTGCCCTGTTGAACTTTTCTCCCAAACTACCATGAGCCCCGAGGCTTACGGGGAAATCATCGATCGGCTGAGTACCTTTGCAGGAGACAGGCTCACCGTACACGACAGCATCTGTGCCCAGGTAGCCTCACGGCACCGCGAGCTAAGGGACTTCGCCTCAAGGCATGACGTGCTTGTATTCGTGGCCGGCAAGGACAGCTCCAACGGCAAGGTTCTGTACGAGTGGTGCCGCAGCGTAAATCCACGCACGCACTTTATAACCAGCCCCTCGGAACTCAGGCCGGAATGGTTTGACGGCGCAGCCTCTGCAGGAGTATGCGGAGCTACCTCAACCCCAAAATGGCTCCTTGAGCAAGTAGCCTCAAAAATAGAATATTTGCAATAGTTCAAGCGATTTGTTATATTCGCAAGATTGTTCGATAAACTTAATTAGTAATAATATGGCAACAACAGCAGATTTTAAAAACGGTCTTTACCTGAAATTCAACGACAAGCCTTGTATGATTGTTTGGTTCCAGCACGTCAAGCCCGGCAAGGGTCCCGCTTTCGTCAAAACCAAACTCCGCAACCTCGAGAACGGCCGCATCCTGGAGAACACCTTCACCGCGGGCGCAAAAATCGAAACCATCGAGGTCGAGCGTCGTCCCTACCAGTTCCTCTACGCCGAGGAAGACGGCTTCAACTTCATGCACGAAGAAACCTACGAACAGATTCTCCTTCCCAAGGACGTAGTCGAGAACGCCGACCTCATGAAAGAAGGCCAGCACGTTGAAATGATGTTTGTGGTGGGCGAAGAGAAATGCCTCACCTGCGAGCTCCCCACCTACGTAACCCTGGAGGTTACCTACAGCGAGCCCGCCGTCAAAGGCAACACCGCATCGTCATCCGCCCTCAAGGAGGTCACCCTCGAAACCGGAGCCAAGATCATGGTTCCCCTGTTCATCGAAACCGGCGAAAAGATCACTGTCAACACCACCGACCGTTCCTACGGCCAGAGAGTATAATTTATTATGCGTAAAGTATTTATAGCCGCGGCGCTGATGCTTGTCAGCATCGCCGCATTTTCGCAGGCCAAGCTCTCCGACAAAGAGCTCTACAACGTCATCTGGGCAATGGGCCAGATGTATCCCGAGGGATTCACCCTTGACATCAACACACTTAAACAGCCCACCGAGGGCATCATGGTCTCGTACGCCGCCACCCAGAACAGCTTCGACAAGAAAAGCATAGCTGCCGTAGTCAAGCATGCACGTGCCCATAACGGCCTGGTGGGCGGATGGTATAACCCCGAGAACGGCAAGTACTACTTCGACTCCACCCGCTGCTTCCCTGAGGACAGCCTGGCCGCAGCAGTTGCCTTCGCCCGCGAAAACGGCCAGCACACCGTGTACGATGTGGCCAAGGGTATAAATATCAAGAGCAACTACGAGCAGAGGGACTGCCGCATCATCTTCGACTGCGACATGGGTTCCTCCACCGACGACCTCTTCGCCCTGATGCTCCTGTACCGTTACATGGATATGAAGCGCTGCAATTTGCTGGGTGTGATAGTTGACCGCATGGGTGCCGCCAACGCCGACGCCGTGGACATCATGAACAACTTCTACGGCTATCCCGACATCCCCGTCGGTCTTGAAAGGGCCGGCATCAAGGATCCCATGGTGTTCATCCCCTATCACAACGTGGCATACGCCCGCACCGAGGACTCCGACCCCATGTTCCGCCAGAGCTACAAGAGCAAGGATGAGTATCCCGAGGGCTACAAACTTTACCGCAAGCTCCTCAGCGAGCAGCCCGACCACAGCGTGACTATAGCCTCCGTCGGTTTCGTAACTTCCCTGTCGCGGCTGCTGCAGTCCGGACCTGACGAGTATTCATCCCTCTCCGGCGTGGAACTGGTCCGCAACAAAGTCAACGCGATATACACAATGGGCGGCGTATTCGGCAAGGCTGTCGAACCCGACTACAACTTCACACAGGCCATCGATTTCTCGCTCAAGTTCTTCGAACTCTGGCCCAAGGAAATCGACATTATCTTCTCCCCCGGCGAGGTCGGCGACCCTTTGGATTACAAGCCCGACCTGGTAATATCCGACATGAACTGGACCGACATCCACCCTATCAAGTGGGTTTACCAGAACGTCCAGTGCGATACCGGCCAGAAGATGTGGGATCCGCTCGCCGTCATCAATGCCGTCGAGGGTGACGACCTTTACACCCTGTCCGAGCGCGGCTGGGTAGAACTCACCCCCAAGGGCGAAACCCTGTTCACCCCCGACCCCAAAGGCAACGCACGCTACCAGTTCCCCGGCGACCAGGAATGGTGCGATACCATACTCAAGTATTTGAGGCTGATGGCAATCCAGCATTAGTATGAAAAGACTTTCAGCAGTAGCCGCCGCACTCTTGGTGTCGACAGCAGTTTTCGCCCAGAACCAGGGCTTCGTTTCAGTCCCTCTGTCTACCGACAGTTTCGAAAACAGGCACATCGCCCGCTTCGAAAAGGCCAATTACCAGGGTATGGACTGCTACAAGAAATATATAGTCAGTCTCCAGCACACAGGTATAGCCACGGTTTGGAAATACGACGGCAAGGACGGACTCACAAAGGAGGGCAGTTTCAAACTGGCCACCCACGACCCGGTCAACCACTCCAACGTATGCTCTTTCGGCGTGGAAAAGGCCAACCGCAAGGACCCCATGCCAGTAATTTACGTGAGCCAGTGCCACAAGCAGCCTTACCAGGGCCGCAAGGACGTGCTGTTCGTAGAACGGATACTCCCTGGCCTGCAAGGTTCCGAGCTCGTACAGACCATTCATTTCGACGATGTTGACGGGCTGTTCGGTTACGCCCTGCAGTGGGTCGTGGATCGTCAGCACAAGTTCCTTTACGGCTTTGGCAACACCACCAAGGATAAAGATGTCGAGGGCAACCGCCACCGTGTCATCAAGTTCCGCCTGCCCAAACTTTCGGAGGGCGACGTGGTCTTTACCAACAAAGACATCATCGAGACTTATACCGTCGAGGACAATGGCCTTCAGTACGCTACCATCGGACAGGGCCTTTGTATATGGAGGAACAAGCTGATGATGCCCACAGGCCTTGGCACTCCCGAGTATCCCAGCTATCTTTTCGTGTGGGATCTAAAGCACAAGCGCCCCCTAGAAGTGCTTGACATGAGCCGCGGCACGACAGGCGAACTGGAAGACCTTGCCCACTACAAGTTCAGGCGTTATCTGGTACAAGGTCAGGACGGACTCTTCGGAATGAAATACAAGAAATGAAAAAGTTTGTTTATGCTTTACTCGTACTGCTGGCTTTGCCGGCAGTTCGTGTTAATGCGGGTAAGGTTGTCACCGACAGCCTCCGCAGCGCGGCTCTGGACGCACAGGTCAAGTTCAACGTGTATCTGCCCGACGGATTCGACAAGACCGACCGCAAATACCCGGTAGTATACCTTCTGCATGGCCTGTACGGCACTTACGCCAACTGGGTCAACGACCTCAAGATGAAGGGTGTGGCAGACGAGCTCATAGCATCGGGCGAGGCCGTACCGATGGTTATCGTCATGCCAAATGCCGGTGACCCTGACGCACACCATGTCCAGAATGGCTACTTCAACATGCCCGGATGGAACTACGAGGATTTCTTCTTCAAGGAACTGGTTCCTGCGGTCGAAGCCAGGTACCGATGCATGGCAGACAAGGGCCACCGCGCGGTAATGGGTCTTTCGATGGGCGGCGGCGGCAGTACAGTGTACGCCCAAAGGCACCCCGACTTGTTCTCGAGCTGCTATGCCATGAGCGCATGGCTGGACAACAAGACCAACAAGGTTGGGCGCGCCCATAAGAAGGGCGACAAACTCGATATCGTTTGCCAGTCGGTTATCGACCACTCGGCGCTTGACTTCCTCGACAACGCCGACGAGGCCACCCTTGCCAAATTACGCACCGTAGCGTGGTTCATCGACTGCGGCGACGACGACTTCCTCCTCGAACTCAACGAGGACTTCCACCGCAAGATGCTCGCCCGCCGCATCAAATGCGAATTCCGCGTCCGCGACGGCGGTCACACGCAAGAATACTGGCACCAGGCACTGCGCATGGCGCTTCCGTTCGCATCCAGGAACTTCGAAAAATAACTATCTCCGGGTAGGGAATTCAGCGATACGCAGGGTGGTACAGCCGTAAGGGATCAGCTCGATCCAGGCCGTGCCACCTGTATCGTTTCCATCCTCCGTGAAATAGGCCACGGGGCCTGCCGAACCGTTGTACTCCTTCCAGTCCGGGAGCTCTACAGCTTTGGCTTTGAGGATGACAGGAGCTCCCGCGACGCTCCATGGCCAGGTGCCGTCATAAGGATGTACTTCAAGCACACTGAACTCACAGTCCGAAGCACGCAGGCCGTAATTCCACCTGGAGTCTGAGGTAACCTCGTAATAGTAAGGACCATACTGCTCCCTGTCGGCGCCATGGAATTCTTTCCTGGTCCATACTTCATTCATCTTGAGGGCATAAACCAGCGGCCCGCGCTCCACAACCGTAGAGCGGTCGTACCATTGGGATGTGGTAATATCCATGGGGAAGGACAGCACGATGGTATCACCGTCCTTCCATTTCTCATTGATTTTCAATATGGTTCCACCTATGGCCTTTTCTGTTTTACCTTTGTATTCAGCAGCTGCTTCCCTGCACCAGGAGGGGATGCGGAATTCCAAAGGCAACTGAACCCTGGAGCACTTTTTGTCCAGCCTGACAGTTACCCTAACCGTTCCGTCAAATGGATAGAAAGTATCTTCCACCAGAGTCACCTTTTTGCCTCCGGCATCAGTAGTTACAGTACAAGGCGCATACAACATGGCGGCAAGGCCGCCGCCACGAGCGGCATACCAGAGGTTGCGGGTAAATTTGGGCCACCCTTGATGCATGTTGCAGGCACAGCAGGGATAGCCGTTCAGAAGGCCGAAAACATTGTCGGTCCCGTAGTGCTCGGTAACGAAGTTGCGGCGCTCGCGGGTGCAGGCTATCTGATTGACCTGCTGGAAGTATTGGTGGGTGAGATAATCATCGGACGCCTGTGTCGGCAGGGCATTGTAGGCCACGCGTTCAAGCCAGTCGGCCCATCTAATATCCCCGCTGATTTTGAGCATCTCTTCAAGGGAATACATCATCTCCACGGCAGTGCATAATTCAGAGCCCCTGGAGGGATCGCCAAAGTGAAGCAGTTCGTCGCCGGCCCAAAGCCCCATGGGAAATCCTATGGTTGTGCGTATGGCTTCCATGGCTTTTAAAGGAGCCTGAAGATCCCTCTCGGAATGGGACTGCTGCCACCAGACCAACGGGGTTTTGAAGCCTTGGGCGAGATTGACGCAGTGAATGGAATTCTGAGTGCGGAAGACCTGCCCGTCCCAGAACATTGAGGTAAAGTCAACAGTTTGATTGTGAATAAGTTCAGCAAGGTCCAAAAGGTAGGAAGCGCCAGTTTGATTGTACAGCCAGTAAATAACCTGCAGGTTGTCGGCAGCACGCCATTCGGCCCAGAATGTCCAGTGCCCAAGGGGCTTTTCTGGCAATGTCCTGAGTTGATAACGGAAATACCCGTCCAAGACTTTCAACACCATGTCATCGGCAGTTGCTTCATAGTACTGCTGCAGGATTTTCAAGGCCACCATCTTGGGCCACCAGTCGTGGGACTTGCCCCTCTGCAGACCCTCCACATAGGGATGATCTGTGCCGTTGCCGAAGTATCCTTCAGTGGTTGCCGAAGAAATCATGGCCTCAACCCACCTGCACGCTTTTGCCTTAAGCTCCTCGTTATCAAGAAGATAAGCGAGCGGTAACAGGCCGTCAATCCAGTAGGGGCCGCGCTCCCATGTATCGCCGTTGCCGCCCAGCCAGGCATTGTTGTCACCTACCACCTCGGGATAGAGCTCATCCCACAGGCCTGTGGCTCCACCGGCCTGGCGCTGCAGCTGGTCCTTAAGCCAGCCAGTGGCTTTGACCGCACCCAGGGGCAAGGCTGCATAGTCGCCTCCGCACAGGGGTTCACGGTTGAACACCTGGCCCCTTGCAGGTGTAATTAACAGCAGCATAAGCGCTGCAGCAAGAACTCTATTTTTCATATATTCTGTAGGTGATTGTCCAGCAACAGCCTGGATAAAAAGCATTGTAAGGCTCGGGGCAGGCTACCCGGTGATTGGCCCAGAAGACCGTATGCAAAACGGGCACATCACCTTTGATTTCAACGCCCAAAGATCCCTCGCTCAGCGAGATGCAGTACGGCATTCCTTCCTCCCCCTTGCGGTGAATATCGCCCATATACACCGACTCTCCCTCACCCAGTATACGGCTGAAACGTATGCCTGAAGGCGTCAAAGCCACACTGTCGTACTCCTGCCGCCAGTGCCCGTCTGGCTCGAAAGGAAAGTCCACACGGCGTGACGGACCTGTCTCCATCCGCCCGAATGTCCAGAAATTATGATTGTACACCAGGCCGGAAAGAGCTGAGCCTGCAGAATCAAAAGAGTGCCGTATCTGAAAGCAGTCAGGGCCGCACAGGACTATTTCTTTGCAGTACAAATAATTGTTTTCCAGCCGGTGCACGAACACGACAGTTTCCGGAGATGCCTCCACCTCCCAGTGGCCCGGATCTACCAGCTCATAAAGGCGGAAGCGGTCGTAGGGCTCAGAATCCGGACGCCTCAGTAGCCCCACACCTATCTTAATAAAAGCATCACCAGGAGACGCCTGCTCGAAACCGATGGGGCAAAACTCCTCGGCGGGACCGCATACTGCGTCGTGTGCAAACGGGTCGTATCGGCTGAACCAACTGCCCGCCATCTGGATACCGTGCCAGCTAATGCCGCCGGCTATACCTGAGCGGTCAAACCGGGTACCTCTATAATATCCATCTTGAGGCTCATGCAGAAGCAACTCAAGGGATTTATTTGCCAGCCTTATCATAACTAGTGCAAAAATACTAAACTTTTTCATTATTTTTTTATAATTTTGCACCACAGTGCACCACAGATTAAAATATCATCGATGAAAGCGTCGTCCAAGTATTATAAATGGGAAGTCCTGGGCCTGCTCTGGGTAGCGTATCTGCTAAACCAGGGGGACCGCCAGGTCTTCAGCTCGGTGCTTCCCCTGATCCGCGACAGTCTTTCGCTCACAGACACGTCGGTCAGCCTTATCGCAGTGTTCTTCAATCTCTTCTATGCTCTGATGGTTCCTATTGGAGGATGGGTGGGAGACCGGTTCAGCCGCAAATGGGTTACCACTCTCAGCATACTGTTCTGGAGCATCGCCACGATGTTCACCGGCCTTGCCAACGGATTCTTGCTGCTGGTTCTTACCCGGTCGGTAGCTACCGGAGGCGGCGAGGCATTCTTCGGGCCGGCAAATTACTCACTGCTTGGGCAGTATCATACCGGAACCAGGGCACGCGCCATGTCAATACACCAGACATCCTATTACGTCGGGGTAATCCTTGCGGGATGGCTGGCGGGCTATATTGGAGATCACCTTGGGTGGCAGTACGCCTTTTACATCTTCGGCGGAGCCGGGGTCATCTGGGCATTGGTCATGGCCGTGCGCCTGAAAGACCTCCCCAGACCCACAACGAGCGGCAGCGGTTCGGCAAAGGTGTCAATATGGGATGGATTTAAAACCGTGTTCACAACGCCTACGGCCCTCATGGTCACAATAGGCTTTTGCGGATTTATCTTCGTGATCACCGGATACATGACCTGGGTTCCCACTTTCCTTCAGGAGAATTTCGGGCAGACAGGTGCACAGGCAGGCCTCCACTCCATGCTTTGGACCTATGCGGCCGCTTTTGCCGGGGTGCTTCTGGCCGGCGTACTTAGTGATAAATGGGCCGCCAGGAGTCCACGCCTCAGAATGGTAATACAGGGGGCCGGGCTCATACTCGGCGCTGCGTTCCTGCCTTTCATGGGCAGCGTCAGAAGCATTTGGGTCCTGTATCTCTGCTTTGCAGGCTGGGGGTTCTTCAGGGCCTTCTTCGATGCCAATATATATGCCGCCCTTTATGATGTTACTCCCGAGCACTTGCATGCATCGTGCTCGAGCGCAATGATAATGACGGGCTTTGCCGTGGGAGCCACCGCCCCATACATTCTGGCAATAATCAAAGAAGCCACGGGCAGCCTCAACGCAACATTCCCTATCCTCGGTGCTATTTGGCTGATATGCGGCCTGGCGTGCTTATGGGTCAGCCATGCTCACTATAACAATGATTATTCAAAAATCTACAAATAATGGAAACATCGAAAAAACAAAGAAAAGCCCGCGCCGGCCTTCTGCTTATTGCCTCGCCCCGTTTCAAGAATCTCAACGGGCCCAAGAGAGGCACTTACCATGAACGCAAGCTCAAGGCCGTAGAAGAAATAAAGGAATCGCTTGATTTCCTGGATATTACAGACCCCGGAATTGTGTACGAAAGGGATGATGCCAAGCGCGCGATGGATCTTTTCTATAACGCCAAGGTTGACTTCATCTATGCCGAATTCCTTTCCTGGAGCGAGGACTTTGCCTGGATACGTTTTCTGCGTGACTGCCCGGATATACCTATCATCTTTTGCAACGTAGCAAAGCCCAGAATGACCTTCGAGACCACTCTTGACGAGGACGATTTCGTGGATTACCTTTGCGCCGGCACACTTGTAGGCTCACTCGAGGCATCAGGAAGCATCAAACGAGTACCCCGTAAAGGCGTACGTACCGTTGCCGGAACGCGCAGCCAGATAACGGAAAAGGTGCGGGTATTTGCCTGCGCAGCCCGTGCCCGCGCCATCCTTCGGGAATCCAATGTAGGACTCATGGCCAACATGAACGAGGCCATGTGGAGCACTTACATTGATAATTACGATCTCTTCACCAAGATCGGCCCCGAAATCCACTATCTTCCTTACAGCGATTACGGAACCGAAATTGAGAATCTCAAACCCGAGGAGGTCAAGGCATACGCTGACGAACTTGCCGGCAGATACAGCATGACTGATGACGTTGAATATGACAAGTTCATAGGCTGCGTCAAAGCCACTCTTGCCATCCAGAAGATGGCTCAGAAGAACGATATCGACTGCTTTGTGTACAACGACATCGATCAGGCGACATTCCGTACAGCAGGTTGCCGTGCAGGCTTCTATCCGCAGTGGTTCAACGAGAATGTGAGCGTACTCGTTCCCGAGGCCGACATAGGTGCAGGCCTTGCCACCTATGTACTCAAGCTCATGAGCGGCAGGAACGTAAACTTTATCGAGCCCTTCCATATCGAAGATGACTTCGGAACCTTTGCCGGAGGCCACGCAGGTCCAAACGACCACAACGATCCCGCCTGGCAGCAGAACGTAATAATCTCCCGCGATGTCCGCTTCGCCAAGACAAACTGGAAGTACGCGGGCGCACCGTTCGCATGGTACCGAATAAGCCCCGGAATGAAAACGGTGGCCGGCATCTACGAAGAAAATGGCCGTTACAAGCTGGTGACTTTCATGGCCGAAAGCCTGCCGGGCAAGCACATGCTCGCCACCTACAGCCATACAATCTTCAAACCGGTCGTACCTGTAAAGGAGCTTTTCGAAAAGGTGCTGAACATTGGTACCACCCAGCACTTTGCCGTAGTCGACGGAGACTGGAGGCCACAACTGGAGGCATTTTCTGAAATAATGGGATTTGATTTTTTCGACATCAGATAAGAGAGTATGAGTTTCATGTACAACCCCTTCCCCTATCACGACCCCAAACCCGTGAACAGGCCGGAACTGTCAGATAAAACCGTAGGATCAATTGTGGCCGGGGGCACGCCAAATGTTGCCAAGAAGTTAGTGGGCTCCCTTGCCTCTGCCGCGGCAAAAGAGGGTGTCGTGGTAGCATTCGACGGGTACACGGCAACAAAATGGGACCTGCTCATGAGCCTGATGTCCCGCGAATGCGACTTGCTTGGGTTGGCATTCGAATCCATCGACATCAATTCGGCGACACTGAAAAGCGAAGCGGAGATTGACTCCATTATCAACCCCATGCTCATCTGGGACACTCAGATAGATCCAACGCTGCTATATGGCAAAGTGTACCACGGAGGATATGCCGGGTTGATCGACAGCAATAAGGCAGAAGCTTTTATAAATGAACTGCCATCACATAAAGCCCCCAAAAAGATCGTGGCGGTTTATGGATACGGCGCCCTGACCAGGGAATTCCGCAGGATGTACGATATCAAGTGCTGGTTCGACATCACCCCGATGAATGCCATGCTCCGTATCCGCGCCGGAGAGTATGCCAACCTGGGCAAGAAGCACACAGGTATCATCAACCGCACCATACGCCGCTGTTACTACTGTGACTTCGAGAATGCTGTTCAACTGCGCAAAGAACTCTTCGCATGCGGGGAACTCGACTGGTACTTTCTCGACAACGACAGGGCTAATCTGCAGATGATGCCTTTCAGCAGCTTCTCCGATATTTGCGCACAGCTTGTCAAATATCCCTTCCGGGCCAAGCCCTGCTACCTCGAAGGCGTTTGGGGCGGAACATACATGAAGAGCCTGCGGCATCTGCCCGAGAAGATGCGCAATGCTGCCTGGGTATTCGATTTCATTCCCATGGAGGTCAGCGTTCTGGTGGAGGCTGGGTCTGAAAAACTGGACATCAACTATTGCTCCTTCGTGCATAAAGAGGGCGTGAACCTTATGGGGCAGAAATGCGTCGACAAGTACAAAGGGTACTTCCCCATTCGTTTCAACTGGGACGACAGCTACCATTCCACAGGCAACATGAGCATCCAGTGCCACTCCGGCGGAAAGTTCAACGTAGATAACTACAATGAGTTCGGCCGTCAGGACGAAAGTTACTACGTCGTCATCACCGGGCATGAGGCGAAAACCTTCATCGGATTCCGCGACGACGCCGACATACCGGCGTTCTTCAGGGAAATCGAAGCTGCCGATACTGAGCATAAGCCATGCGACTACATGAAATATGTAAGCTACGAAGAGTCAAAACCAGGCCTGCAGGTAATGCTTCCTGCCGGAACCATCCACTCCAGCGGCCGAAACCAGGTCATCCTTGAAATAGGTTCGCTTACGATAGGTTCATACACCTATAAGATGTACGACTACTTGAGGCTTGACTTCGACGGCAAGCAGAGACCGATTCACACTCGTCTGGGCGAACTGAACGTAAACCAGAACCGCCGAGCCTCAGTCATACATGATCCCGGGAGCAAAGACTACATTGTCCAGCGGCCCCGCCTTGACTGCGAAGGCGATGGATGGAAGGAATTCATTCTTGGCGAGAATCCTCAGATGTACATATCCTTGAGGCGGCTGGAATTTGATAAGACCTGCGCACAAGACACCCGCGGAGAGAAGTTCCACGTCCTCACTCTGGTTGACGGCGAACACATACGCATAAGGAGCGTAGAAAACCCCGGCCGCTATTTCGACCTTGACTTTATGGAAATAGCCTGCGTACCGGCATCTATGGGCAAATACGTGATCGAGAACTTGGGCAAGGAACCTATACGAGTACACAAAACCTGTCTGAGAGATGGATATGAAAACGATCCTGCTTGACGTAGGAGGCACTTTCATCAAAAGTGCCGGCGGGACCCAGATTCCCTCACGTTCGAACGGCAGCCGCGAGGAAATAGCGCATGCGCTGCAGAAGGCCATAGGGCCCGCCGACGGACTTGAAGGGATAGGGGTTTCTATCCCCGGTCCCTTCGACTACAATGAGGGCAGGTTCCTGATGAAACACAAGTTTGCCGCAGTTTACGGAGAGCGTTTCGAAGATTTATGCAATCTGGGGCAGAGCCGGAAAATCCAATTCAAATACTTACATGACGTAAACGCCCCGCTGCTAGGGGCGGTCAAGATGCTTGGGCTGCAGGACTGCAATGCAGCACTGATCACTATAGGTACCGGACTTGGCTTCAGCTATGCTGTCCGCGGGAGCGTGCAAGTCAGTTACAACGGTTCTCCCGCCTTCTCTTTATGGAACCGCCCATGCAAAGATGGTATACTTGAAGATGTGGTCTCGGCCCGCGGAATCTGTGCTGCATACGCCCGTTCCGGAGGCGATATCAGCCTGAGTGCCAAAGAGATATCCCAAAGGGCATACGCTGGAGAGCAATTGGCCCTGGAAGTGTATGGGACTATGGGGTCGTGCCTCGCACAAGTTCTCCAGGATCTTGCCCGCAAGCTGGAACTCGATGTTCTGCTGTTCGGCGGGCAGGTTTCCTCTTCACTGAGCCTTTTCGAAAAGCCCCTCCGTGATGTTCTCGGTCCAGTATGGATAGAGGCTGTTCCCCAGGGAGCCGTGTTCGAAGGTTTGTCAAGCTTGTTTACAAACAAATTATAATTGATAATTATGACACTGATAAAGCGACTCAGCATTGCTGCAATCTTTGTTATGGCCGGCCTGGGACTGTCCGTTCCCTTGCTCTCCCAGACCAGGGAACTCAGCGGCGTTGTGCTGGACGAGACCGACCTTGGCGTTCCCGGGGCATACGTTCAGTTCAAAGGCGGGACAGGAGGTGCAATGACCGACCTGGACGGACGCTTCACCATCAAGGCCAAAAGCGGGGACGTACTGGTGGTCTCCTTCCTCGGCTACGCTGACGAGGAGGTCACGGTAGCCGACCAGAAGGAGCTCATTATCAAGCTTGTACCCCAAGCCAACGAGCTCGAGGGCGTTATCAAGGTTGCCTATGGCACCCAGAAGAAGGCTTCCGTCATAGGCTCCATCACCACCATTGACGCCGGCCAGCTGCAGGCTCCCATTGGCCAGCTTTCCACTGGCCTGGCAGGCAAACTCGCCGGCATCGTGGCTGTACAGCATACCGGTGAGCCAGGCTCCAGCGCCGAGTTCTGGATCCGTGGTGTCAACACCTTCGGAGCCAACGCCTACCCGCTCATCCTCGTGGACGGCGTAGAAAGGGCAATGGACCTTGTGGATGTCGAGGATATCGCCTCGTTCTCCATCCTTAAAGACGCCACCGCCACAGCGCTTTACGGTGTTCGCGGAGCCAACGGCATAGTGCTCATCACCACCAAGCGCGGCGCCGAATCTAAACCCAAGGTAAGCGCGAAGGTGGAAACCGGCATAACTTCTCCGACTCGCCTTCCACAGATGGCCACGGCCGAGCAGTTCATCGATTACCTCAACACCATGCAGCCGGGCACAATCGACGAATATGCCAAAAGGATGTACCTCAGCGGTCAGAACCCCGACCTGTACCCCAACGTCAACTGGATCCACGAGATCTTCAAGGAGCAGGCAATGACCACCAAGGCCAATGTCAACGTTACCGGCGGCACCAAGAACGTACGTTACTATGCCGGTGGTTCCTACTACTTCGAAGATGGTATCTTCAATGTAGAAAGGAACGACCGCTATAACGCCCAGATGAACTTCAGCAAGTTCAACTTCCGCACCAACGTAGACATCAACATCACCCCGTCCACCACCCTCGGGATGGACATTTCCACCCAGTTCACAAAGAAGAACCGCCCGGGCAGCGACATCAGCGAGATATACGCCTACACGATGCAGATTACCCCTATCGGCTTCCCGAAGGTTTTCTCCAACGGCACCCTTTCCAATCCCGAGAACGGCTCCAACCCTTACAACCTCATCAACAACATGGGCTACGCCGTGGCGTCTTCGCAAAACGCCCAGACCACCGTGGCCCTCACACAGGACTTCTCCGAGATCCTGACCGAGGGGCTTACCGCAAAAGTACAGGTCTCCTGGGATGCCAGAAGCAACTCTTCTTATACAAACTCAATACGCCCCAGGGTGTACTTCCTCGCATGGGATAATGACATCAAGGACTACGTATACCAGCTTCAGGGCAGCAGCGGCACGGGATACATCAACAAGTCAGGCACATCCATAGACGGACAGACGGTTCTCAACGTAGAGGCATCCGCCAACTACGAGCGCACATTCGCAAGCAAGCACAGAGTGGGAGCCATGTTCCTTTGGTACCTGCGCGAGCGCACCTCCCTGAATCCTGAAAGTTACTGGACCACATTCCCTTACAAGAGCCTGGGAATCGCCGGCCGTACAACCTACAGCTACGCCGACCGCTATTTCGCCGAGTTCAACTTCGGTTACAACGGCAGCGAGAATTTCGCTCCCGGCCACCGCTTCGGCTTCTTTCCTTCCGGGGCCGTGGGCTGGATAATCTCCAACGAGAACTTCTGGGAGCCACTCAAAGATGCCGTCAGCCTGTTCAAGGTCAAGGCCTCCATAGGCAAGGTCGGTAACGACCAGATAGGCGGCGGCAGGCGCTTCGGCTACATCACCACCATGGATACGAGCGGAATCGGTGGCTTCAACTGGGGCCTTACCAATCCGGTATACACCACCGGCGTTGCCACAGGCGATATAGGCAACCCCGGTATCGTGTGGGAGGAGGCTCTCAAACGGAACGTCGGTATCGAGCTCAACTTCTGGCGCGACCATCTCAAACTGCAGTTCGACTATTTCAATGACTACCGCAGCGGCATCTTCATCACCCGCGAGTCCATGCCGAGCGTAGTCGGTCTGCGCAAGACTCAATATATCAACATTGGCGAGATGCAGAACGCCGGTTTTGACGCATCTGCTCAGTTTGACTACCTTTTCAGCGGAGGGCTGTCGTTCTCTGCCCGAGGCAACTTCACTTTCAACCGCAACCGCCGCGTGTTCGACGACAAGCCCAGTCAGGTGTGGGCTTACCAGAACACGGCCCTCTTTGCCAACAACCAGCAAAGGGGACTCATAGCGGAAGGCCTGTTCAGCAGCCAGGAAGAAATTGATACCTGGCCCGTCCAGACCTTCGGCAGCGTGCAGCCCGGCGACATTAAGTACCGCGACATCAACGGCGACTGTCAGATAGACAGTTACGATGCTGTGGCTATTGGCTATACCACCGTTCCTGAAATCAACTACGGCTTCGGCATCTCCCTGGGATGGAAGGGCTTCGACGCCAGCGTCTTTTTCAGCGGCGTAAGCCATGTGACCCGTTTCATAGGCGGATACAACCTTTACGGCGGCGCCGCCACCAATGTGCTCGTCCAGGGCCAGGTATTCGCCGACGTAATCGAAAAAAGCTGGTCGGTGACCCACGACCCGGGCGCCGAGTATCCCCGCTTCTCGGTGGAAACTCCCGCCAACAACCAGGTCCGTTCATCTTACTGGCAGAAGGACATGAGTTTCCTGCGTTTCAAGAACGCCGAGTTCGGTTACACCCTGCCCAAGAACCTCACAAAGAAGGCGGGCATATCCACGCTCCGCATCTACCTGCAGGGAGTCAATCTCCTGACTTTCTCAAAGTTCAAGCTATGGGACCCCGAGCTGGAATCTTCTTACGGCAATGTCTATCCACTTACCCGGAACATCAGCCTGGGCTTGAATCTTAACTTCTAAATGAGTATGGCGATGAAAACAAACAAACTATACATATTTGTAGCGGCTGCTCTGGTGGCCTTGTCATCGGTATCCTGTGACTCGTTCTTCGATATCAACACGAAAGACCAGGCGACGCTTGCCGATATAATGAGCCGCTCGACCGCCGTACGCCAGTACCTTGCCCACCTCTACGCTTACGTTCCCGACGAGGAGAACCTCAGGGCCAATGAAGGCGGCACCAGTCTGCGCAGCGATGAAGCGCTCCACGCCAAAAGCCAGTGGGAAACAGCCTGGTACAAGATACGCCGCGGCGAGTACAGTTCCGCAAGCACCACAGATGTGGCCAGCGGAAACATCTGGGCCAAATACTACCAGGCCATCAACGAATGCACAACCTTCATCGACAACCTCTCTTACGACAAGGAGGATTCCGAAAAGCTGGTGGCTTGCATGGAGGGTGAAGCCAGGTTCCTCAGGGCATTCTATTACTTTTCCTTGTTCCGCCACTACGGTCCCGTATTCATCTGGCAGGACGCCGACGGCAAGGCGATAGCCTCCGACCAGAATATCAACTCCGAGGATATTGACCGCAATACCGTGGATGAAAACGTAGACTTCATGGTACGCGAACTCGATGCCGCGATAGCTTTGCTTCCGGACAATATATCCGACGTCATTGCAGCATCCTCCAACATGGGACGCGTAACGAAAGGTGCGGCTATGGCCCTGAAAGCCAGATTATTACTCTATGCCGCATCACCTTTGTACAACGGACAGGCCGGCACAGGCATGTATTCGTCCCTGGTTAACAAGAAAGGCCAGAGGCTCTTCTCCGACTACGATGCCTCAAAGTGGGACAAAGCAGCGCTGGCCGCAAAGCAGTTGATCGATCTTGGCAACTATGAACTTACGCGCAAGGGCAATCCCGAAAGCTCGATCGACGACGCCGCTGCCTCCTACCAGAGCGTATGGTTCGAGAACTGGGGAACAAACAAAGAAATCATCTGGGGCTGGTGGTACCGCCAGTGGGCCGAGGATTATCTTGGTTCGATAGGCGGTGAAATCGCCTTTGCCGCCCCTTCAGGAGGCCGTATCTGCAGGCGCGGATTCTCGCTTATAACCCCCTCACTCAAGCTCATCGATGCATATCCGATGGCCGAAAGCGGCCGATACCCGGTGGTCGGCTATCACGAAACCGCCGGCCTGCCAGACTATTCCCGTCCAATGGTGGACGACCTTTCGGGATACAAGGCAGAGGGCTGGACCACTGATTACCAACAAGTTGTGGATGTCGATCCAAGGTGGGCCAAACCGTTTACCGCGCACAACACCACGGTGGGACGTGACGCCCGGTATTACTCCAACTTTGTTCCCAACGGCTTCTGGTGGCCATGCGAGCGTCCAATGGACGGTCCAGCGCTTCACTTCACCTGCTACGACGCCGAAGAATGCACATCCCGCTACTCTCCTACCGAAGGCTGCAATCGCGTAGGATATGTGTGGCGCCGCCTCTACAAGGCCGGCAATCAGCTCAAGGAGGACACTGACTACAGCAGCATACGGTACGTCTACCCCGCTTTCCGCCTTGCCGAGGTTTACCTGGGCTATGCGGAAGCCTGCAATGAGAAGCAGTCCCGCGAGGTGTCCGAAGCCATCACTTACATCGACAAGGTACGCGCACGTGCCGGACTCAAGGGCCTGCGCGAAGCATATCCCGAGATTGATTTCGAAGGAAACGGCGGCACAATCGGCGGAATCACCCGCACGGGTCAGGAATGGCTGCGCTGGATGATACGCCAGGAAAAGATGAGTGAATTCGCCTTTGAGGGCAGCCAGAGGCACTATGATGCCCTGCGTACAATGATAGCAGAAAAAGAGTACAACGTTGAAAACTGGACCCTGCACGTCACGGCGGACAATTACCAGGACTCCTACAAGCGCGTCAGCGACGACTACATCGGAGGCCGCAGCGTTTTCCGCAGACGCGACTACCTATTTCCTTTCGGCTCAAAGCAGCTTTCCGAAATGACTAACTTGACACAAAATCCCGGCTGGTAGTATGAAAAAGATATTGTTCACTATATGTGCCCTGGCACTGATTGCCGGATGCATCCCCGACGACCGCGGCAATTTTATGGTCGATGACAGTTTCGGCATAACTGCCCAGGACGCCCTTGTACAGGCTTCCGCGCACGCCGGATCCTACACCATTGGTATCGCCAAGAACGGTATTGGGCAAACGGCGGCCAAAGCATCGGTCTCGATAGGTTCGGGCGAAGCCCTTGCTGCCCTTGACAAATACAACAGCGACAACGGCACCGACTACAAGCCCTTCCCTGCGTCCGCTTTCAAGCTCGACAAAAGCGAGCTGAGTTATGACAAGAAGGATGTGGTAAAGGATGTCACCCTCTCGTGGGATCCACTGCAACTGATTGATATACTTAACGATGGGAACAATTATGTACTCCCTGTCAGTGTTGCCTCCAGTGCCTCTTCCGTAAAGGTCAATGCCGACAAACAGGTGCTTTTCATCCAGTTCCTCCGTTCGACCGTAGGTATTTCACAGAAGAATGTTGGCCGCGTTATCAACCGCAAACAGGTCGAACCCGATGCCGATGGCGTGATCCCCGAACTCAAGGAAACCGTCATCCTCGACCTCAAGATGGACAACTTCATCAAGGGCATAGGCATGACCTTCCCCATCAAGATCGACAACAGCCTGATAGATGCTTACAACCAGAGTTCCGGAACGTCTTTCGTTGAAGCTCCCTCAGGACTTGTCAATATCCTCACCCCTGCAGTGACTATCCCCGAGTCGGGCGAATCGGCCAGCTTCAAGGTCGAGATCGACAAGTCTGTGCTGATGTCCGGCGGCAAACTGCAGCCTTTCCCCAACTACCTGATTCCCATTAACATAGACACTCAGGCCCTGTCATCCACCAAAAAGGGCGAGGCCTTCGACCTGAAGGGTTTGTCATACGGGAACACAGTAACATACTTCTCCATTACCTACCTTGAATCAGGCTTGTCGGTCGTGCGTGAATGGGGACTTTATTCTACCGAATCTGCATCGTGGAGCGACTACATCGACGGCTTTACCGCCAACGCCGACAGGAATGTGGCCATGGACGACAATTACATCTTCATTGCCGAAACCAACACATCTAAGAACCTCTGGGCTATCAGCCGCAGCGATCCCCGCAATGTCAAGAAGCTCCCCGTGGGCACGGTTGCCGACAACGGCATATTCTACCTGTGCTGCCCGCGGATGATCAGGAACACCGACCCCGAGATCAACGGCGGCAAAGACGTGCTGGCAGTGTGCAACATGATCGAGGGCGACCCCAAGCTGTACATATACAACAACGGCATCGACTCCGACCCTTCGCCGCTCAACATGACCACATGGGCGAGCAGGCGCCTGGGCGACACCTTCACGGTGTGGGGAACCCTGCAGGAGGGAGTCCTTTTCTTCAAGGACTTCAACTCGGCCCAGGGAACGGTAACCTTCTGGCTGAGGGGCAAAACCTCCGGCACCCTGTATCTGGTGGGACGTATCGTAGCGCCTCCTGTAACCGGCGCCGGTGCGTACTTCCCCTTCCCCGACAACATCAACAGCGGCGTCAGCACCGTGCGCGGTGGCGAAAAAGCATGGCTTACAACTGCATCCAAGAACATCGCTACCCTTGAAGGTGCGGACAACAATCCCGCCTTGACCGAATTGAGCGGCTACTTCGCCGACTCTGCGTTCCGCTACTTCGAACTGGGCAACAAACGCTACGTGGCCTACACACGGCAGGTTAACGCGTCGGACGGCCGCCTCTTCATAATTGAAGGCGGAAAGGACCAGACATGGAGCGATATCATTCAGGAGCGCAAAGTAGTTTATCAGGCCGCCACACAGAACGATTCGGAGCAGGAGAAGCTGAGCGAAGATCCGTCGCCCAAAGCATCCGGCAACAGCGGCATGGATCTTGACATTCGGCAGGTCGGTGACGACTTGTATCTGGTTGTGCTCAAACAGAACGTAGGCTTGTCACTGTTCAAACTGACATACATTTACTAGAAAATGCGCTTCCGCTGTTTCATAACGGCATTCCTTCTCCTCGCGCTGGCCTCATGCAAGCCAGGGGAGAAGGAAACTGTTTATGAACCGGCAGTACGGCTGGAACTGCAGGATGTATCTGCACACACAGCCTCATTCGCGCTCAAAACTGTAGATGCTGCCAGCGTCAAGTACGGAGTCGGTACGTCCGAGGCACCCGTGATGGACAAGGAGATCCAAACAGAAACCACCGGACCCTCCGACCTTACACTTTCCGTTGGAGAGCTTGCCTCCGACACGGTCTACCGCATTTGTTATCAAGGTATCGGCCCCGGAGGGGAGACCGGGAGCATGCAGGTTCTGGAGTTCCGGACCACGATTGGATCATCGCAGCTATACTCCTGGGAGAAAAAGCGTACCGGCGTTCTGTCTTTCGCCGATATATCGCTGATTACCCTTGGACAGCACAACATTAATCCTCCGCTCTGGACCAAGGAGCGGTTTGCCTCGCACGTGAGTTACACCGACATGGGCGGTACGCCCCACTGGCTGTTTGATGCCTTCCTGTGCATCGACGGGTTCGACGGCACCAGGGGCCTGAGCCTGAGCATCGCCAATGGTAAGAAGTCGGCGGTCAAGGAATCCTGGGAGGATCTGCTCGAGGCCTGGCTTGGCGATGACGGGGCTCTGCGCAAGCTCGACGCAGCTATTTCCGACGCCAGTGCAGCGCTCGGCACCCCTCCACGCCCGCGTTATGTGGTGATGAGCCTGCCCGACCCTATCATGTTCCAGTTCTTCAGCGACAAAAACTCTCCTACCAACTACTGGGGCGAGCTTAACGGACGCCGGATGGACTTTTCCAAGATTGAGGATCAGCAGGCTGCGTACCGATGGTATGCAAACCGCTGCCGTGCAAGGTTCAACAGTCTGGGGTTCAGATATTTGGAACTTGCAGGCTTCTACATTCTGTCGGAAGAGCTGCCACTTGCGCCCGACTTCTACAAGCAGTGCGGGAAGTCCTTTGACAATGCCGACACATGGAACTGGCAATACAAGCGCTGGGAGCAGCTGATACCTTGGTTGGCGGACTTTTTACATTCGTGCAACGAAGGCCTGTGGTGGATACCATACCACCTCGCCCCCGGATACCGCGTTTGGGAAGAGCTCGGCTTTGATGCCGCTTTCATGCAACCCAATCACTACTGGGACAACGGCAGCACTCAGCACCCAATGAGCAAAACTGTAGATGCCATCAAACGCTACCGGCTGGGAATGGAACTGGAATTCGAATACTCATTGGTCGCTGACGTAATGAAAGACGGCCGTGCCGGGCCCGACGGCAGCGGCAATCCCACCTTCTACCTTACGGATGTCCCTATGCTGCGGGGCCGCCTGCGTGAATATTTTGCCGGCTATAAAGAGAGCGGCCTGTACGGGGTGATCCCCCTGGCCGTATATTCCGGCACCGACGCGATGCATCAGCTTGCAAGTTCAAAAGATATTGACGATATTGCAATGTATCACGAGCTCTGCCGCTTCATAATCGATTCGCCCTTGAAGAAATGAAGTATAAGTTATTGTTCCTAACTATGTTGCTTACGGCATGTGCGTCCGCTCCGGGACCCACGCAAGTACCTGTACTGCGAGACCTCGACCTCGTGGGCTACTGGCACCGCGAACCTCGTGTCTGGGATGCAGAAAGATTTGCCCCTCATGTGAGTTGGAAAGCCCCGGACGGTAGCGAGCAGTGGCTCTTCGACGCCTTCCTCTTCCTCGAGGGCTACGACAATGTCCACGGCAAGACGCTCACGATTTCACCCAGCGGCATCTCGGCTGGAAAAGCCGAATGGGAATATCAGCTCGACCTCTGGCTGGGTCCTCAAGGCAGCGTTGCCCAACTTGACAAAGCTTGTGCGGCTGCAGCGGAACGCATTGGAGAGCCCGGCAGCAAGCGCATGGTAGTCATAGGCATCCCCGACGCAATCATGTTCGAGGAATTCGGCAACAAGCAATCCTCAACAGTGTATTGGGGCGACGGGCTGGACTTCGCTCTTGTAGAGAACCGCATCAAGGCATACAAGTGGTACATCGACGAGGCCAGGAACCGCTTCAAGGCCTTGGGCTGCAAGTACTTGTCCTTGGCAGGTTTCTACATCACCTCAGAGGACATCCATCTCCCTTACGACGTAGATGTCAACAGCCGTTACAAAAACTGGGAAACCATCATTCCTGCTGTTGCATCGTATTGTCATGATAAGGCTCAGGGGCTCTACTGGATACCCTATAATCTGGCTCCAGGATACAAGTTCTGGAAGGAACTCGGCTTCGACCAGGCGTGGATGCAGCCCAACTGGTACTGGAACCTCCATGACAATGACCGTCATCCTTTCAGCAACACTGTCAAGGCTATCCAGGAAGCGGACATGAGCGGCATGGAGCTGGAGTTAGAATACTCCTGCGTGGCTGCTGAAATGGAGGACGGCAAGATGGGGCCTGACAGCGCCGGAAAGATGATATTCAGCGCCTCGGATGTCCCCGCCCTGCAAGACCGTCTGCGCCGTTACATGCAGGAATTCAAGGACGCCGGATTCTATGGCAGGCGCTCGATAGCCTTGTACAGCGGCAGCAATGCCCTTACACAACTAGCCACCTCTCCCATTCAGGCGGACAGAGCCCTCTACGATGAACTATGTGAATTCATCATAGGCTCCCGCAGTACGCAAATAACTGAACAGTAATTACTTATGCGAAAGCATCATATCAATGCCAGAATCTTCCGTCCGACGGCACTATTTGCCGTCCTGATCTTTATGATTGCTGCCTGCAAGAATGAAGACCAGCCGGAGAGTAACTGCGACCATCCCACTTCATGGGCGTGGGTTGCCGGAGATGGAGTTTGCGCCGCAGTTGACCAGCATACCGGAGCTCTTGAGTTTCTCGGCCAGAGCCAGGATGGCTACAATTATGCCGGAGGGGGCGGACTGTGGCGCCTGTATTATAATACCCTGGAAAGAAAAGAGATAGAAATAACTCCTGACGAGGCAGTGCCTGCAGTGAGCATGGCCGGGGATACCCTGCAGATTGACTATAACTCCCTGGGCGGCAAAGCCTTCGCCATGCAACTGAAAGTCTGGCCGGAAAACGGGCAGCTGAGGTTCGGCGCAAAGGTTACCAACAACGAGCCCCATACGATCATCCGCGAGCTCCAGTACCCGCTGATAAGCAACCTGCAATTGCCAGAGGGCCATAAACTGCTTACCACGCATACCGGCGGCCAGATATTCGACGACCCGCTGGAAACTATTGCCAACGTAAACACCAGAGCACTATACATGACGCCGGCCCAGAAGTTCCGGCAGTATGATCTGCAGTACCCTCGGAACGCCGCATCAAACTGCTTTGCATTCGTAGGAGAGCAAAATGGCCTGTACTTCGGCTCGCACGACACCAGCCTCCAGCAGACCTGGCATGGTTTGCGCGCTTATCCTGACAAAGGCACCATCGGGCATCAGACATCTGACTTCAAGCATCTGGAAGCAGGCTTTTACCGTTATCCCAACGCGATGTGCGGGGAAGTCTGGCACGACGATTCCTCGGTTATCGTTCCTTACGAAGGCGACTGGACCCAAACCTGCCGCATCTACCGCCGCTGGGCCGACACCTGGTGGGAGCACGCTCCCGTACCCAATTGGGTGCAGGACATGACCGGCTGGCAGCGTATCATCTTCAAGCACCAGTATGGCGAGTACCTTCGCCGCTACACCGACCTTCCGGGGCACATAGCCGAAGTAGGAGAATCGGTAGGATGCAACGCCGTACTTGCCTTCGGCTGGTGGAAAGAAGGTATGGACAACGGCTATCCCAACTATACCGTCGACGACACCCAGGGCGGCGACGCCGCATGGAAGCAGGCCATAAAGGATTACCGTGCCCGGGGCGGCCGTCTGTTGCTGTACTACAACGGACGGCTCATAGATGTGGAGAGTGATTTCTACCTTTCGGGCCAGGGCGCCAAGGTATCCAACCACGACAACACGGGAAGGGAATTTACCGAGCACTACAAATTCACCGGCGAAGGTACTGCCCTTGGTTACTACGACTCCCGCACTTTCGTAATCGCCGACATGTCAAAGCGCTCATGGCGTGACCAGCTGATAGCCTGGGCAGACAGGGCTATGGATTACGGTGCCGATGCAGTATTCTACGACCAGCTTGGAGTGGCCGAGGAGTTCCCTAACTGGGATCTTTCGGGCGAGTTCCCCGTGCAGGACATCTTTACCGGGCGTTACAAAGCCGAGGCACTGCAAGAAATCCGCGATCATATCAAGGCAATTGATCCCGAGTTCGCACTCGGCACCGAATGGCTCTCAGACTGCACGAGCCGGTTCTGCGACTTTGTACATATCGTAGAATTCACCGCCCTGCCCGAGAGTTTCCCGGAATGGTTCCGTTACACCTTCCCGGAGGTAGTATGGAGCGACCGGTGCGTAAGGGACGACAACGACGTCCCCCGCCGAGTCAACAACACACTGCTCAAGGGCCTGCGCAACGACATAGAAGTATTCCGTTGCCGTGGCCTTATTGACGAAACTCCTGTGTATCAGGAACATCTGGCCAAGGTCAACGCCATACGCCACCGTTTCCCCCAGCTTCTGCTGGAGGGCCGCTACACTGCATGCGACGGCTTCAGCTGCAGCAACAAGGCTATTACCGCCCGCAGCTACACCGCAGGCGACCAGCTGGCGGTAGTGGCAACCAATACCGGAGACAAACGCGCCCAGGGAAGCATCTCCGTTCCGGGCTATGTCTTAAAAGAGAACGCGACCATAGGCAACCCGTCGGTCAGCGGCAACAAGCTCTCTCTCGGAACCAACGATCTTGTAGTGTTAGTATTTGAAAAACAAGCCGAATGATTACTGTTCTTCTATTCTGCCTGCTCCAGCTCATCCCTCTTCCGGTAGAGTTCACCCCGGAACAGGGTGTCTGTACGGCAGACAGGATTACCGTCAAGCAATGCGGACGCTCTTTCAAACGCGCTACGGCGGACTTGGAAGCTTTCCAGAAGCAGGAGGCATACAGGCTCACGATAAAGCCCGGGAGCATAGTAATCGAGGCGCTCTCCACCGAGGGCGAATTCCGGGCCCGCAAAAGCATAGAGCAGATGCGCCTGACATGCAGCGACCTTCCCTGCTGCACCATCACCGACTGGCCCAGATTCAGGCACAGGGGCCTCATGCTTGACGAGAGCCGAAGTTTCAAGGGCGTGGAGTTCATAAAGAAGCAGATCGATGCCATGGCTCTGCTGAAACTCAATGTATTACATCTGCATCTTGATGACTCTGCAGGATGGCGCATACAGATTGACAGCTATCCCGACCTTACCGCCAAAACAGCATGGCGCATAGGCTGGGACTATTTTGCGTGGGAGAAGGGCGGATACAAGTTAGCGGCAGAAGGTGCGCCCGGAGCCAGCGGAGGTTTCTATTCCAAGGAAGATCTTAAAGAAATCGTTGCTTATGCAGCACAGCGATTCATCACAGTCATCCCAGAAATAGAAATGCCCGGGCACAGCATGGAAGTTGGGTACGCCTATCCGGAGGTGCTGTGCACCACTCCTCAAGGCAGAGTGCGCAAAGGGGCATGGGATCTATGTCCCGGCTCCGAAGCCACTTTCAAGCTGCTTGAGAGCGTACTGAAAGAGGTCATGGACATCTTCCCCTCCCCGCTCATCCACATAGGCGGAGACGAGGCCACCATGAAAACATGGCACGACTGCCCTGCCTGCCGGGCCCGTATGGAGCAGGAAGGATACACCGACGTAAGGCAGCTGCAGGGATACATGATACGCCGTATCGAAAAATTCGTACGCAGCCACGGCCGCCGCATCATAGGATGGGACGAGATTCTGGAAACGGGAGTGCCCAAGGACGCCGTCATCCAGAGCTGGCGTGGAGTTTCGGGAGGCATTAATGCATCAAAGGCAGGACACGAAGTGGTAATGTCTCCAAACACCCACTGTTATTACAATTACTATCAAGACCTTATACGCAAGGAGCCGGCAGCCTGCGGCGAGCTGGTATCGCTGCGGTTTACCTATGGTTACGAGCCGGTGGCCGCCGGCATGGACCCGGCCAGGGTCAGGGGTGTTCAGGCCAATCTGTGGTGCGAATATATCCCCACGCCCAAACATGCCGAATACATGCTGTACCCCAGGCTTTTTGCTCTTGCCGAGACTGCATGGAGTCCCGCAGAACGAAAGGAATACAAAGCATTCCGACGACGCGCCCTCAATCTGCTGGAGGCCTTCCGCAAAATTGGTTACAACACTTTCGACATGTCCACAGAGTCCGATCTGGCCCGTTCGGGCATGCAGCGCTTCCCTCCCGAGGGAGTGCCAATAATTGTGGATGATTGATTATATTTGTACATTATGAAGATTACCATTGACATTAACGGCAAAGAGCCTATTTATAAGCAGCTGGTAGCGCTGGTAGAGCGTGCATACCACGATGGTACATTGTCTGCAGGAGAGTTGTTGCCTTCCATGAACGACCTTGCCGACTCGTCGGGTATTTCCCGCGAAACCGTAAAGAAGGCGTATAAGATTCTTACCGACAAGGGAATTATCCTGCCCAAACAAGGCAAAGGGTTCTACGTTGCCGACGTTAACGACGTATCCAAACCCAAGGTCCTCGTCATCTTCGATAAATTCTCGGTATACAAGCAGATTCTGTTCAACTCTTTTGTGGGTCATCTTGGAGATAATGCCGAGATAACGATAGTCAATCACAACCAGAGCGTGGAACTGCTACAGTTCTATCTGGACAATTATCTTGACAACTTCGATTACTATGTAGTCACTCCGCATTTCCCTCTTGACTCATTTTCACAGGAGAAAGCCACAAAGCAGCTTGCCCGTATCCCGAACCGCAAACTAATCATGCTGGACCGCCTTCAACCTGATTTTGCGGGCAACTTCGGCGCCGTTTATCAGGATTTTGAAAACGACATCTACTCCGGGCTTTCGGAGGGGTGGACCAGCGGTAATATTCCTTCCCGGCTAAGGGTTATCACTTTACCTTCCTCTCTTTACGGCAAATGCATCCGCAAGGGCGTAGAAAAGTTTGCCACGGACAGAGGCATAGAGGCAGAATTCTTGACTGCTGCGCCGGAGTCGGTAAGCAAAGGTGATGTATTCCTCGTCCTGAATTCCCAAATGGACGCTGGCCTGGTTGCATTGGCACAAAACATAGGTAAAGCCGGGCTGAAAATCGGGAGCGACGTTAAAATAATTTCCTACAATGAGTATGACATGAACGAACTTGTCCTCGGTGGGCTCACTACGGTATCCACAGATTTCCGTCTTATGGGGGAACTTGCTGCTGATATGATACTTACACACAAACCGAGTAAGATTCACTGTCCATTCAGAATGATACGCCGAAATACATATTAGCATGAACTGCCAGATGCATAATACAGATTCCACAACCATTAGATATGAGGCACCTGATTGTTGCTCTCGTCTGATTGAATCCACTACCGTTATCACTCAAAGCACTACAGGCGAGGCGTACGAAGATCCTGTTGAATATGATGGCTTTTAAATGAGGGCAATATTATGAAACGTAATTGCTTATTATTGTTTGCTGCTGTTTTCTGCGGATGTGCTCCCCAAAGTCCCGATATCTTTGATGATCCGGCAGACCAACTTAAGTTGATGACTTTCACCGGCAGCCAGGAAGAGGCGTCCGGGGGGAGCAAGACGACCCTTGGCACTGACTTCACCATTCATTGGAGCACTTCCGACGCCATAACGATCTTCTCCCAGACCGGCCTGGCAGGAGATACTTTCAGTGTCTCTTCTACCGAAAACGACGGGACCGTAGCCACTTTCACCGGCCTTACCCACGAAAGTTCCAACGGCTATTACTACGCTTTGTATCCCTCGTCCGGCTCGGCCCGTCTGGTATCGACTTCAGGTACCGTCCTCGCCAGCCTGCCGTCATCTCAAACCGGTGTACAGGACAGTTTTGATCCTTCGGCCGCTCTTTCAATCGCCCGTGTCGATACCGAGACGCCCGATGCAAACAACATCCTGCATTTCAAGAACGCCGGGGCATTGCTGTCATTCCTTGTGCCGGGCAACTATGTGACTCGAGTAAAGATTGAAAGCCGTGACGGGTCGGTCGCCATGACGGGGCCCGCCAACATCAATTACAACAACGGCAAGCCGACGGTATCCCCAACTTCAGCATCCAAGAACTACGTGGAAGTGACTACGGGGGCCAACAACATCGGCAAACGCTTCTACGCCGTTGTGTATCCGGGCAATTACTCCCAGGGATTCATCCTCACGTTCTACGCCGACCAGCAGTACAACCGGTATTATTCCACCAAAGCCCTTGATTTAAAGCGGAATGCCATTATTCGCCTTGTTGAGAAAAACTGGGCCGTGTCCGATGACAGACCCGGCAATGAGAAGGGTACTGAACTAATTGCACCCTCAATATCCACCGGCGGCCAGACTTCTCCGACTTCAGCCTCCATCACGTTTTCATGTGGCTCCGGCAAACGCGACACTTACAAGTTTTACCTCCGCGACGCATCATCGATGGGCACGGGTACACAAGTTGGCTCGCTGAACACCGGTTCAGGGCAGTATGGATCCTATTCTTACAGCTTTACAGGCCTTACCACAGGAAAAACCTACGATTTTGGCGTCAGCGCCGCCTGTACCGGAGAGTCAGGCTTCGGTGACTCTCCTATCACCTGGCTCGAAGATATGACAATAAACGCTTCGGTAAGCAGCATGAGCGTGACAGTCGAAAGTACGGCCGCCAATTACTACAACTTTGTTGTAAATTACAAGATAAGCGGACTTTCGTCAACAGGCGCCGAGCACGGCCTGGTCTTCAGTTACAGCAACCCCTCTCCTACCTGTGGCGCCGTGGGCGCCGAAGGCAAGCTTCCAGGTCCGGTGATCAGTTCCACCGGTACGGTCAGCATCTCCCAATGTATTCCCAATGCATGCCTTCGCGATGGCGATGCATGCTATGTTAGGGCATATTGCTATGACAGCGGCTCCGGCAACTACGTTTACAGTCCCGTCCAGACTCTTGCACTGGGCAGTCAGCCGGACGGCTTTTCTATCAGCAAAACCTCAATGCAGGCTCCTGCAAGCGGCATTTCTCTATACAGTTTCAAGGCGGGAGGCTCTTATAACGGGTACGCTGCAGAGGCTGTCTGTTCGTCTTCTTCCTCCATTCGCCTGGGGGTGAACAACGCCAAGATGGGAACCACGAGCGCCATCTCCATGTCCTCGCAGCTTTCGTCCAGCGGCGCACTCGTTCTGATTAACGGACAGATATTCGGAACACAGGGGAACATAGGTCTGGCCTACACCGGCGGTGCCCTGCGCTACAACAACTCTTCCGACGACGGTATTTCGGCCTGCCGGGGGTACAGCAACACATATACTACCACATGGCAGCCCATTACGCGTGCCATCCTGGGAGTTGATGCTTCCGGCACACCCGGAGCTTACTGGTGCTCGCTGATAAGCGGTACGCCTTATTTCTTTGATCGTCCAATTCCTGCTGGAACCGCTGTATATCCGCAAGTTACCTCCTCGTCCGGCCCGGGCCCGGCAAGGTCGTGGGCGCCCTCCGAGGCTCTTTCTACCGGCCCTATGCTGCTCTACGGCGGCAAAGTATGCGTAAGCGAAGACAAGATCTCAACGGGCGTTTACTATACCAACTATGAGCTCTGGGAGACTACGGCGGGAAACATCTACGGCTCTTCGCGTCCAAGGACTGCTATAGGATACAACTCCTCTACAGGAAAAATGTATATGGTTGTGGTAACATCGAATATCACCCTTACCGGAATGGCCAGGGTGATGAAGGGGATTGGCTGCGACTACGCCATGAACCTCGACGGCGGCGGCTCCACACAGATGCAAGTCAAAGGTCTGGGCGAATTGACATCCAACAACCGCTCGGTCAAATCCACCATTGGATTCTTTACCCGCTAGCATTCAGGAAGCAGGCCTGTAAACCAGGCAAATACCTGATCAAGGCAGCCTTTCGTATACACGTAAAGGCTGCCTTGATCTTTTTGTCCATTACCACCTCAGAAAAAATGGTGCTTAAGGATGCGTGACGATCATTTTCGAAAAAAGTATTTGGCATAGACATCACGTTTTAACGTCACTTTTCATAAAAACACACAACATTCAGGCTGCAAAAATCTTCTTCGATGATATTTTAAGCCCCTCAATTTGGTAATCTACAATATTATATGTACCTTTGCATATCTGTACCACAGTACACCACAGTTAAAGTAGAATAACTTAATACTTTATAATATGGTAAAAACAGTTTATGATGCACCCCGCACCCGCATTATCGAGGTGAGGACTTATGGCTTCCTGCAAGGAAGTGCCGAAACAATGAATACCGTGACCGGTTCATGGGATGAAGACGATGATTAAAAGAGAGACGATTATGAAAAAGTTATTATTTGTCGTAGCTGCCGCTACACTTTTCTTCTCTTGCCAGAAAGAGATATTTAATGATAATCCTGCCTCTCAGCGCTTTACTTTCAAAGCCTCCATCGAGGCCTTGATTTCTCCAACCAAAGCCGACATGAATGCCAGCAACCAGCTGGTGTGGGCCGAAGGCGACCAGATAGGTGTTTATGTAAACGATGAGGGTTGGACAGACAAGAACCAGCCTTTCACTCTTGTGGGCACAGGCGGTTCTACAACGGGTGACTTTGAATGGGCTAACTCCGGGACTTTCAGTGACAAGGCC